>NZ_BAABGS010000075.1:0-187989 GCF_039541695.1 Chelativorans composti | reverse complement strand
TTCGTGACGATCTCGTCGGGCTTGTGTCGCTTGTTTGCCATTGTGGTCCTCCTTCATGGTCAAAACCATACTTCAAGGTGGACCCGTTCAATGGGGGTGGATCATGGCCGGCCGCCGCGGATTCTTCGCTTGACGCCGCCTCATGCGGAAGCGATAAGTGCGCCCATGAAAACTCTGTGCGCCACCATCGATATCTGCATTAGCATTATTGGCTAGCCATATCGCTGGTCCGGCCGTTTTTACCTTCTCTCCCCGAAATGGAAAACGCCGAGGCCAGACAGGCCAGGTCGGCAGATCGTTCGTGACGCCTACGAGCAGGATGGGAAGATGTCAGAAGGCTTCAAGGGGCTTGTCGTCTACAACACCCTGACGCGACGCAAGGAGGAATTCATTCCCCTCGATCCGTCCAGGGTCCGCATGTATATCTGCGGTCCGACCGTTTACGACTACGCGCACATCGGCAACGCCCGTCCCGTCATCGTCTTCGATGTCCTGTTCCGCCTGCTGCGCCACCTCTACGGCGAGGACCACGTGACCTACGTCCGCAACATCACGGACGTGGATGACAAGATCAATGCCCGCGCCCTGCGCGACTATGGCGCGGAGATCGAGGCGGGCAGGATGACGCTCAACGAGGCCATCCGCGCGGTGACCGAGAGAACTAACGCGCAGTTTCAGGCCGATGTGAAGGCTCTGGGTTGCCTGGAGCCCACGAGCCAGCCCCGAGCGACCGAACACATCCCCCAAATGCTGGCACTGATTGAGCGGCTGATCGATCTCGGCGTTGCGTATGTTGCCGATAATCACGTGCTATTCTCGCCTTCGGCCATGAACGCGCGCCGGGGACCGCGCTACGGCGCGCTGTCGCGCCGGCCGCTCGACGAGATGCTTGCGGGCGCACGCGTAGACGTCGCCTCCTACAAGCGCGACGAACTGGACTTCGTGCTCTGGAAACCTTCGAAGGAAGGCGAGCCAGGCTGGCCTTCGCCCGCCGGCATCCCCGTTCTGGGCCGCCCCGGCTGGCACATCGAATGCTCGGCCATGTCGATGGCGAAGCTTCTAGAGCCATTCGGCGGTGGGCTCCGCTGCGATGACCCGTCCAAGAACATGTTCGACATCCACGGCGGCGGGATTGACCTCGTCTTCCCGCACCACGAGAACGAAATCGCTCAATCATGCTGCGCACTCGGAACCGATCAAATGGCGCGCTACTGGATGCACAACGGCTTCCTGCAGGTGGAAGGACGCAAGATGTCCAAGTCCGAAGGGAACTTCGTGACGATTCACGAACTGCTGGAGACCGAGAAGTTCGGCGGGCGCAAGTGGCCGGGCGAGGTGTTGCGGCTTGCCATGCTAATGACGCACTATCGAGAGCCAATCGATTTTAGCCTCAGACGACTAGAAGAAGCAGACGCAAAACTTAGCTCGTGGCGCAATGCGATTATTGAGAAGGGAGCACTCAAGGAGGGGATTCGGCTGACTTTTGGCGAGATGGTGGAGTGTCATCGCCAATGCCGAGGGGATCTTTCGTCTGAAGTGAAAGCAGCGTTGCTTGATGACCTCAATACCTATCCAGCGATCGCCTTTCTGGATAGAAAACGAAAGTCACTGTCAGAGGAAGACGCTCAACAGTTCGCTTTTGATATAGCGATGCTTGGCATTGATATCGATGCATATCATGCGTGGGATAGGGCTCGTCTAAGCAGCATTGCGGAAAGCCAAGAGATTGAGACCCTCATCAAGAGAAGAAGTACCTACATTCAAGAAAAAAATTGGGCTGAAGCAGACCGCATCCGCGACCTACTCCAATCTTGGGGCATCCAGCTCAAGGATAGCAAGGATCCTGTCACGGGCGAACGCATCACCACGTGGGAAGTGAAACGGTGAGCAAGGAACGCATCTATCTTTTTGACACCACCCTGCGGGATGGGCAGCAAACCCCCGGCATCGACTTCTCGGTCGAGGACAAGGTTCTCATCGCGCGGATGCTCGACGATCTCGGGATCGACTACGTGGAGGGCGGCTATCCCGGCGCCAATCCGACCGACACCGAGTTCTTCAAGAAGAAGCGGACCAGCAAGGCGCAGTTCGTCGCCTTCGGCATGACCAAGCGGGCAGGCGTTTCCGCCTCCAACGATCCGGGCCTCAATGCGCTGCTGCAGGCGAGCAGCGATGCCATCTGCTTCGTCGCCAAGAGCTGGGACTACCACGTGCGCGTGGCGCTGGGGACGACCAATGAGGAAAATCTCGAGTCCATCCGCGCCTCAGTCGAGGCGACCCGCGCCGCCAGCAAGGTGGCGATGGTCGACTGCGAGCACTTCTTCGACGGCTACAAGGCCAATCCTGACTATGCGCTCGCCTGCGTGAAGGCGGCCTATGAGGCGGGCAGCCGGTGGATTGTTCTCTGCGATACCAACGGCGGCACGCAGCCGGAGGAAATCCGCCGGATCGTCTCTGCCGTCATCGCTTCCGGCGTGCCGGGCAGCCATCTCGGCATTCATGCCCATAACGACACCGGTCAGGCGGTCGCCAATTCGCTGGCTGCCATCGAAGCGGGCGCGCGACAAATTCAGGGTACGCTCAACGGCATCGGCGAGCGCTGCGGCAACGCCAATCTCGTCACCATCATTCCGACGCTGATGCTGAAGCCGGTCTATGCCGACCAGTTCGAGACGGGCATCTCGCCCGGGAAGCTGGCGGGCCTCAAGAAGCTGTCGCACGCCTTCGACGAACTGCTCAACCGTGCTCCCGATCCGCAGGCGCCATACGTGGGAAGCTCCGCCTTCGCCACCAAGGCCGGCATCCATGCCTCGGCCATTCTCAAGGATCCGCAGACCTACGAGCACGTGCCGCCGGAGGCGGTCGGCAACGAGCGCAAGCTCATGGTCTCCGATCAGGGCGGCAAGTCCAACTTCCTGGTGGAGCTGCGCCGCCGCGGTATCCAGATCGACAAGGAGGACCCGCGGCTTGACCGGCTGATCGCCCAGGTCAAGGAGCGCGAGGCGCAGGGCTATTCCTATGAGGGCGCGGACGCGAGCTTCGAGCTGCTCGCGAGGCGGATGCTCGGCGGCGTGCCGGAGTTCTTCAAGGTCGAAAGCTTCCGCTGCATGGTCGAGCGTCGCTATGACGCGCGCGGGAACATCAAGACCGTGTCCGAGGCCGTCGTGAAGGTCACGATCGACGGCGAGACGCACATGTCCGTCGCCGAGGGCCATGGCCCCGTGAACGCGCTCGACATTGCGCTGCGCAAGGATCTCGGCAAGTACCAGACCGAGATAGAGGACATGTGGCTCACCGACTACAAGGTGCGCATCCTGAACGGCGGCACGGACGCGGTCACGCGCGTGCTGATCGAATCCGGTGACAGCAGCGGCGACCGGTGGTGGACCGTGGGCGTGTCCGACAACGTCATCGACGCTTCGTTCCAGGCGCTCATGGACGCCATCGTCTACAAGCTGGTCAAGAACCGTGAGGTCATCCGGCTCGCCGGTTAGGCCATTGCACGCCGGAGGCCCGATGTCGGGCCTCAGCTCCGTGCCAGCCTGAGAACCTGCCCGAGAAAGGGGCAGGTGGATGGCGGGCAGGACCGCCCCGCGAACGACGGGCTCCCCAAGGGCGCATTTGACCTTATATGTCCAAGGTTCTTCCCGTATACTGGGGAGGTCCCGGCCGCGCGCATTTGCGCCCCGCCGGACCAGCCTGCGCCGGCCGACCGCGCTCACCTGACGAGCATTTCTGTGTGAAACCTCTGGAAATGGCGCTCCAGGGGGCCCGAGACATTGTATTTCAATGGCTTTTTCTTGTCGGCTCACGGAAAACGCGCTAGACCGGTCGCGAGGGCTAGGGAAACGGGAAGGACAATGACACCTCAGAGATTTCTGCTCTTTCTGGTGGGCCTGTTCGTTGCAGCGGGGGGCGTTGCGTATTGCAGCGGTGTCTTTGACAGAAATGATGGAGAGGTAGCCAGCCAGACGGCGGCGCCTGCGGGCGAGGGCAATCGAGAGGCTTCCTCCCGCCAGTCCGTTTCCGGGACGATCCAAGAGGCTTCAAACGCAGAGGGGCAGTCCAGTGAGCCCGATACCGCCGACCAGCAGCCAGCGACAGAGTCCGGGGGGGCTGACGCTGCAGACACGCAGGCGCCGGTTGACACGGGCAGCGCGCCGGATGCCGCGCAGGCACAGGCGGAGAATGGTCAGTCGAATACGCCCGATGCAGCCGCGACTTCGGTTGCTGCAGATGTCATCGTGCCGAGCTTCGATCTGCTGCGCGTCGAGCCCGACGGTTCGGTCGTGATCGCGGGTCGTGCCGCGCCGAAGTCCACGGTCGAGATCGTGGCGGGCTCGACGGTGCTGGCGACCGCGCAGGCCGGCGACAACGGCGATTTCGCCACGGTCCTCGACCGCGCGCTGAAGCCCGGCGACCACACCGTCGTGCTGCGGTCCATCACGCCCGACCGAGTCTCCGCCACTTCGCTCGAGACGGCCATCATTTCCGTGCCGACCCATGCCAATGGCGACGTCGTCGCGCTGGTGCAACAGCCCGGACAGCCGAGCCGCCTGATCTCGGTTCCCGAGGCGAGGGAAGAAGCAGCCCGCACCGACACGGGTTCCGCCGCGCAGGGAGCTGCGCCGGACGAGAAGGCCGCTGAGGACGCCAAGACCGGCAGCGCTCCGGAAACTTCCAGCGAAACTGCCACCGAGGCCGCTCAATCCGATCCGGTCGGCGAGGCCGAGAAGCGCGCGACTGCGCCTGCCGAGCAGCAGGCCGGCCAGGCGGACCAGGGTGCCGGCGAGGCCCAGAGGGACGTGCGCCCGGGCGCACAGCCCTTCATCGAGGCGGTCGAGATCGACGGGAGGCAGGTATTCGTCGCCGGCCGCGCCGAACCGGGCCGCCGCGTGCGCGTCTACATCAACGACATCCTGCTCGGACAGGCGACTGTGGACGCGACCGGCCATTTCCTCATCCAAACCGAGCGCGACCTGCCGGTCGGCGACTACATCGTGCGGGCCGACGTGCTCGGCAATGACGGCGTGACCGTCATCTCTCGTGCTGCCGTGCCGTTTGCACGCCACGAGGGCGAAAGCCAGACCTCCGTGGCGCCCGCGGCCGAAGCTGCCTTGCAGCAAGGCAGCGATGCGACGGCCCAGGTTCAGCCGGCGCTCGAGCGGCAGGACGGGGCTGTCATCATCCGCAAAGGCGATACGCTGTGGCATATCTCACGCCGAGTCTATGGCCGCGGCATCCGCTACACCACCATCTATCAGGCCAACAAGGACCAGATCCGCGACCCGAACCTGATCTGGCCGGGACAGATGTTCAAGCTGCCCGCCGTGACGGAAGAGGGTGAGGAAGCGGACCTCACGGCGATCGACAAGCGATAAGGCCCTGCGCCAGGTTCATGGGGTGCCGCTGGCGCCCGCGTGAACCGCCCGCATGTGGTCGGGCGGTCGTTGCGGGCTTCGCGCGGCTGGTATATTGCCCGACACGATCATATATGGGGCATAACGTTCCGCTCCGGTCCCGGCAGTCCGATGGCGGGGGCGGTGGCGGATTGTTCCGCGAAACTTGAACGATCCCCAAAAGAGAAGTTCCGTCAGCAGGTTAGGCGCACGAATTGCAGAAGAAAACCGTTTCCTCCGACTCCGGCTCGCTGTTCCGCACGCTTCGCAATCTCTGGCCCTACATGTGGCCGTCCGACCGGCCGGATCTGAAGCTTCGCGTCGCCGTCGCGCTTGCGCTTCTGGTGCTGGCGAAGGTCATCCTTCTGCTCGTGCCCTATTTCTTCAAATGGGCGACCGATGTGCTGTCGGGGGAGGGGGAGCCGCCGGCCTGGATCCCCGCCGCGCTCGCCGGTCCCGTGATGCTGGTCGTGGCCTATAACGTGGTGCGTGTGGGGCAGCTCGGCTTCAATCAACTGCGCGATGCGCTGTTCGCCCGGGTCGGCCAGCATGCAGTGCGCCAGCTCGCCTACAAGACCTTCGTGCATCTGCACGCGCTGTCGCTGCGTTTTCACCTGGAGCGGCGCACGGGCGGTTTGTCGCGCATCATCGAGCGCGGCACGAAGGGCATCGAGATCGTCGTCCGCTTCACCATTCTCAACTCGGTGCCGACGGTACTCGAGTTCGTGCTGTCGGCCGGCATCCTCCTCTTCGTCTATGGCTGGACCTATCTCGCGGTGGTGGCCGTCACCGTGTGGCTCTACGTCTGGTTCACCGTCAAGGCGAGCGACTGGCGCATCGCCATTCGCCGGGAGATGAACCGATCCGACACCGACGCCAATACCAAGGCCGTGGACTCGCTGCTCAACTATGAAACGGTCAAGTATTTCAACAACGAGGAGATGGAGTCCCGCCGTTTCGACCGCTCCATGGCGCGCTACGAGCAGGCCGCGACCAAGACCTGGACGTCGCTCGGCTGGCTGAACTTCGGCCAGGGGGTAATCTTCGGCATCGGCATGACGATCATCATGGTCATGTCGGCGCTGGAGGTGAGCCGCGGCACGCACACGGTGGGCGATTTCGTTTTCGTCAACGCGCTGCTCATCCAGCTCTCGATCCCGCTCAACTTCATCGGCTCGGTCTACCGCGAGATCCGGCAGGGGCTTACCGACATCGAGGAGATGTTCAATCTGCTCGACGTGGAGCCGGATGTCAGGGACAAGCCCGACGCGAAACCGCTCAGAATCGAAAAGGGCGAGGTGCGGTTCGAGGACGTTCACTTCGCCTACGATCCGGCGCGGCCAATCCTCAAGGGCATCAGCTTCACCATTCCGGCAGGCAAGACGGTCGCCATCGTCGGTCCGTCAGGTGCCGGCAAATCGACCATCTCGCGCCTCATCTTCCGGTTCTACGACATCCAGAAGGGCGCGATCCTGATCGACGGGCAGGACGTGCGCGACGTGACGCAGGAGAGCCTGCGCCGTGTCATCGGCATGGTCCCGCAGGACACCGTGCTGTTCAACGACACGATCGCCTACAACATACGCTATGGCCGCCCCGACGCGTCCGACGAAGAGGTGCGCAACGCCGCCGCGCTCGCGCAGATCGACGGGTTCATCCAGTCGCTGCCGGACGGCTACAATTCGATGGTCGGTGAACGGGGACTCAAGCTTTCGGGTGGCGAAAAGCAGCGCGTGGCGATCGCCCGCACGATTCTCAAGGCACCGCCCATCCTCATCCTCGACGAGGCCACCTCGGCGCTAGACACGCATACGGAGCAGGAGATTCAGGCCGCGCTCGACCTGGTGAGCCGCGGGCGCACGACGCTCGTCATCGCCCACCGGCTGTCCACGGTGGTCAATGCCGATGAGATCATCGTGCTGCGGGACGGTCAGATTGCCGAACGCGGCACGCACCGGTCGCTGCTGGAGAAGGGCGGGCTCTACGCCGAGATGTGGAACCGGCAGCGCGAGGCGACCGAAGCCGAGGAGCGCCTGCGCCGCGCCCGCGAGGAGGACGAGATGGGCATCGTGGTCCGCAAGTCTCCGGCTTACGAGGAACCGAAGGTTTGACGCCGAATTCTTCCCCTCACATCCAGGCAGGCAGGGCATGAGGAGAAGTGCGTATCGTTACGGTTCATGGGCACCTGCCGGGACCGGTCGAACGGCATGACATGTGCAGCAAGGATGCAATCGGGGCTTTAACTGTTGCCGGATCAGCCCCATTTCGGTAGGGATTTTCCACCCCGAAGCTGCAAGCGAGTGACCATGAGCCTGACCGACACGATCAAGAAAACGCTCGTGCCCATCCACCGTGAGGGCTACCCGTTCATCGCCGGCTTCTTCGTCGGCTCGCTCCTGCTCGGACTGATCTGGGAGCCGCTGTTCTGGATCGGCCTCGTTTTCACCGTCTGGTGCATCTATTTCTTCCGCGATCCCGAACGTTACACACCGATCGACGACAGGCTGGTCATCGCGCCCGCCGACGGCACGATCTCGGCTGTGGGGCCGGCTTATCCGCCGAAGGAACTCGGCCTCGAAGGCGAGATGCTGCGCATCTCCATCTTCATGGACGTGTTCTCGTGCCACATCAACCGCTCGCCGGTGAAGGGGCGCATCTCGCTGATCGAGTACAGGCCCGGCCGCTTCCTCAACGCCGACCTCGACAAGGCGAGCGAAGAAAACGAACGCAACGGCCTCGTCATCGAGACGGGCCACGGTCCGGTCGGCGTCGTGCAGATCGCGGGCCTCGTGGCGCGCCGCATCGTGTGCTGGGCACAGCCCCCCGCGGAAATCCAGGCAGGCGAGCGCTTCGGCCTGATCCGCTTCGGCTCGCGCGTGGACGTCTACCTGCCTGAGGGCGCCCGCCCGCGTGTCGCCGTGGGCCAGACGTCCGTGGGCGGCGAGACCATCATCGCAGAGTTCGGCAGCTCCGCTCCGGCTCCCCTCGTGAGGGTGTCGTGATGGCAGGGCCGTTTGCTCCGTTTGAACCGCATGGGGGAGGCGGCCCGCGGTTGCGCGAGATTCCGCTGCGGATGATCATTCCCAACATGATCACCATCATCGCCATCTGCGCGGGCCTCTCCGGCATCCGGCTCGCTTATGACGGCCGGTTCGAGACAGCGGTGATCATGGTGCTGATCGCGGCATCGCTTGATGCCGTCGACGGCCGTGTGGCGCGGATGCTCAAGGCGAGCTCCAAGTTCGGCGAACAGCTCGACTCGCTCGCCGACATCGTCAATTTCGGCGTGGCGCCGGGCCTGGTGCTCTACGCCTACCTGCTTGACAAGGCGCACACGTTCGGTTGGATCGCAGCCCTCGTTTTCGCGATCGCCTGCGCGCTGCGGCTTGCCCGTTTCAACGTGGCGCTCGAGGACCAAAACCGTCCCGCCTGGGAAGGGGACTATTTCGTCGGCGTTCCCGCGCCAGCGGGCGGCGTTCTCGTGATGCTGCCGATCTATTTCGGTTTCCTCGGTTTCCCGGTCAACGACAGCGTCGCCATCGGCGCTTCCGTCTACACCATCGTCATCGCCATGCTGATGATCAGCCGCCTGCCGGTCTACTCGGGCAAGGTGTCGGGCACGCGGGTACGCCGCGAGTTCGTGATGCCGCTCATGCTGGTGTTTGTGGCACTGGTGTTTCTGCTGGCGAGCTACACCTGGCAAACCGTCGCCGCTGCAGCGATCGCCTACATCATCTTCCTCGGCTTCAGCGCCCGTGCCTACGCCCGGCGCGCCCGCCTCGAGGCGGAGAAGGGAACGGTCGCAGGGGGCGACACGCTGCAGAGCAAGGCGGGCAATGCCGCTTCCGAGGCCGACGAATAAGTTCTCGGCCACGCGAAGAGGCTTGCAACAGTGCCGGTTATCGCGCCTGATCGGCAGGGATGCCCTTTCAGGCTCCGGACCGGAGCCTGAACACCCTTCAGCCCAGTCAGTTTGAACCGCGCTGCCACAACGGCAGTTCAGCTGTTTTCGAGGACACCCTGATCCTGCGCCTGCATCTGCGTTTGCACGCCAAAGGCCATGCCGAAGATCTCGTACTCCCGTTTCAGGCCGAGGGCCCAGAGGAAGTCGCCCGATTCCGTTGGAACCGTCGAAAGGGCCAGATCCAGCATCTGCACCGGCGAATCCAGGTCGAGGCCATCCACCTCATGGCCGGCAATGTAGACGGTCCGGGTTCCGGCGGGCAGGGTGAACGCCGTGGGCGCGCTGAAGCTCGTTATCTCGCCGATATCAGCCAGGCGCCGTTCGCCCGAGGGGCTTATAACCTCCGCGCTGACAGATAGCGGAACTGTCGGCAGCTCGCCGTCCACGCGCGGCGAAATCACAAGCATACTACCGCCGCGGTAGGCCACCGTCTCGGCGGCGTGATTGCCATCGGCGGGCTGTTCTGCGCGCGCCGGAGAGTTGACAAGCGACGCCAGGCTAACCCGGCTCAGGCGGCTGTTCTCAACGTAGTCGGAAAGCCCAACCGCAATGAGCGCGGGAACCGCGGCGCCAGCGAGCAGCGCGGCCACGACCCTGGTTTCCCTCCCGGTTAGAGCCCAGGCCGCAAAGCCTCCCGCAGCGGTCAGCAGCGCTGAACCTGCCAGAAATCCGGCTGATGGCAATTCAAACGCCTGGATGCTGGCGCAAACGGCCGCAAATTTCAGAACCGGCGGCGCGGCGCCGGCCAGGCATCCCCAGGCCACATTCCTCAACAAAGCTCGATCGAGCATGTCCGATTTCCCCTCCTCCGGTTCTCAGACACATGCCTGCAAAATTAAGTGCGAAGTTAATTATCCGCAACGCAATACAAAAATAGTCCCATATTTATCCCGCCGCGCCGGCGATCGTACCCTCCTCATCACGAGCGCCGGTGCAACAGAGGCAGTATTTCACCTTTTCTGTTTTTCGCAAGAGAGGGAACGGTCAGTCGCTGTCGGTTGGCGACGGGCGAACCTTCAACAGGTAGTCGAACATGGCCGCGGCGGCGAGGGGCTTTTCCGGCGCGGCGGCAGCAATCAGATCGGCGATGGTCATGGCCGGAAGGGCGTGAATGCGCAGACGCGGCAGCAGGCGGGAGCGCTTGTCCTTGTCCAGGGAGAGCATGCTCGTATCTGCCCCTTCGACATAGATCGGGACAATTCGGGCGTCGGAACTGACAGCGATGCGGGAGATGGCACGGAACAGGCGGAAGGCTTTGGTGTCGGGGGCGGGATCATCCGGCAGGTAGAGGGCCAGACGCCCGCGTCCTCGGAGGCGGCGGACCAAGCGACGGCTCACGAACACGTGGCGCGCATTGAAGACGATGGTGCGGGCAAGGGACCGCCAGGGATCAAGCCACCAGGCCTGGGCGGAATCCACGTCGAGGATGTGAAGCGTGTCATCCGGAAGGAGCGACAGCATCAACGCCGGTTCAAGGCGCGAACTGTGCCATACCGCGTAAATCACCGGTGCCTGCGAGTCGCGTACCGAAACCATGACGTCGTCCCTGACACCGAACAGAAGTTTCAGCGGCACGTAGAGCAACGCCTGGCGGAAGTTGAGCTTCATTGCCGTCATCAGCCAAAGCGCGGCAGCGGCCCAGAGGCCAAGAAACAGGGCAAGGATGAGAATGGCCGCTGGCAGCATGCTACACCTCTGGGTCCGGGATGCTCACGAACAGAACACCAGCCCCGCCGTCATCATGGACAGCGTACCCGATACCGGGCTGTGTCTTCTCTTCACAGCGGTTCGCTAGCGTAACCATAGGGGAGATGACGTCAACCGGTTTGCCTGTCTCAGCGCGGCATCTGGTAGTGCAGGAACCGGTTCTCGCGCACGTGGAAAATGGCGCCGGTCTCGGTAACGGAACGGCTTGCAAGCGGCAGGATCTTCGCCGCCACCTCAGACGGGTGCGGCAATGTGTTCGGATCTTCGCCGGGCATCGCCTGGGCACGCATGGCCGTCCGGGTCGGTCCGGGATCGACCGCATTGACCCGCAGCGGAAGATTCTGCGTCTCGTGGGCCCAGGAGCGGACGAGGGCCTCGACGGCCGCCTTGGAGGCGGCATAGGGGGCCATGAAAGCGCGTGCCGAATGGGCTGCGCCCGAGGACATGACCATGGCGCGGCCTGCCTCGGCGGCGCGCAACAGCGGGTCCACGGAGCGGATCAGGCGCCAGGTGGAGATGACGTTCACCGTCATAACCTTCTCGAAGACCTTGGCCTCGACATGGCCGATCGGGGAAACCACGCCCAAGATGCTGGCGTTGGCAACGAGGATGTCCAGCTTGCCCCAGCGCTCGTGAATGGCGCCGCCGAGCCGGTCGATGCCGACCATGTCGGTGAGATCCAGAGGCACGAGCGTCGCGCTGCCGCCGAGAGCCTTGATCTCGTCGTCCAGTTCCTCCAGCCCGCCGACAGTACGCGCCACTGCAATCACGTGGGCACCAGCGGCGGCAAGGCCCTTTGCAAGGAAATAGCCAATGCCCCGGGAAGCACCGGTAACGAGAGCGATCTGGCCGGAAAGGTCGAGAGTTTCAGTCATTGTAAGGCAGTCTCCGAGTTCAGCCGGCGTTCCGGATCAGGTGGTCAGCCAGGGGCGGGTCCCGATCCGGGGCGCGTTGGCGTCAAGCGTTGGAGCCGAGAAGGGACGCATGACGGAGATCGTCGGTTCCTTCCTGATCGGTCAGACGGGTCGGATAGTCTTTGGTGAAGCAGGCGTCGCAGTACTGCGGGCATTCGCTGTTGCGTCCCGGCAAATCGAGCGCACGATAGAGGCCCTCGATGCTGAGGAAGCCCAGCGAGTTGGCGCGGATGAACTCCGCCATCTCCTCGATCGACATGCGCGAGGCCAGGAGCTTGGAGGCGCTCGGCGTGTCGACGCCATAGAAGCAGGGCGCACGCGTGGGCGGGGAGGCGATGCGCATGTGCACTTCCTTCGCGCCCGCGTCGCGTACCATCTGCACGATTTTCTGGCTGGTGGTGCCGCGGACGATCGAGTCGTCCACCAGAACCACGCGCTTGCCCTCGATGGAGCGGCGGTTGGCGTTGTGCTTGAGCTTCACGCCCATGTGGCGGATGGCATCGGTCGGCTGGATGAAGGTACGGCCCACGTAGTGGTTGCGGATAATGCCAAGCTCGAAGGGAATGCCGGCTTCCTGCGCGAAGCCGATGGCCGCAGGCGTGCCGGAGTCCGGCACGGGGATCACGATGTCGGCATCCACGGGATGCTCGCGGGCGAGCTGGGCGCCAATGCGCTTGCGGACCTCGTAGACGTTGTGGCCTTCTACCAGCGAATCCGGGCGGGCGAAATAGATGTACTCGAAGATGCAGAAGCGGGACGGCTGCGGCTCGAAGGGGAAGAAGCTCTCGATGCCGTCTTCGGTGATGACCACCATCTCGCCCGGCTTGATGTCACGCACGAAGCGGGCACCGATGATGTCGAGCGCACAGGTCTCCGAGGCGAGGATGTAGGAGCCGTCGAGGTCGCCCAGAACCAGCGGGCGGATGCCCAGCGGATCGCGGCAGCCGATCATCTTCTTGTTGGTCAGCGCCACCAGCGAGAAGGCGCCCTCGATCTGGCGCACGCCGTCGATGAAGCGGGCGTTGGTGTCCTTCTCCTTGCTGGTCGCGACCAGGTGCAGGATCGTCTCGGTGTCCGAGGTGGACGAAAAGATCGAGCCCTGCTTCTGCAGGGCGCGCTGGATCGTCCGGGCATTGGTGAGGTTGCCGTTGTGGGCGATGGCAAAGCCGCCATCGGCAAGCTCGGCGAAGAAGGGCTGGACATTGCGCAGGCCCGAGCCGCCGGCCGTGGAATAGCGGGTATGGCCAATGGCCCGGGCGCCGGGCAGGCGGTCGATCACCGCCTTTTTTGTGAAGTTGTCGCTGATCAGGCCGACGTGGCGTTCGACGAAGAACTGGTGTCCGTCGTAGGAAACGATGCCCGCGGCCTCCTGTCCGCGATGCTGGAGAGCATGGAGGCCCAGGGCCACGATTGCAGCTGCATCCTTGCGGCCAAAGATGCCAAAGACGCCACATTCGTCGTGAAAGTGATCGTCGCCTTCGTCAGGAATAACGCATTCAACAGCCATTGCCGGCTTGCCTTTCATTCGGTCTGCAGCTTGGGCGGTGGCCTTGCCAGCCGTCAGTTGTTCGTCGCGGTCTCTTCAGTCGCGCCGGGTGTCAGCTTGTCGAGGATGGAAATCTCCGGGTCCTCCGGCAGCAGATCCTTCAGCCATGTACCAACACCCTCGAGCAGAGGCTTCGACTTCGCCTCGGCGACCCAGGTCGGCGGGTTCGCACCCAGCAGCCAGGTCAGAAACAGGAACGCGACTGCCATGACAATGATGCCACGGGCGGCGCCATAGACAAAGCCCAGCGTGCGATCCAGCGCACCGATGCGCGAGTCTATGATGAAATCCGCGATCTTCATCGTGATGAGCGTGGCAATGATCAGCACGACGAGGAAAACAGAGGCAGCCGCCAAGGCAAGCGCGATCATCGCGTTGCTAATATGGGGGGTAATGTAGGGCAAGACCACGGGATAGAGAAAAAATGCCGCAACGGCGGCGACCGCCCAGGATGCGATCGACAGAATCTCGCGCGAGAAACCACGGATCATCGCCAGAATGGCGGAGATCAACGTGAACCCGATGAAGATTCCATCAAGAAGCGTAATCGGCATTGCTACCCCAATTCATTCGCCGGCCGGTTTTCGATCCTGGCTCTGTTCCTGTTGGTGCCCGCGGAAGCGCCCGCAATCCTTACTACAAGGTCCGCCAGCTCGCGAGGCCTATATGCTCTTGACCAGATGCCTCCCACAATCTCTTCGTTACCCGGAGGCATGACCGCCTGCGTGAAGCCGAGCTTTTCGGACTCCTTCAGCCGGCTCGATGCGTGGGAGACCGGTCTGATCGCTCCGGACAGGCTGATTTCGCCGAAATAGACGCAATCATGCGGGAGGGCAAGTCCGGTGAGGGAAGAGATGAGCGCCGCGGCGACGGCAACGTCGGCTGCCGGCTCGCTTATACGGTAACCGCCGGCGACATTGAGGTAGACATCGTGCTGGGAGAAGCGGACCCCGCAATGGGCTTCCAGCACGGCCAGCACCATCGACAGGCGCGAGGCGTCCCATCCGATCACGGCGCGGCGCGGCGTGCCGAGGGGAGAGGGGGCGACCAGAGCCTGGATCTCCACGAGCAGCGGGCGGGTGCCTTCCATCGCGGCAAAGACCGCGGTTCCCGGGGCGGCGGCGGTGCGGTCGCCCATGAACAGCTCGGACGGGTTCGGGACCTCGCGCAGGCCCTTGTCGCCCATTTCGAAGACGCCGATCTCGTCGGTTGGGCCGAAGCGGTTCTTCACCGTGCGCAGGATGCGGTAATGATGACCGCCTTCGCCCTCGAAGTAGAGAACGCCGTCCACCATGTGCTCGACCACGCGGGGGCCCGCGATCTGGCCCTCTTTGGTGACGTGGCCGACGAGGACGATCGCCGCGCCGGTGGACTTGGCGTAGCGGATCATGGCCTGGGCGGCGGCGCGCACCTGGGTCACGGTGCCCGGGGCGGAATCCGCCATGTCCGTCCACAGGGTCTGGATGGAGTCGAGGATCACGAGGTCGGGCCGGCGGCCGCCCTCGAGGGTGGCGAGGATGTTCTCTACATTGGTCTCGGCCGCAAGCTCCACGGGCTTGTCGGCCACGCCGATGCGCTGGGCCCGCAGCCGGATCTGCGCCACTGCCTCTTCGCCCGACACATAGACGATGCGGTGGCCCTTCTCGGCAAGAGCGGCCGCCGCCTGGGTCAGAAGGGTCGACTTGCCGATGCCGGGATCGCCGCCAACCAGCAGGGCGGAGCCACGCACGAAGCCGCCGCCGGTTACACGGTCAAGCTCCTCGATGCCGGTCCTGATGCGTGGTGCATCCTCGATGTCACCGGAAAGGGTGGTGAGTGTGACCGGCGTGCCGGCGCGCGCCTTGCGGGCCATCTGCGGACCGCTGCCGATGCCGCCGGAGGTGCCTTCCTCGACGAGGGTGTTCCACTCGCCGCAGCCATCACACTTGCCTGCCCAGCGGGCGTGCACCGTGCCGCAGTTCTGGCAGACGAATTGACTCCGTGGCCGCGCCATCAGCTCTGTTTTCTCACATATTCCCGATAGTACCGCTGTCCGAGCGAGGTCAGCAGTTCATAGGAGATGGTGCCGCAGGCATTCGCCACCTCGTCCAGCGGGATGTTCGGACCGAACAGCTCGATCATGTCCCCGGGCGCCACGGCGTTCTCGCCCAGGTCCGTCACATCGAACAGAGTCAGATCCATGGAGATGCGGCCGATCACGGGCACACGGCGGCCATGGATGAAACTGTGGGCCGGAATGCGCTCAGCCGGGCTGCCCGTGCGGGAGAGCGCGCGGTGGTAGCCGTCCGCATAGCCGGTGGAGCCGACCGCGATGATGGAGTCGCGATGCACGGGTGTAGCCCCGTAGCCGACGGTCTCGCCGGCATTCAGGTGCCTGATCTGGGCGACGCGGGAGAGCGCTGTCACCACCGGGCGCAGCGGGCTCTCCATCCCCGAGATCGGATTACCGCCATAGAGCGCAATGCCGGGGCGGACCACGTCGCACAGATAGTCGCCACCCAGGAAAACGCCGGCTGAATTGGCGATGCTCGCCGTGGCATCGGGAAACAGCCGGCGCAGTTCCCGGAAACGGGCGAGCTGCGCGGCGCTCATCGGATGGCCCGGAACGTCGGCGCAGGCCAGGTGGGTCATGACCAGGATTGGGGTGAGGGCGCCGGTCAGCGCATTCTCCTCCGCGAACTGGCGGGCATGGTCAGCGGTCAGGCCAAGGCGGTTGATGCCCGTCTCCACATGGAGAGCGCAGGGGCGGCGGACGTCGCCGTCCCAGCCGTAGGCTTCCCACATGGAAAGGTCGGTAGGGGAGTTCAGCACCGGGATCAGCCGAGCTGCGCCGTAGGCCGCGGCGGCTTCCGCGCCGAACAGGCCATTGAAGACGAAGATGTCCGCTTCGGGCAGGATCTGCCGCAGAACGATGCCCTCGTGCGGAAGCGCCACGAAGAAGCGGCGACAGCCTTCCTCCCACAGCGTTCTGGCCACCGGCTCGATGCCGAGGCCATAGGCATTGGCCTTGACGACGCCCGCCACATCGGCGGGACGCGCGCGCTCCTTCAGCAGGCGGTAGTTGTGCGCCAGCGCATCGAGATCAATGATCAGATGCCCCCCCGCCAGATGCGGGCCAGGATGGTCCGTGAGTGCTGTCGTGACCACAACTATTCAAAACGCTCCGGTAGATGGCTCTCATCAGCGAGATCGTGGAAGCGCGTGAACTCACCCTGGAAGCCAAGGGTGACGGTTCCCGTCGGACCGTGACGCTGCTTGGCGATGATGACTTCCGCCTTCCCGCGAACCTCGTTCATCTCGGCCTCCCAGCGCAGATATTCGTCCGTGCCGGGCTTCGGTTCCTTGTTCTTGAGGTAGTATTCCTCACGATACACGAAAAGCACCACGTCCGCATCCTGCTCGATCGAGCCCGATTCACGCAGGTCGGAGAGCTGCGGGCGCTTGTCGTCGCGCATCTCCACCTGACGCGAGAGCTGCGAGAGCGCGATGATCGGCGTGTTCAGCTCCTTTGCCAGCGCCTTGAGGCCGGTGGTGATTTCCGTGATTTCCTGCACGCGGTTCTGGCTCGCCCGGATCGAGGAGCCCTGCATGAGCTGGATATAGTCGATGATGATGACATCAAGACCGCGCTGGCGTTTCAGGCGGCGGGCGCGCGCCGCCAGCTGGGCGATCGAAATACCACCAGTCTGGTCGATGTAAAGCGGCACCTTCTGCATCATCTGGGCGCAGGCGACCAGCTTCTCGAACTCGGCTTCAGAGATCTCGCCGCGGCGGATCTTGGCCGAGCTGATCTCCGTCTGCTCGGAGATGATACGGGTGGCCAGCTGCTCGGACGACATTTCGAGCGAGAAGAAGCCGACGACGCCGCCGCGCGCGGCCTTGAACGTTCCGTCGGCCTGCTGGATCGGCTCGTAGGCCTGGGCGATGTTGAAGGCGATATTGGTGGCAAGCGAGGTCTTACCCATGCCGGGACGGCCGGCCAGCACGATCAGGTCGGAGGGCTGCAGGCCACCCATGCGGCGGTCGAGGTCGCGCAGACCCGTCGAAATGCCCGACAGGCCGCCGTCGCGCATGAAGGCGGCATTAGCCATGTCCACGGCCTGCCTGGTGGCTTCTGCGAAGCTCTCGAAGCCGCCGTCGTAACGGCCCGTCTCAGCCAGCTCGAACAGCCGGCGCTCGGCCATTTCGATCTGCTCGTTCGGCGGCATGTCCACTGGCGCGTCATAGGCGAGGTTCACCATCTCCTCGCCCAGCGAAATCAGCGAACGGCGCGTCGCCAGGTCGTAGATGGCGCGGCCATAGTCGGCGGCATTGATGATCGTCACGGCTTCCGCCGCCAGACGGGCCAGGTACTGAGCGACCGTCAGCTCGCCAACCTTCTCGTTCGCCGGCAGGAACGTCTTGAGCGTGACCGGATTGGCCATCTTGCCCATGCGAATCAGATCGCCGGCGACCTCGTAGATCTTCTTGTGGAGCGGTTCAAAGAAATGCTCGGGCTTCAGGAAGTCGGAAACCCGGTAGTAGGCGTCATTGTTGACCAGAATGGCGCCCAGCAGGGCCTGCTCGGCCTCGATGTTGTGCGGGGGCTCGCGGTAGACCGGCGACTCCGCCGCTTCCAGCTTCCGGACTGCTTCGACCATGATCTACCCACGCTCATACGGTTTCAGGCGCTTGAACGCCCGCTCGGACATCACTGTCCTACGCTGTCTGGCGCTCACGGTTAAGCCTTACGGGGACAAGCGGGCGCAGATGCGCCCGCTTTCCACCGTTATCTCGAGGCTGCACTCAAAGCGCTTGACAGCCGAATCAACCTGTCTGGCGGAATTCTATTGCAGTTCGGAAGTTCGCCGAAACCGCCAACCGCGGGATGACCTGCTGGCTGGTTCCGGATGGGGCAGGCGCGGCAGCGTGATGAACGGCCCGGCGTCCGGGCCGCCTTCGCCTCTTATTCGGCAGCGTCCGAATAGGCGGGACGGGCTGGGGAGCCCGAGGCGACCAGCTGGCGCTCGGTGTCCACCATGTAGTCGCGCGTCAGCGGCAAGGTCTCCCGCTGCCTGGAGAGCTGGATCTGGAAGTTCACCATCTCCTGCCAGCGGAAGGAGGCTTCCGATCCGGCCAGGTAGAACTCCCACATGCGGGCAAAGCGTTCGTCGTAGAGTTTTACCACGTCGTCGCGACGGGCCATGAAGCGTTCACGCCACACCTTCAGCGTCTCGGCGTAGTGGAGACGCAGGATCTCGATGTCCGTGACAATCAGTTCGGACTTCTCGATGGCCGGCATCACCTCCGACAGGGAGGGGATATAGCCGCCCGGGAAGATGTACTTGCGGATGAAGGCCGCCGTGGCCGACGGGACATAGGTGCGGCCGATCGTGTGCAGCAGCATCACACCGTCATCCGTCAGCAGGTCGCGGCACTTGTTGAAGAAAGTCTGGAAGTGGTTCACGCCGACATGCTCGAACATGCCGACGGAGACGATGCGATCGAAGGGGCCCCTGAGCGAACGGTAATCGGCCAGCTCGAAGCGGACGCGGTCAGACAGCTTCTGATCCTTCGCGCGCTGGTTCGCCACAGCCAGCTGCTCGGTGGAGAGGGTCACACCCAGCACTTCCACGTCGAACTGTTTGGCAAGGAACAGGCCCATGCCGCCCCAGCCGCTGCCGATGTCGAGCACCTTCTGGCCGGGCTTGAGATCCAGTTTCGCGGCGATGTGCTGCTTCTTGGCGAGCTGCGCCTCCTCAAGCGTCATGCCGGGACGCGGGAAGTAGGCGCAGGAATACTGCATGTCCTCGTCCAGGAACATGCGATAGAGTTCGCCGGAGAGATCATAGTGATGGGCGACGTTCCTGCGCGATCGGCCCGGCAGGTTGATCTGCTGGAACCGCCGGCCGAGCCGCCGCAAACCGTCCATGATGTACATCGGCAGGGAGTGCGCTCCCTTCAGCCCCATGTTCTGGTAGGCAATGGCCAGAAACGACAGCGGGTCGCCGTGGAGAAAGTCGAGCTCGCCGTCCATGTAGGCTTCGGGAAAGCCTAGGCTCGGGTCCAGCGCAATGCGGAGCTCAGCCTTCGATGAATGAATCTTGATGTGCACGGGCTCGCCCGTGCCGTCACCGAAACGGTGAACCTGACCTGCCGCATCCGTTACGATGAGGGTACCTTTACGGATGAGGCGCGATGCAAGACCTGCAAGTATGCGATTCATCAACACCCCCATGACCATGGGACTCTGTCAAGTATGGGGCATTAGTGTTTGAAAGAAAAGAGTTAACCGGATCACATTAGATCAGTTGGCGTTCATGTCGCCGCTTGCGTGCCCGGTTGACCCGCATTGCAGGGCCGCTGTCCACAAGAAAAGCCCAAGAAAAAGCCGGGCGTAGGGCCCGGCTTCATCCTGATTATTCTTGCCAGAATAACTGGACTATTACTCTTCCTCGCCTTCCTCAGCGGCGCCCGGCTCGAAGAAGGCTTCCGGGTTGGAAGCTTCGGTGATGTCCTCGCCGTAGATCGCTTCGGCGGAGTCCAGCTTCTCGCCACGAGCCTGGCGCTCAGCCTCGTCGGCCGTGCGGGCGACGTTCAGCGTGATGGTCGCGGTCACTTCGGCGTGAAGGGCAATGGCGACCTCGGCGATGCCGATGTTCTTGATCGGGGCCTTCAGCACGATCTGGCTGCGGCCAACCTTGAAGCCGGCCTGATCCAGGACCTCGGCGATGTCGCGGGCCGACACGGAACCATAGAGCTGGCCGGTCTCGGCAGCCGAGCGGATGACCACGAAGCTCTGGCCGTTGAGCTTCTCGGCGACGGCCTCGGCTTCCTGCTTGCGCTGCAGGTTGCGGGCCTCGAGCTCGGCGCGCTGGGCTTCAAACTTCTTGCGGTTGGCTTCGTTCGCACGGAGAGCCTTGCCCTGCGGCAGCAGGTAGTTGCGGGCATAGCCGTCCTTGACCTTGACGACGTCGCCCATCTGGCCGAGGCGTGCGATGCGTTCGAGAAGAATGACTTCCATCTTCGTTTCCTTTGTCTGGCGGCAGGGCCGCATTCGGTTCAGGCAAGCCAGGAAACGGACCGCTCAGGCGGTAAACTCAGTTCGCTGTCCTGCCGAGGCAGTTAGGAGCGCGATGCTCCAACCCGGGATTTGAGAGACGCTCGCCCGTGCCCGTCACGGGGAGGAGAGGGCGCGGGATGGCCGCGCCCCCGGAAGATTACTTCACGACGTAGGGCAGGAGACCCAGGAAGCGGGCGCGCTTGATGGCGCGGGCCAGCTCACGCTGCTTCTTCTGGCTGACAGCCGTGATGCGGGACGGAACGATCTTGCCGCGCTCGGAAATGTAGCGCTGCAGGAGCTTCACGTCCTTGTAATCGATCTTCGGAGCGTTCGCGCCCGAGAAGGGGCACGTCTTGCGACGGCGATGGAACGGGCGGCGGGTAGGAATCTGGTTGATGTCGACCATTATTCAGCTCCCTGATCTTCGTCACGCGAACGACGGTCGTCACGGTCGCGGCGGCCACCACGGGCGCCACGGTCACCACGATCGCCACGCTCACCGCGATCGTCGCGGCGCTGCATCATGGCCGACGGGCCTTCCTCGTGCTGCTCGACGCGCACGGTCATGAAGCGGAGGATGTCCTCCGACAGGCCCATCTGACGCTCCATCTCCTTCACGGCAGCGGACGGAGCATCAATGTCCATCAGGGCAAAGTAAGCCTTGCGGTTCTTGTTGATGCGGTAGGCGAGGGACTTCAGTCCCCAGTTCTCGACACGGCCAACCTTGCCGCCGTTAGCCTCGATGACGCCCTTGTACTGCTCAATGAGCGTCTCGACCTGCTGCGGGGAGAGGTCCTGCCGAGCAAGAAACACGTGTTCGTAAAGAGCCATGTCTTGCCTTTCTTCAGTTGCATTCCTGCCTGTACCCGGCGCAGAGCCTCAACGACCCATCTTGCCGGAGCGACCCGGGAAGAAAGGCGTATCGAGACGGTCGAGAGCGGAGACACGGGAGGCAGAGGCGATCTCGCCTCATGGCTTGCACAGGCGCAAGGCCCCTCCGTTCAGCCCCCAGCCGGGACCGGCAGATGGGCGGCTTATACATGGTTTTGCCCCAGATGCAAGGCGAAACCAGCCTCCAGGTGGCAGAAAAATGCCGCTTTCGGCGCCTTTCCCCATGCTGCCCGGTATCATGTGCGCAGGCGGTAGCCGGTGCGGAACATCCACCAGATGATCGCCATGCGGGCGGACAGGAAGACGGCGATCATGACCAGGCTCACGTGGACGCTCACGTCGGAAGTGCCGAAGAAGCTCCAGCGGAAGCCGCTCACCAGGTAGAGGACCGGGTTGAACAAGGTCACCGTGCGCCAGAACTCTGGCAGCATGTCGATGGAATAGAAGGAACCGCCCAGGAAGACCAGCGGGGTCACGATCAGCATCGGGATCAGTTGCAGCTTCTCGAAATTGTCAGCCCAGATGCCGATGATGAATCCGAACAGGCTGAAGGTTACCGCCGTCAGCACGAGGAAAAGAAGCATCAGAAGCGGATGCTCCACGCGCAGCGGCACGAAGAGATGGGCGGTGGCCAGGATGATCAAGGCCAGGATGATCGACTTGGTGGCAGCTGCCCCGGCGTAGCCGATCACGATCTCGACGAAGGAGACGGGCGCGGACAGAACCTCGTAGATGGTGCCGACGAACTTCGGGAAATAAATGCCGAAGGAGGCATTCGCGATGGAATTCTGCAGCAGCGTCAGCATGATGAGGCCGGGCACGATGAAGGAGCCATAGTGGACACCTTCCACCGTCTCGATGCGGCCGCCGATGGCGGATCCGAACACCACGAAATAAAGCGAGGTGGAAAGCACCGGCGAGACGATGCTCTGCAGGACGGTCCGGCGCATTCGGGCCATCTCGTACCGGTAGATCGCCTTGATTGCCTGAAGGTTCATCGGGATGCCTCCACAAGGCTGACGAAAATGTCTTCCAGGGAACTCTGGCTCGTACTCAGGTCGCGAATGGCCAGGCCAGTGCGGTGGATGTCGGCGAGAAGCGACCCGATGCCCGAACGGGGGCCTGGGTGTGATAGGTGTAGACCAGCAGGCGGCCGTCATCGGCAAGCTCGAGGTCGTAGGCAGACAGGCTGTCCGGGATCGCCGCGAGGGGGTCGGTGAGCTCAATGGAAAGCCGTTTCCTGCCGAGCTTTCGCATCAGCTCGCGCTTCTCCTCGATCACGATCAGCCGGCCCTTGTTGATGACGCCGACGCGGTCGGCAATCTCCTCCGCCTCCTCGATGTAGTGGGTGGTGAGGATGATGGTTACGCCCGATTCCTTCAGGCGGCGGATGAGATGCCACATGTCCCGACGCAGTTCCACGTCCACCCCGGCCGTCGGCTCGTCGAGGAACAGGATCCGCGGCTCGTGCGAGAGCGCCTTGGCGATCATGACCCGCCGCTTCATGCCGCCCGAGAGAGACATGATCTTGCTATCCCGCTTGTCCCACAGGGAGAGATCCTTCAGGATCGATTCGATCAGCGCCGGGTCCGGATTCTTGCCGAACAGGCCGCGGGAAAAGGAGACCGTATTCCAGACTGTCTCGAAGGTCTCCACGTGAAGCTCCTGCGGGACCAGGCCGATGAGGGCGCGTGTCGTGCGGTATTCGGTCCGGATGTCGTGGCCGTAGACCTCCACGCGGCCGCCCGTCGGGTTCACGAGGCCGCAGACGATGGAAATCAGCGTCGTCTTGCCGGCGCCGTTGGGCCCCAACAGCGCCAGTATCTCGCCCTCGCGGATATCGAGGTCGATGCCGTGGAGCGCCGTCAGGCCCGTGTCATAGGTCTTGGTCAGCTGCTGGACGGAGATGGCATTCTGCATGGAACCGGCGGACGCTTCTGGAGGGATCGTGGCCGGCGGCTGCCGTGCCGGCGGGTGCGGACCATATATAGACATTCGCCGCGCCGAATCCATGCGGGATCGCCAGGCATCCTTCGCTGTTGCCACATGCTGACTCGATATCCGCATTGAAAAATCAGCTCGCGAAATGGGCCGTTTCTCTTGGAAATCTGGCCCTTTCGGGCGGCCCCGGGACGCAAGAGGCTTGACGGGAGGCGAGCATTGCGCCACCACCACGCGAAATTTGCACCTCATCTCCAAGGATCATGGAGCGCTGCATGACTATTGCTTTCACGTTTCCCGGGCAGGGCAGCCAGGCCGTCGGCATGGGCCGCGAGCTCGCTGAAGCGTTTCCCGAAGCCCGCGCGGTCTTCGAGGAGGTTGACGAGGCGCTGGGGCAGAAGCTGTCGGGAATCATGTGGGACGGTCCGGAAGACGTACTGACGCTCACGGCCAACGCCCAGCCGGCACTGATGGCCGTCTCCATCGCCGTCATGCGCGTCCTGGAGAAGGGTGGCCTGAAGCTTGCCGACAAGGTCTCCTACGTGGCCGGTCATTCGCTGGGCGAGTACTCCGCGCTGTGCGCGGCCGGCACCTTCAGCCTCAGCGACACGGCGCGCCTGCTGCGCATCCGCGGCGACGCGATGCAGGCGGCGGTCCCGGTAGGAGAGGGTGCAATGTGCGCCATCATCGGCCTGGAAACGGCGGACGTGGAAGCGGTCTGCCAGGCCGCGTCGGGTTCCGGTGTCTGCCAGATCGCCAATGACAACGGTGGCGGGCAGCTCGTGATTTCCGGCGCCAAGGAGGCTGTGGAAGAGGCCGCGAAGCTTGCCAGCGAGAAGGGCGCCAAGCGCGCCATCATGCTTCCGGTCTCCGCTCCCTTCCATTCCGCGCTGATGGCGCCCGCCGCCGAGCGCATGAAGGAAGCGCTGGCCACCGTCGCCAAGAGCGCTCCGGCCGTGCCGGTCGTCGCCAACGTGACGGTGAGTCCGCTCACCGATCCCGAGACGATCGCCGAAAAACTGGTCGAGCAGGTGACCGGGCGCGTGCGCTGGCGCGAAACCGTCGAGTGGTTCGGCGCAAACGGCGTCACGACCCTCTACGAGATCGGTTCCGGAAAGGTCCTGACGGGGCTCGCGAAGCGCATCAACCGCGATATTTCCGCCGTTGCCGTCAACGGCCCGGCGGACATCGAGGCGGTGCTGAAGGCGCTTCTTTAACAGGTTGGTTGCCGGCCAGGATTTTCCTTTCCGCGCGTGTTTGTGCTAACAGAAACGGCAGACACTGCGGAAACGGAACAGGATGTGCCCGGCCGATGTGTTTCCACATACTGCACGAGAGGTACAATCCATGTTTGATCTCACGGGCCGCAAGGCGCTCGTCACGGGGGCTTCGGGAGGAATCGGAGAAGCCATTGCGCGGTCGCTGCACGCCCAGGGCGCCATCGTCGGCCTGCATGGCACCCGGCGCGAGAAGCTCGATGAACTGGCCGGTGAGCTGGGCGAGCGCGTGAAGGTATTCACTGCCGACATGTCCGACCGCGACCAGGTCAAGGAGCTCGCCAGGAAAGCCGAGGAAGAGCTCGAAGGCGTGGACATTCTCGTCAACAACGCGGGCATTACGCGCGACGGCCTGTTCGTGCGCATGAGCGATGAGGACTGGGACAAGGTGCTGGAGGTCAATCTCACCTCCGCTTTCCGCCTGACGCGCGAGCTGACGCATGCGATGATGCGCCGCCGCTTCGGCCGGATCATCAACATCTCGTCCGTCGTCGGCGTCGCAGGCAACCCGGGTCAGGCCAATTACTGCGCGTCCAAGGCGGGCCTGGTCGGCTTCACCAAGTCGCTGGCGCAGGAAATCGCCACCCGCAACGTCACGGTGAACTGCGTGGCGCCGGGCTTCATCGAAACCGCGATGACCGACAAGCTCAACGACAAGCAACGCGAGGCCATCATGGCAAGCATTCCGATGCGCCGGATGGGATCGGGGGCTGACATCGCGGCCGCAGTCCTGTATCTGGCGTCTGACGAAGCCGGTTACGTGACCGGGCAGACCATTCACGTGAACGGCGGAATGTTGATGGTTTAATTCGCGGCCGCCGATGCTTGCCCGCGTGGTGCATGGGTGGCTGTGGACATTGTCAGGACGCTTTATGTGTCTTGGCTATAAGATTGCGCCGTGGTATTGCCCTGGCGCAAACGGGCACAAAATAGCCCAGTGTAGGGAATGGCCGGTGCCGACTTGTTTGCCGCGGGCCGGCTTTCTTTCAAGCTTGATTAGCTGCAAGCCTGCGGCTAACGAAACAGGAAATTCCTTAAGTTGAGGGTTCTCACATGAGCGATATTGCAGAGCGCGTCAAGAAAATCGTCTCCGAGCATCTCGGCGTCGACGAGGCGAAGGTGGTCGACAATGCGAACTTCATTGACGATCTTGGCGCAGACAGCCTGGATACCGTCGAGCTGGTGATGGCGTTCGAGGAAGAGTTCGGCGTCGAGATTTCCGACGAGCACGCCGAGAAGATTCTCACGATCAAGGACGCTGTCGACTTCATCGAGAAGGCTGTCAACAAGGCCTGAGCAGTCGCCCGAACAATATAGCAAACGAGACAATCCAGAGATGAGGCGCGTCGTCGTCACAGGCTTGGGCCTTCTTTCTCCCCTCGGCCTCGGGGCCGAGCTGAGCTGGAAACGGCTGCTTGAAGGGAAATCAGGTGCTCGTCGTATCGAACATTTCGATGTCGAAGATCTGCCTTGCAAGATTGCAAGTCTGATTCCCCGTGAGGGCGAGGGCGCGTTCGATCCCGATGCCTTCCTTGATCCGCGTGAACAACGGAAGGTGTCGGATTTCATCATCTATGGAATAGCTGCGGCGGATCTGGCCCTGGCTGATTCCGGATGGGAACCGAAGACCGAGGCGGATCGTTGCGCCACCGGCGTGATGATCGGCTCGGGCATCGGAGGCATCCAAGGCATTGCCGAAGGCGCGCTTACCCTTCAGGAGAAGGGCCCGCGCCGCATCAGCCCGTTCTTCATTCCCGGCAATATCATCAACCTGGTGTCCGGGCAGGTCTCGATCCGGCACGGGCTCAAGGGACCGAACCACGCGGTCGTCACCGCCTGTTCCACCGGTGCCCATGCCATCGGCGACGCTGCACGCCTGATCGCGTTCGGCGATGCCGATGTGATGCTTGCCGGCGGTGCTGAAGCGCCAGTGGTACGCCTGTCCATCGCAGGCTTCTCGGCATGCAAGGCGCTGACCACGAAATTCAACGACACGCCCGAGAAGGCGTCCCGTCCCTATGACGTGGACCGCGACGGCTTCCTGATGGGCGAGGGCGCGGGTGTCGTGGTGCTCGAGGAGCTCGAGCACGCAAAAGCCCGCGGCGCAAAGATCTATGCCGAGGTCATCGGCTACGGTCTGTCCGGTGATGCCTACCACATCACCGCGCCGTCCGAGGACGGCGACGGCGCGTTCCGCTGCATGACCGCGGCGGTCAGGCGCGCGGGCATCAGCCCGGCGGACATCGACTACATCAATGCCCATGGCACCTCGACCATGGCCGACACGATCGAGCTCAGGGCCGTCGAACGGCTCCTCGGCGGGGCCGCGGAGAAGGCGTCCATGTCTTCGACCAAGTCGTCCATCGGGCACCTGCTTGGTGCCGCAGGCGCGGCGGAGGCCATCTTCTCGATCCTGGCGATTCGCGACCAGATCGCTCCGGCCACCATCAACCTCGACAATCCCGAGGTCGAGACGCCGATCGACCTGGTTCCCCACAAGCCGCGCAAGCGCAAGATCGACGTTGCGCTGTCGAATTCCTTCGGTTTCGGCGGCACGAACGCGTCGCTGCTCTTCCGTCGCTACGAAGCCTGAGTATTCTATCCGTTCGGGCTTTGAAGCCGGAAAAATGTCGCTATTGTGCAGCATCCGACACTTGAGTCTGATGCGGCCACAGGAGACTAGCGAGCAGGATGCAGGGAGAACAGAACGAGTTTTTGGCGCGCCCCGTAGCAATCGACACGTCGCGGGGCCGCCTTCGTCCCAAGGAGGGTACACCACCGCCGCCGCGCCGTTCGCGGCAGTCGCGGAATCAGGTTGTCACGTTCCTTAACTTCCTGCTTTCACTCGTTGTTTTCACAGTGCTCATCGCCGGCGGCGTGTTCTATCTCGGCTATCGCGAGTTCGTCCGCCCCGGCCCGACGACGACGACCGAAACCGTTCTCATCAAGCCCAATACCGGCACGCGCGAGATCGCCGACCTGCTTCAGCGGGAAGGCATCATCCGCGACTCCCGCGTCTTCCTGGTGGGGCTGCGCATCAACAAGGCCGACAGCAGCCTGAAGGCAGGCGAATACGAGATCAAGCCGGGCGCATCCATGAAGGACGTCATGGAGCTGCTGCAGAGCGGCAAGTCGGTCCTGTATTCCCTGACGATCCCTGAGGGCCTGACGGTCAAGCAGGTGTTCGACCGCATCGCCAAGACGGAGGAACTGTCGGGCGAGCTGCCCGAGGAACTTCCGCCGGAAGGCTCTCTTGCCGCCGATACGATCCGCTTCACGCGCGGGCTGTCCCGCAAGGAGGTGGTGGCGAAGCTGATGGCGGACCAGAAGGCGCTGGTGCAGTCCATCTGGGAGCGGCGCGCCGAGGATCTGCCGATCAAGACCATCGACGAGTTCGTCACGCTCGCCTCCATCGTTGAGAAGGAGACGGGCAAGGCCGACGAGCGCCCCCGCGTGGCCGCGGTGTTTATCAACCGGCTCAGGAAGGGCATGCGGCTGCAGTCCGACCCGACGGTGATCTACGGATTGTTCGGCGGTGACGGCAAGCCGGCCGACAGGCCGATCTACAAGAGCGACCTCGAGAAGCCGACGCCGTACAACACCTATGTCATCAAGGGACTGCCGCCGACGCCGATCGCCAATCCCGGCAGGGCGGCGCTCGAGGCGGTGGCGAATCCGTCGCGGACGGATGATCTGTATTTTGTCGCCAACGGGATCGACGGCGGCCATGCCTTCGCGAAGACGCTGGAAGAGCATAACGAGAACGTCGCCCGCTGGCGCCGCATCGAGCGCGAACGCGCCAAGGCAGCCGAGGCGGCGGCGGAGGCCGCGGCGAAGGAGAGCGAGGCCGGAGATGATGCCGGCAGCGAGCCCAAAGAGAACTAGGCTGGATCGAGCAACGGGCAAGGGGATTGCTCGGGGCTGACCTGCCGGGCGAGCGTCCCGTTCCCTGCGCTTAGCAGCAGGGAATGTCCTGATGTCCGCCGAGCGAGACCAGGATGCAGAGGCAAGGCATGAATCTGCAAAGCATGACGGGGTTTGCCCGTGCACATGGCGAAAACGACATGGCCTCCGTGGTCTGGGAACTGCGCTCGGTCAATGGCCGGGGACTGGAAGTCCGCCTGAAGTTGCCCCAGGGCTATGAACGGCTCGAACAGCCGGTCAGGACCATCCTCCTCAAGCCGTTCGCGCGGGGAAATATCCAGGCCACGCTGACGATCGAGCGCAACAGCGCCGCGCGGCGCCCGGTCATCGACCGCCAGCTGCTGATGGAGCTCGCCGCCGTGGCGCGTGACCTGCACGAGAACCACGGCGCCGCGCCCGCTACGGCGGACGGGTTGCTCAACCTGCGCGGCGTGCTCGAAGTCCCTGACCACGAGGAGGACGAAGAGGCGCGCCAGCGGTTCGACAGCCTGGTCCTGTCGGTTCTGGAGGAGGCGACGGCCGCGCTTGTCAGCGCACGGCAGAATGAAGGGGCCGCGCTGCGCGACGTTCTGCTCGGCCATGTCGACACGATCGAGAAGCTCACGCTGAAGGCGGAAAGCGATCCGGCACGGGACCCGGCGAACATCCGCGCGCGGCTCGAGGCACAGTTGCAGCCGCTGCTGGACGTTTCCACGCTGGACGAGACGCGGCTCTACCAGGAGGTCGCGCTGCTCGCCACCAGGGCCGACATCCGGGAGGAACTCGACCGGCTGCTGACCCATGTCGGCAGCGCGAGGGCGCTGCTTAACGGCAACGGCCCGGTGGGCCGCAAGCTCGATTTCCTGGCCCAGGAATTCAACCGCGAAGCCAATACGCTCTGCTCCAAGTCCAACGCCGCGTCGATCACCGGCATCGGCCTGGAACTCAAGGTCGTTGTCGACCAGTTCCGCGAGCAGATACAGAATCTGGAGTAATACATGGAAGTGCTTCCCTCCGACACGATCCGCCGGCGTGGCCTGATGCTGGTGCTGTCCTCTCCCTCGGGGGCGGGAAAGTCCACGATCGCCCGCAACATCCTGGACACGGTGCCAGGCTTCGAGCTGTCGGTCAGCGTCACGACGCGGCAGCGGCGGCCGAGCGAGATCGAGGGCGTGCATTACCATTTCATCAGCCAGAAGGAATTCGAGATACGCCGCGACAATGGCGAGCTGCTGGAGTGGGCGCAGGTGCACGGCAACTTCTACGGCACGCCGCGCGAGCCGGTGGAAAAGGCGCTTTCCGCCGGCAAGGACATGCTGTTCGACATCGACTGGCAGGGCGCCGAGCAGCTGCGCCAGAAGATGCCGGAGGACATTGTCTCCATCTTCGTGCTGCCGCCGTCCATGAAGGAGCTTCTTTCGCGGCTCAAGCGCCGGGCCGAGGACCCGGAGGACGTGATCGCCATGCGTCTCGCCAACGCCCGCGCCGAGATCGAACAGTGGCGCAACTACGACTACGTGATCGTCAACGACGACCTGAACCGGGCCTACGAGTCGGTCCGCAGCATCATCCTGGCCGAACGTCTGAAGAGCACCCGCCGTCCGGGGCTGGAGGGATTCGTGAACGGGCTGCTCACGGAGGAGCCGGTTTGATGCACAGTGTTGGCCGACCGTTGGCGACGATCGATGCGGCGGCAAGTGTAGATTGAAATTCAGCCCCGTTGCGCAATAATTGAGGTGGCGATGGCTTTGTGGGTCGCGGTTGCGCAAGCAACTTCCCACATTGTCCCACGGAACAAGGAAGCCTGGTCATCCCTGCGGATGGTCGGGCTTCTTGGTTTCTCGGTATGCGGAAGATCCGCCGTCAGCGATTTCGAGAGCCTTACGGGCGCTGCGCTCAAATGCATTGCGCCAGGCGCACGAATTCCTCGATGCTCAGAGTTTCGGCGCGGCGGGTGGGGTCGATGCCGGCCTTTTCGAGCAGGGCTTCGCCGCCGAGGCTCTTCAGGCTCTGGCGCAGCATCTTGCGGCGCTGGCCGAAGGCAGCTTCGGTCACGCGGGCGAGCCTGGCTCCATCGACGGGCAGAGGATTGGTGCGCGGGACGATGTGGACCACTGAGGACGTGACCTTCGGCGGCGGCGTGAAGGCCTGCGGCGGCACGTCGAAGACGATGCGCGCCTCGGTCCGCCAGCCGGCGAGAACGCCCAGGCGCCCATAGCTGCTGTCGCCGGGCTGGGCAACGATGCGCTCGGCCACCTCGCGCTGGAACATCAACGTCAGGGACTCGTAGAAGGGCGGCCAGGGCTCGACGGTGAGCCAGCGGACGAGCAGCTCGGTGCCGACGTTATAGGGCAGGTTGGCCACGATCTTGACCGGTGAGACGCCCGCCACGAGCGCTGCGAAATCGGTTTTCAGCGCATCACCCGGGATGACTTCCAGACGGCCGGGATAGCGCTCCGAGATCTCCGCGAGAGCGGAAAGGCAGCGTTCGTCGCGCTCGATGGCGATGACCTTGCTTGCGCCTTCGGAAAGCAGGGCGCGCGTCAGCCCCCCTGGGCCCGGGCCCACCTCGATGACGGTGACACCCTCCAGGCCACCGGCGCTGCGCGCGATCTTGGCCGTAAGGTTGAGGTCGAACAGGAAGTTCTGGCCCAGCGCCTTCTTGGCGAAGAGACCGTGGGCGCGGATCACCTCGCGCAGCGGGGGAAGGCCGTCGAAACTCATCGGACGCTCACAGGACAATGGCCGCCGAATTGTCGGCGAGTTCGCGCGCAAGGCGAATGGCGGCAATCAGGCTGTCCGGCCGGGCGATGCCCTTGCCGGCAATGTCGAAGGCCGTGCCGTGGTCCGGCGAGGTGCGGACGAACGGCAGGCCAAGTGTCACATTGACCGTGCTGTCAAACGCCAGCGTCTTCGCCGGGATCAGCGCCTGGTCGTGGTACATGCACAGCGCCGCGTCATAGGTGGCGCGGGCGCGGGCGTGGAACATCGTGTCGGCCGGAAGCGGCCCGTGCACGTGGATGCCTTCCGCGCGCAGGGCCTCGATGGCCGGAATGATGACGTCGATCTCCTCGCGGCCCATGGAGCCATCCTCACCGGCGTGCGGATTGAGACCCGAAATTGCCAGGCGGGGGGCAATGGCAAAGCGCTTCCTCAGGTCGGCATCGACGATGCGCGCGGTCGAAACGATCAGCTCCGGCGTGAGGGAAGCGATCGCGTCCTTCAACGACAGGTGGACGGTGACCGGGACGGCGCGCAGCTCGGGGCCAGCCAGCATCATCACGGGGGTTGCCGCGCGGCCCGTGCGCAATTGGGCAAGGTGCCCCAGGAACTCGGTGTGTCCGGGATACTGGAATCCGGCGTCGTAGAGCGGCTTCTTCGCGATGGGGCAGGTGACGAGCCCGGCGGCACGTCCGGCGAAGATGTGATCCACGCCGCGCTCGATCGCCTCGATGACTCCAGCCGCGTTCATGAGCGCCGGCGTACCGGGTCGGTCGTCCAGCTTGTTGCCAAGCGGATAGACGGGCAGGGCGATGTCGAAAAGCCTCGCGGCGTCTTCAGGCTCCGTGTCCAGGATCGGCACGTCCATCTGCAGCGCGTTTGCGCGGGAGCGCAGCAGCGCTATATCGCCCAGAACATAGAAGGGCGGCAGCTCCGCTTCGGCGCGCCGCTTCCAGGCGGCCAGAATGATTTCCGGACCTATGCCAGCAGGCTCGCCAATGGAAATGGCGAGCGGAAGTCGGTTCTGGTTGCTCGTCATCTGTTGCCGGAATTCCGATCAACGCCGGACAATGCGCGCCCTCTTGCGCAGCTCCGCCATGACCTCTTCGGAAAGCTTCTCGGCGGACTTGTCGTTCTGCTGCTGGCTCTGGAACACCAGGCGGGCGACGTAGTCATCCGAGACCTGGCGCGTGCTGCAGACGACGATGAACTCGACTCCCCGCTCGGTCTCCTTGATCGCCGTCGCGCTGCCAGCCTTGGTTTTCTCGATCTGATCCTTCCAGTCAGGCGGAAGCTGCGGAGCGAGGAAGCGGCCGAGATCGCGGACGGTAACGTCGAGCTGGGAGCGGGCGAGCTCGTGCGAGTTTTCGCAGCCCCTGACGCGGTTGCGCATGGCCTGGGCCTGGGACTTGCGCTGGCCCATGATCCGGCCACGCTCCGCGGCGGGCACCACGAAGATGAACTGCTGCAAGGTGTATTCGGTGGTCGACGGCTTCTTGCCGCCCTGTTGCAGGATCCTGGCCACGACCTCCTGTTCGCTCAGGCTACCGGACGACTGGTTGCGGGCCTGCAAAACCCTGCCCCAGCCGATCTGGGTCCTGATGAAACTCTTGAAGTGGTCGCGCCCCACGCCGGCCTCGTTGAGGATCTGGTCCATCTGGGCGGTGGTGAGCTTGTTCGAGCGCGCGAAATTTTCGTAGGCCTGGTTGACCTGCTCGTCGGGCGGCGTCACGCGCAGGCGAGCCATCTCCTGCTGGCGCAGAACCTGGTCGATCATTTCCTTGCTGGCGATGTCGCGCAGGTTGCCGCTGCGGCCCATCAGCCTGAGCAACGCGACACGGCGGTCGATATCCGTGCTGGTGATGGCAACGTCGTTCACGATGAAGCGCACGGACGAAGCCTGCGCGTAGGCAGGCGCTGGCAACAACACCGGAGCCGTCGTCACGGCCGCGGCTGCCAGAATGGCCCCGCTGCACAGGATCGCCTTCAGAGTTCCATGCAAGTTCAGACTTCTCATACCATCCTCAACCTACGCGCCCTTCGCCCAGGGTAGGCGCTCAGAATACACGAAACCGTGGCGAAAATATCCCTTACTGAGAGAAAGTGCTGCTGCCAATTTCTCCCAGCGTGCGCAAGGAAATGTTGAAGCCGAAGCGATTCTCCGTCTGGCCGTTATCCCGGGTCTGCGAGAACGTCATCGTGTATATGAAGCATTCGTCGCTGTAGCCGAAGCCGAGCGCATTGCGGACCAGCTTGTTCTCCTGAATGTTGTAGGTTCCGGAGGCAAACACGCGCCAGTTCTCGTTGAAGCGCAGGCTGGCGTTGCCGGAAACCTCCTGGCGGTCCGTATTGAAGCCGTAGCCTGGCTGGGCCGAAATGAAGGCGTAGCTGGCGGAGGCGGACAGCTTGGATACGGTGGCGCCCACCTTCAGCTCCTGACGCTGCAGCTCGAAGGTCTCTTCGTCGAGGCGTGCAGAGGCCGAGGCGGAAATGCCGTATGGCGTCGTCACGCCCAGCATCGCCACATAGTCGGAGCGATCGGTTTCGAGACCCGAATAGGCGCCGACGTTGACGAGATCAGGCTCGGCGAAAGAGTTCTTGCCGGCCAGATGGAACGACTGGCCGAAAATGCCCTGCGCGCTCCAACCGTTGCCGAAGTTGCCGGAATAGCGGATGCCCAGATTGGCGCGCGTGCCGCCCTCGATACGGTCGTAGCCGGAGAACTTGTCGCGCTCGAACAGCGTGCTGGCATCGAACACGAGCGACTGGGCGTCCTCGTTCGGAATGCCAAGACGGCCGGCATAGGGTTCGTCCGGACGCACGAAGATCTGGCCGATCGGCTCGAGAATGTGCGTCGAGCTGGAGGATGAGAAGAGGATCGGCCAGCGGGCCTCGAGGCCGGCGGTGACCATGGCCCGGAAGTAATGGGTACGGATGTCCGCAGCGTCGCCGGCAAATGTCTCGATGCGGGAAATCGCGTCGGCGGAAAGGTCCGTGTAGATCGAGTCGCCGCGGGCATGCAGGAGGGGCGTGAGGACAAGGCCGCCACCAGTAACAAAGGAACGCTTCCACTCGGTTTCAGCGGTGAAGCGGCCGTCGCTGCCTTCAAGACCGGCGAGCTTGACGCCGTACATGCCCTCCGTGCGGTGGAGGTTCTGGGCGTTCACGTCGAAGCTCAGCTCGCCGCCCATGACCGAACGGTCCAGCGTGTAGGAATAGTCGAGAAGCGGCAGGACAACCGGCTGCTTGCGATTGCGGGCGTTCGGGTTGGTGTCGAGCCGGTATTCCTGCACGTCGAACTTGTAGGCGCGCAGGTCGAAGTAATTGCGGTCGTTGAGACCGGTGAGATAAACCGTCGAGGTGTGAACCGCGTCGGCGAAGCCTTCGATGCGATAGGTATTGGCGAAGTTCTTGTCGCTCTGGACCAGAACATCCCAGCCGAACTTCCAACGCCGGTTGATCTCGAAGTCGCCCTTGGAGCCGATCATGCCCCGGTTCTCGACGGTGGAGTCGATGTAATGCGACGGCCACTCGTCCGGCCGGTTCTGGTGGATGCCGGCGAGCTTCAGCGTGTAGGCGCCATTGTCGAACTGCTGGCGCCATTCCGCCTCTGCCATGAAGCCTTGCTTCGTGTAGCCCGTAACCGAGAGGGTGAGGTCGTAAGTGGGCGACAGCGCGAAGTAGTAGGGCACCTTCACACCGACGCCGAGTTCCGAACCGCCCACGATGCCAGGCATCAGGAAGCCCGACTTGCGCTTCACCGTCGGGTCGGCGACCTCGAGATAGGGCAGGTAGGCCAGCGGGATGCCCAGGAATTCGAAGCGGGAACGCTCGAAGCGGATCGTCTTCGCCTTGCCGTCCCAGATCACCCGCTGGGCCTTGATCTGCCAGAGGGGCGGACGCTCCGGATTCTCCTCGCAGGGTTCGCAGGCGGTGTAGACACCCTTCATGAAGGTAGTCAGGTTGCCGTCACTGCGCTCGGCGCTCTCGGCAGCCATGTAGGTGCGCTCGGTCGTCTCGACGCGCAGGGCGCGAACGAAGCCGTCGCTGAAATCCTCCGTGATGTCGATTTCTTCGGCGTAGTACTTGTTGCCGTCGCGGTCCTGGATCTCCACACCGCCGCTGGCAACCACGCGCGACGTCTTCTGATTGTACGAGACGCGCTGGGCGACCACGCGGATGCCGCCATATTCGATCTGAACGCCGCCGACCGCCGTTACCGTGGCATTGTCGAAGTCGTAGATGAGGGTGTCGCCGACAAGCACCATCTGCTGTCCGGAAGGAACTTCGCCGACGAGCTCTTCCACCTGGGCACCGGCAGCAGACAGCGACGCGGCGAGCGCTATCAGCGCCACGCCGGCCTTCATACGCAGTCCGCGCTTCAGCAGGCCCATGAACGAGCTCTTCTTAACGGGTAGCGCCCCCAAACTAGCCATCCTCCTTGAACAGCAAGAATGTGATTCCGTAAAACGTTGCGATTAGCACAGGGGTCCAGGCAGCGACCAGAGGAGGCACTACCCCCGCTCCACCGAACGCCTTCATCAGAACCGATATGACATAAAGCAGAAAGCCGGCGAGGATGCCACCCAGAATCATTGTGCCCGATTGACCGAGGCGTGTAAAACGCATGGATACGGTCGCCGCGATCAGCGTCATCGCGACAAGCAAAGCCGGCAAAGCAACCAGCGAATGGAACTGGGTGGCGAAGTTGCTCACCCGCATGCCCAGGGACTCGGCTTCCTTCAGACGGAACGGAAGTTCAAAAATTGAAAGGGCTTGCGGGTCGAGAAGCTCCTGACTCACGTATCGCGGACGAAGACTGGTCGGGATTTCCAGGGATGCAATCCGCTCGGCCGGCGCGTCGATAGGATTGCGCACAACTCCGGTAAGCTCCCAGTAACCATCGCGCAAATTTGCCGTATTGGCGTCGAGCCGCTCGGTGATGCGGCCATCCGAACCGACCATCAGGAACACGGGACGGATGAGCGTCGTGCCGCCGTTGGCGGTCGCATCGGCGCCGATCAGCGCCTCACCGTCCTCCATCCGCTGCTTGAGCCAGCGGGTTGATTCGGAGTTGGCCAGGGTCTTCGCACCGCGCACCTCGGCCTGCAGCATCTCGGAGCGGGCGAAGCCCATTGCCGCGACGGGATTGAGGACCAGCACGGCCAGCAGGCCGAACAGGAATGAGCCGAAGGCGATCGGTGTCAGGAACTGCCAGGCCGAGATGCCGGCGGCGCGGGCGATTACCAGCTCGTACTTGCGGTTCAGGCTGATGAGGGTGGCCATCGCGGCAATCAGGCCGATGAAGGGCACTGCCTGCTGCATCAGGATCGGCAGCTGCAGGGCCGCCACCGCCAGCGCCCAGGTGACGCTGTAGTTTTCGAAGCCGCTGGAGCGGCTCGACACCTCGGTGAAGGTGACGATGAAGACCAGGGCGGCGATGCCGATGAAGTTCCACGCGGCAATCGCGGCGTAGCGGCGCAGGAAATAGAGGCCCAGCGTGCGACCGATCATGCCCGGTTCCTTTCAAGCCCGAACAGGCGGGACAGGCGCCCGGCAAAGCGCTCCATCCGGTCGCGGTCCTTCTGCCATCTGGTGGCAAGCCTTTCCGTCCAGGCCGTGGGCAGTTCCATTGGCCTGCTGGTCGCGATGAACCAGATACAGACAATGCTCATGCCAATCGGGATCGCGTAGAGCATGAACGAGAAGAGCGGGTTCGTCTCCGCCGCGCCGCCCGAATAAAAACCGGCCCAGCGTACCAGCAGGCCGATGCCGAGCGCGGTCACCATCGGGTGCAGGCGCGCCTCGCGGAAGGAGCGGGCATCACCCGCCACGGCCAGACCGATCAGGGCGAAAACGATCGGATAGAGCCACTCGGAAAGGCGCATGTGAAGCTCCGCGCGGAAGAGCTGCGGGTTGTTGCGCATGAAGCGGTCGCGCGGGTCCGGATTGAGCAGATAGGGCAGGTAATGGTCTTTCGGATGCAGCGTCGGGACGTTCTGCACCTGCTCGGTGAATTGCGACAGGTCCAGCGTGTAGGAATCGAACTGGACCGTCGAGACCTCGCCCTTGGCGGTCTGGCGCTGCAGGATGCCTTCCTCAAGCACCAGAACGGGACCCTCGGCGCGCTCGACCGTCGCGCCGCGCAGGGCGTGGTAAATGTATTTCGCTTCCTTGTCGCGCGTGTCGGCCACGAAGATGCCGGCCAGCTGCCCCTGCGGAAGGCGCTTGGATATCTGTACGAAGAGATCGTCGGAAATCTTGTAGAACACGCCTTCCTGGGCGACCGAGGTGATGATGTCGGCGTTCACGTTGGCCAGCGACGAACGCAGCGCCTGCCGGGCATAGGGCTCCAGCGTATTGCTGATGGCGAAGGAGGCGAGGGCGGCCAGGATGGCCAGGATCAGCATCGGCCGGACCACTGTCGTGCGCGGCGCGCCGGCGGCGCTGATGACAACCAGCTCCGAATCCTGGTTCATCGTGGCCAGCGTCTGGGACACGGCGATGCCGATCGCGAAGGGGATCACGATCGGAATGATCGGCACAAGCAGAAGGGCGGCGATCTTGAAGAAGGCCGCAGCCGACTGGCCGCCTCCGGAGACAAAGTCGATGCGGTTCAGAACCTGAGTCGTCCAGGCAATCACCAGAACCCAGACAAGCGCCGCAAAGAAGATCGTCACCGTGCGCCGGAGAATGTAAAATTCGAGGACCTTCATGGCGCTTTCTTTTTCCCGGTGTTCGTGGCCACTCCAAGACCGACGCAGCAATTAGGCTCCGGTGACGTACAACACCCAGTCCTTGTCTGAAAAGCCACCCATCCAGATTATCAGTTCCATTTTGCAGGCGACAGGAATAACGAATTGGTAAGAAACAGGGTTAACGGTGTACTTACAAGCTGCCTGCGGAGGCTTACCCAACGGGACGGCCTTGCATTTCTTCGTTGCTCCATGTCAATTCGTTCCATCCCTCTGAACGGTCGCTTCAGTCAGTTGTTATCGCATAGGAAAGTCCATGTCTGAAAAACCGATGCTGGCTTTTGCCAGATACGCAGCCCCAAAGAAAGGAAGCGTCATCATCCTGGTGCCGGAGGGCGGCAAGCTCTCGGAAGCCGCTGCCGCTTGTGATCCGGAGGGCATCCTGCCCAAGGTCTTCGCCGCCGCGGAGTTCAAGGGCAAGTTTGCCAGCACGGTCGAGGCGTTCCTGCCGCAGGGAACCCCGTTCGACCGCATCGTCGCCATCGGCGTTGGCAAGGTTCAGGAGCTGGACGAGTACGCCTGGGTGAGGATCGGCGGCGCTGCCCAGGCCGCGGTCAAGAATGCGACGGAAGTGACCGTCATCGCCGAGGTGGAGGGCATCGAGGCCGGGGCACAGGAGGCTGCGTCCATCGGTCTCGGCATGCTGCTGCGGGCCCACAGGTTCGACAAGTACAAGACCAAGAAGGACGAGAACGGCAACGGCAAGATGCCGAAGAAGCCGGCCAAGGTCACCATCCAGTGCGCGGACCCGAACGGTGCGAAGAAGGCTCACGCATCGCTCGCGGCGGTGGGCGAAGGCGTGCTGCTCGCCCGCGATCTCGTCAACGAGCCGGCCAACGTGCTGGGTCCGGTCGAATTCGCGGCGCACGCCAAGGAGCTCGAGAAGCTGGGCGTCAAGGTCGAGATCCTCACCGAGCGCGAGATGAAGAAGCTCGGCATGGGGGCGCTGCTCGGTGTCGCTCAGGGTTCGGCCCGTCCGCCGCGCCTGGTGGTGATGCAGTGGCTGAACGGCAAGGCCAGGCAGAAGCCGGTCGCGTTCGTCGGCAAGGGTGTGGTGTTTGACACTGGCGGCATCTCCATCAAGCCCGCCAATGGCATGGAGGAAATGAAGGGCGACATGGGCGGCGCAGCCGCGGTGGTTGGCACCATGTATGCACTCGCGGCCCGCAAGGCCAAGGTCAATGCCGTCGGCGTCATCGGTCTCGTCGAGAACATGCCTGACGGCAACGCGCAGCGTCCGGGCGACATTGTCACCTCCATGTCCGGCCAGACCATCGAAGTCATCAATACCGACGCTGAGGGCCGCCTGGTGCTCGCGGACGCGCTCTGGTACTGCAAGGAGCAGTTCAAGCCGCAGATCATAATCAATCTGGCGACGCTCACCGGCGCCATCATGGTCGCGCTCGGCAGCCACCACGCGGGCCTGTTCTCCAATGACGACGCGCTTGCCGAGCAGTTGGCCGCGGCCGGCAAGGCGACGGGCGAGAAGGTCTGGCGTATGCCCATGGGCCAGGAGTACGACAAGATGATCGACACGCCGAACGCCGACATGAAGAATACCGGCGGCCGCTATGCGGGCTCGATCACCGCGGCGCAGTTCCTGAAGCGCTTCGTCGGTGACACGGCGTGGGCACATCTGGACATCGCCGGCACGGCGATGGGCTCGCCCACCAACGAGATCAGCCAGGGCTGGGCATCCGGCTTCGGCGTGCGTCTGCTCGACCGGCTGGTGGCCGATCATTACGAGGGATAGGTTGGACGTCCTGTTCTACCATCTGACGGAAACGACGCTTGAGGAGGCGCTGCCTCCGCTCGTGGAAAAATGCCTCGAGCGGGGGTGGCGCGTCGCCATTCAGACGGGCTCCGAGGAACGCCGCGACGCCCTGGATTCGCGGTTGTGGACCTATTCGGAGGAGAGCTTCGTCCCGCACGGAACGGACCGTGAGCCGCACGCGGCGCGCCAGCCGGTGCTGATCACCACCGGCGCCGAAAATCTCAACAACGCTGATGTCCGCTTCTTCGTGGACGGGGTGGAGCCAGGCTCTCTGGACGGGTACCAGCGCGCCGGTTTTCTCTTTGACGGTCACGACATGGCGCAGGTGGAAGCCGCGCGGGCCCAGTGGAGGGCCATGAAGGCGGCCGGCCACACGGTCACCTACTGGCAGCAGGGACCGGACCGGCGCTGGACGAAGAAGGCCTGAATTCCGGCCCAGAGGCAGGTTCCGCGCAGCCCTCACGGCGATCTTGCGCGAGGGGAGCCGTCAGCGGGGCAGCGAACGATCTTGCCACGCCACCCCGGCGTCCGGCACCAGCGCGCACGCTTGGCGCGACATTTCTCAATGTTCGCTTTTGATGTCCGTTTGCCGCCACCGCATGGCGGCTGGGCGCGAGAATGGGGATAGCCCGGAGCTTCCGCGAAGTTCTGAGCTATCCCGATTTCAGGCTGCGGCCTTTTCGACGTCGTAGCCGTACAGCCAATCGAAATCGGCCGCCAGCTTCTCGCCCGAGCGCGCCTTGAGGATCAGGTTGCGCACCAGGGCAATCGGGCCGCCAACCTGCCAGGCAAAGTGGTTGAACTGCCCGCGCATGGCCACGCGAATCAGGCGGGGCCGCCGCAGCTTCTCAAAGAGATCCAGCGTCCTGCCGGGCGCGCCGGAGCGCGTCGTCAGGTTCGCCAGCAGCACGGCATCCTCGATCGCCATGGCCGCACCCTGGGCCGCGTGCGGGGCGACCGCGTGGGCGGCGTCGCCGATCAGCACGATCCTGCCCGCCTGGCACCAAGGGGCCGCGGACTTCACCTCGTGGATCGGCCAGGCGTGCCAGATGCCCGTGACCGTGATCAGCCGCTTGAGTTCCGTGGCAATGTTGCGCGCCGTCCCGGAGATCTGAGCCGCCTCGGCTACGTTTGTCCAGTGGCGTGGCATGTCCTGCCCGCGCACGATGATGACCAGGTTGAAGGCTCCGTCCGGCAGCGGATAGGCGACCAGGTGAAAACCCGGCGAGGCGAAGGTGACCACCTGGTCCGACGGCAGAAGCCGGTCGCGGAAGGGGCCGGCCTTGCCGGCGTCCAGGATGGCGCGGTAGGCGATGTCGCCGGTAAACCGGCTCTTCGGTCCGCCCATGCGCTGGCGCGTTGCCGACCAGACGCCATCGGCGGCAACGGCCAGGTCGAAGGCGGGAGCGAGCTCGGAAGAATTCGCGATGTTCGGGCGGACGCTGCCGCCCGTGCGATCCAGGCACAGGTTGCTGACTTCGGTACCGGTGCGGATGGCGATCCCGTCGTTCCCGCGAGCGGCTTCGAGCAGCACGCCCTGCAGGTCGGACCGGCGCATCACCAGATAGGGCGCGCCCCAGCGCCGCTCGGCCATGTGCAGGGGGACTTCCGCCAGAGGCCGCAGGTCGCGGGCGCAGCGGATGACGACGCTCTTCGGCTCGACAGCCTTGCGCTTCACCTCGTCGAGAACGCCCAGGCGGGCAAGAAGGCGCGTCGCGTTGGGGGAAAGCTGGAGTCCGGCGCCCAGTTCTTCAATGCGCGGGGCGCGCTCGAACACGGTCGCCGCCGCGCCGCGGGCGGCGAAGGCGAGGGCGGCGGTCAGTCCCGCAATGCCCGCGCCGATGATTGCAACGGATTGACCGGCCATGGCCGGGCTCCCGATCAGGCGATTTCTTCCTCGAAGAGCGCACCCGGCGGCACGGTCTCCTCGGCCTTCAGGTTCGGATTGTACTTGTAAAGGGTCGAGCAATAGGGACACACCCTCTCCACCTCATCGCCCATGTCGATGAAGATATGGGGATGATCGAAGGGTGGCTTGGCACCCATGCACATGAATTCCTTCACGCCGATCTCGATGGATGGATGGCCTTCGGTATTGTGGAAATGGAATGTCGGATGTCCCGCCATCTCGTTTCTCCAAGCTCTGATGTTACGGGCGGTTTGATACATAAAACGCCGCTTTGCAACCCCTCATCAAAGTGCCGCAAAGCTCTATCACAACACAGGATATTGTATCATACTCGAGTTGAGGGTGCTGCGCTTTGGCGCAGGCGGGATCAAAAAGAGCATACCAATGAACGAACTGAAGCCACTGAAGACCGATTTGCCGGAACAGCAGGGGGTTGAACCGGTTCTCTTCGGCTTTGGCGCGGAGCGCTTCATCAACCGCGAGTTCTCGTGGCTCCAGTTCAACCGGCGTGTGCTCGAGGAGTCCCTCAATCCCAACCATCCGCTGCTCGAGCGCCTGCGGTTCCTGTCGATCTCCGCTGACAACCTCGACGAGTTCTTCATGGTGCGCGTGGCGGGCCTCGCCGGCCAGATCCGCGAGGGCATCACGGCGCGCAGCGCCGACGGACTGCGCCCGGAGGAGCAGCTCGAACAGGTGCTGGAGGAGGTGAGCAAGCTTCAGGAGGAACAGCACCAGAGCCTCATGCTGCTGCTCGACCTCCTGAAAGAGCAGAAGGTGGAAATCTCGCGGCCCGACTCGCTCAGCGAGGCTGACCGCACGTGGATCGAGACGCATTTCCACGAGACCATCTTTCCGGTGCTGACGCCGCTGTCGATCGACCCGGCGCACCCGTTCCCGTTCATCCCGAACCTGGGGTTCTCCATCGCGCTTTCGCTGCAACACGCCGGGGGCAAGGGGAAGATGACGGCGCTCCTGCGCCTGCCCAACGCGCTGCCGCGTTTCATCGAGCTGCCCGCCGCAGGCAACGTTTTCCGCTTCATCATGCTGGAAGATGTGGTGGGCATGTTCATCCCGCAGCTCTTCCCGGGCTACACGGTGATCGGGTCCGGCACGTTCCGCATCATCCGCGACAGCGATATCGAGGTGCTGGAAGAGGCTGAAGACCTGGTGCGCCTGTTCGAGACGGCACTCAAGCGCCGGCGGCGCGGATCGGTGATCCGCATCGAGTTCGAGAGGTCGATGCCGGAGGACCTGCGCGAGTTCGTCGCCAGCGAGCTTGGCGTGCCGCCGTCGCGCGTGAGCGTGCTGTCCGGACCGCTCGCCATCAACCAGATTGCCGAGATCGTGAAGATCCCGCGGGAGGATCTGAAGTTCAAGCCTTACAACCCGCGCTTCCCGGAACGCATCCGCGAGCATGGCGGCGACTGTTTCGCTGCCATCCGTGAGAAGGACATCATCGTCCACCATCCCTACGAGAGCTTCGACGTGGTGGTGCAGTTCCTGCGCCAGGCGGCGTTCGATCCCGACGTGGTGGCGATCAAGCAAACCCTCTACCGCACCTCCAACGACAGCCCCATCGTGCGCGCGCTGATCGACGCGGCGGAGCAGGGCAAGTCAGTGACGGCGCTGGTGGAGCTCAAGGCGCGTTTCGATGAGGAGGCCAACATTCGCTGGGCCCGCGACCTCGAGCGCGCCGGCGTCCAGGTGGTCTACGGCTTCATCGAGCTCAAGACGCACGCGAAGATGTCGCTGGTGGTGCGGCGCGAAGACGGCAAGCTGCGCAGCTACGTGCATATCGGCACCGGCAACTACCATCCCATCACGGCGCGCCTCTATACGGATCTGTCCTATTTCACGGTCGATCCGGCGATCGCCCACGACATCACGAAGGTGTTCAACTTCATCACCGGCTATGCGGAACCGGACGTGAACATGAAGCTCGCCATGTCGCCCTTCACGCTGCGCAAGCGCATCCTCGGTCACATCCGTAACGAGATCGCGCATGCCGAGGCGGGACGGCCGGCGCAGATCTGGATGAAGATGAACGCGCTCGTGGATCCGGAGGTGATCGACACGCTCTACCAGGCGAGCCGGGCGGGCGTGGAAATCGATCTGGTGGTGCGCGGCATCTGCTGCCTCAGGCCGCAGGTGCCGGGCTTGTCGGACAACATCCGCGTGAAGTCGATTATCGGGCGGTTCCTCGAACATGGCCGGATCTACTGCTTCGGCAACGGTCACGGCCTACCGTCGGAGCAGGCGATCGTCTACATCGGCTCGGCGGACCTGATGCCGCGCAACCTCGACAGGCGGGTCGAATGCCTCGTGCCAATCACCAACCCGACCGTGCATGAGCAGATCGTGGATCAGATCATGCTGGCGAACCTGATGGACAACCAGCAGAGCTTTGAAGTATTGCCCGACGGGACATCCCGGCGGATCGTGCCAAAGGACGGAGAGAAGCCCTTCAACGCCCAGGAATACTTCATGAAGAATCCCAGTCTGTCCGGCCGCGGCGCGGCGCTGAAATCCCATGCGCCCGAACGCATCGTCGCCTACAAGCGGCGCAAGAAGGCATCCGCCGAGAGCTGATCCGTCGTGGGCATCGAAAAATCCCAAGGCCGGTTGCAGGACCGGCGCCCGGTTTCCGTCATCGACATCGGCTCGAACTCGATCCGGCTCGTCATCTATGAGGGGATCGCGCGGTCCCCGTCCATCCTGTTCAACGAGAAGATGCTGGCCGGCCTCGGCAAGGGCATCGTGACGACCGGCGAGCTCGATCCAGAAGGCGTGCGCAGGGCGCTCGGCGAGTTCCGGCGCTTCAAGGCACTCTCGGACCAGGCCGGAGCGGAAACGCTGCACGTGATCGCCACGGCGGCTGCGCGCGAGGCTCGCAACGGGCCCGAGTTCATTGCCGAGGTGGAAAAGATCCTGGGTGCGAAGATCCGCGTCCTGTCGGGACGGGAAGAGGCGCATCTGGCCGCTCTCGGCGTCACTTCGTCCTTCCACAGGGCTGACGGCATCGTGGGCGACCTCGGCGGCGGCAGCCTGGAGCTGGTGGATGTACGGGGTGAGGCGATCGGCAACGGCATCACCCTGCCGCTCGGCGGACTGCGTCTCAAGGACATGGCGGGCGGGTCGCTGGAGGAAGCCGCAAAGATCGCGCGTCGGGAACTCGCGCAGGCGGAATGGCTACGGCAGGGGGAGGGCAGGGCGTTCTACTGTGTGGGCGGCACGTGGCGAAATCTCGCGCGGCTGCACATGCTTTCGACCGGCTATCCGCTGCAGGTCATGCACGCCTACACGCTCGACCCGGAGGGGCACCGGAAATTCCTCAAGAAGGTCGCCCGCGGCGATGTGAAGGACATCAAGGGGGCGGACCGTATTTCCAAGAGCCGGCGCAGTTTGCTGCCATATGGAGCGATCGTGCTGCTCGAGGTCATCCGTCACATGAAGCCGGCAGAGATCGTGATTTCCGCCAATGGCGTGCGGGAAGGGTATCTGCAGACCCTGCTGCCGGAGGATGAACGGCAGGCCGATCCGCTGCTGTCGGCGGCGGAAGAGCTGGCCATCCTGCGCTCGCGCTCCGTGGCCCATGCGAGGGAACTCGCCGAGTGGTCGGGCCATGCGTTCGAGGCACTGGGCGTCACCGAGACCGAGGACGAGGCGCGCTATCGCCGCGCCGCCTGCCTGCTCGCCGACATCGGGTGGCGCGCGCATCCGGACTATCGCGGGCTGCAGTCGCTCAATATCATCGCCAACGGCTCCTTCGTCGGGATCGATCATCCGGGCCGCGCCTATATCGCGCTTGCCAACCTGTTCCGGCATGAGGGGCTCTACGAGGACGTCATCTCGCCCGAGATGCGGGAGCTCGCCACCCCGCGCTACGTCCATCTCGCGCAGTTGCTGGGTGGACTGCTGCGCGTCGTCTATGTGCTGACCGCATCCATGCCTGGCATCATTCCGCAGCTTCGCTGGGAGCGGCGCGGCGAGGACGCGCGAGCGCTCGTCGTGCCGCAGCGGCTGGAAGCGCTGCTCGGCGAGCGGCCGCAGGGACGGCTCGACCAGCTCGCCAAGATCAGCGGCCTGAAGCTCAGCTTCGAGCTCGCCGGGGAGTGAGCGGCGCGACAAGTTTTCCGTGGGGAAAGGCTCAGAGGGCGCGCCGGAAGTTGCCACTTTCGGGGCATAACTAGTCTACATGAAAGCGATTCTTGCCCTGATCCTTTCCTGCGCCTTGGCCGTTGCAGGGCCACTGGCCATCGCTTCCGCCGAGGAGGCTCCCGCACATCAGCAGGCCGAGACGGAAGCGCCGCCCGGTCAGGCGGCGCGGGCCGCAGTGCCTGCGGAACCCGAGCGACGGGCCGAGGCTCCTGCCGGTCCGGGAGAGCAGGCCGAAGACGCGACCGAGCCGGCAACAGAGACCGAACCGGCGGCCAATGCCCCGGCACGGCCAACCGGGCCGTCGGAGCCATCAGAGCCGTCAGAGCAAGCGGAGGCGCCGGCGTCCTCGCTCGCAGGCATTGTCGAGCAGGCCAAAGAGCTCGATGCGCTCGAAACGCTGATCGTTGCGCGCGACGGCGAAATTCTCGTGGAGGAGGGGTTCCGCGGGCACACCACCACGGCGACGACCAACATCAAGTCGGCGTCCAAGTCGGTGATGTCGGCGCTGGTAGGCATCGCCATCGAAAAGGGCATTCTAGAGGGCGTTGACCAGAAGATCGCACCGATCCTGAAGGACAAGCTGCCGAAGGATCCGGATCCCAGGCTCGATGAAATCACCATCGGGCACCTTCTCTCGATGCAGGCGGGACTGAAACCGACGTCGGGCGAGAACTACGGCCGCTGGATCGTCACGCGCGACTGGGTGGCGTCGGTGCTGGCGCAGCCGTTTGATGACGACCCCGGCGGCGCCATGCTCTATTCGACCGGCAGCACGCATCTGCTCTCGGCCATCCTCACGCGCAGGGCGGGCAAGCCCACCGCGGAGCTGGCGAAGGAATGGCTCAAGCCCGTTCCGGGATTCCGCATCGGGCACTGGCAGCGTGACCCGAAGGGCATCTATATCGGCGGCAATCAGATGGCCATGAGCCCGCGCTCGATGCTGGCCTTCGGCGAACTTTACCGAAACCGAGGCAGGGCAGGCGACGCGCAGGTGGTCCCGGAAGACTGGATCGAGCAGTCTTGGACGCCCCGCACCCGCTCTATCCGCAGCAACGACGAATACGGCTACGGTTGGCATATCACCCGCATGGCGGACCGGACGGTCTATTACGCCTGGGGTTTCGGGGGACAGATGATCTACATCTGCCCCGATGCGAAGCTCACGGTGGTGATGACTTCCGATGAAAGCCGGCCCTCCGCCAGCAACGGCTACCTCGACAAACTCCGCCGGCTCGTGGAGGAGATCATCGTGGCGGTGGGCGAAGGGGAGGAAGGTCTGGCGGAGGTGGAGCAGTAGAGGATAGACGGAAAGAGAGCCGCTCTCTTGCCAGTTAATTGCCTTGCTTCATACTTCGGCAGGCTCAGGATGAAGAGCGGGGTTGGTGGCTTAGAATATGGGCGGGGAAGGTCTGCTCCGTGTGCGAGGCAGGGCAGGTTGGGCAAGCTGAAACCGGCCTTCATGGTACGCCTGACGAACATGGGCGGTCCGGCAGGGTACCGGACTGTCTTGATGCCTCCGTTCCTGCATTTTCCTTTGAGAGCCTGCCCGCTCGCGGTGCGGTAAACGCTGCAGTAGAGTCGCTCTGCTTCTGTTGTGCCAACGGCTTGGCCGCCCGCGGACGGGGCCTTCAGATCACTCCTGCTCCTCCGCCGCGGGCTCGATCGGAAACACCCTGATACGGCGGTTTTCGAAGCGGATGCCGAGCTCGCCATTGAGCAGTTTCAGCACCTGCTCGCCGAAGACCTCACGGCGCCAGCCGGTGAGGGCGGGGACGTCCGCCTTCTCCCCATAGGCCGCCAGCTGCTCGATGTCGTCGCTGGAGGCCAGCATCTTCGGCGCCACGCCGATCTGTTCCGAGACCAGCTTTAGCACGACCCGGATGAGCTCGGCGGCCGCCGAGGTTCCTTCCGGCAGAGCCGGAGGGCGGGGCAGTTTGGGCAGCTTGTCCTTCGGGATGCGGAAGGCGGCATTGATGGCCTCGAGCAGGCCCGCGGCATTGTTCGACCGCTCCCAGCCGCTCGGGATGCCGCGCAGCCTTCCCAGGGCCGCGAGGTCGCGCGGCTGCTGCTGGGCGATTTCGTAGAGCACGTCATCCTTCAGCACGCGGCCGCGCGGAATGTTGCGTTCGCGCGCCTCGCGCTCGCGCCAGGCCGCGACAGACTTGAGGACGGCAAGCTCGATCGGCTTGCGGGCCCGCATCTTGAGGCGCCTCCAGGCATCGTCCGGATGCAGGTCGTAGGTCTCGCGGGAGGTGATGACGGCCATCTCCTCCTTCAACCATTCAGCGCGCTGCTCGCGCTCCAGGCGGTCGCGCAGGTTTTCGTAGACCGGGATCAGGTGCGTGACGTCAGCCAGCGCGTATTCCAGCTGGCGCTCGGAGAGCGGCCGGTTGCGCCAGTCGGTGAAACGGGAGGTCTTGTCGAGCTGAACGCCCGTGATCTTCGCAACCAGCTGATCATAGGAGACGCTGTCGCCGAAGCCGCAAACCATCGCGGCGATCTGCGTGTCGAACACGGGTGAGGGGATCAGGCCGCCCAGATGGTAGATGATCTCGATATCCTGGCGGGCGGCGTGGAAGACCTTCGTCACATGCTCGTTGCGCATCAACTCGAAGAACGGGGCGAGATTCATGCCCGGGGCGAGCGGATCCACCAGAACGGCCATGCCGGGTGTCGCCATCTGGATGAGGCAAAGCTCGGGCCAGAATGTCGTTTCCCGGATGAATTCCGTGTCGACCGTGACGAACGGGGATTCCGACAGGCGATTGACGGCTTCCCGGAGTTCCTGAGGGGTGCGCAAAAGTTCCATTGGCCTTGTTTATGCGCTGTTTTTTCAAATGTGAAGCGCAAGCGAAGAGTCACCGCAAGTTGCCACCAGCTGATTGGTGTGGAGCATTTACGCGGGATCGGCTAGAAGAGCCGCATCCGATTGCCACGCCTTGACAAAGGCGGGCTGTCATGCGCTTCTCCCGCCAACTTTTGTGGGCCTTCTGGGTGTTTGCCCAGCACCAAGGAATGGATAGAGACCATGCACCGCTACCGCAGCCATAACTGCGCTGAACTCAGAACCTCTCATGTCGGCCAGACCGTGCGCCTTTCCGGATGGGTGCATCGCGTGCGAGATCACGGCGGACTGCTGTTCATCGACCTGCGCGACCACTATGGCGTCACGCAGATCGTCGTGGATCCGGATTCGCCCGCGTTCAGTCTGGCCGAGCGCGTTCGCGGTGAGTGGGTCATCCGCGTCGACGGCGAGGTGAAGGCGCGCGCCGCCGAGGCCATCAACCCGAATCTCGCCACCGGCGAGATCGAGGTCTATGCCGGCGAGCTTGAGGTGCTCTCGCAGGCGGCCGAGCTGCCGCTGCCGGTCTTCGGCGAGCCGGACTATCCGGAGGACATCCGCCTCAAGTACCGCTTCCTCGACCTGCGCCGCGAGACGCTGCACAAGAACATCGTGCGCCGCACGAAGATCATCGCCGAGATGCGCAAGCGGATGCAGGAGGCCGGGTTCACCGAGTACTCCACACCGATTCTGACGGCCTCGTCGCCGGAAGGCGCGCGCGACTTCCTGGTGCCGTCGCGCCTGCACCCCGGCAAGTTCTACGCGCTGCCGCAGGCCCCGCAGATCTACAAGCAGCTGATCATGGTGTCCGGCTTCGACCGGTACTTCCAGATCGCGCCCTGCTTCCGCGACGAGGACCCGCGCGCCGACCGCCTGCCGGGCGAGTTCTACCAGCTCGATCTGGAAATGAGCTTCGTTACCCAGGAAGACGTGTTCCAGACGATGGAGCCGGTGATACGCTCCATCTTCGAGGCTTTTGCCGACGGCAAGCCGGTCACGCAGAAGCTGCCACGCATTCCCTATGACGAGGCGATGCGCAAGTACGGCTCGGACAAGCCGGACCTTCGCAACCCGATCGTCATGGAGGACGTATCGGAGCACTTCCGCAACTCGGGCTTCAAGGTGTTTGCCAACATTCTCGCCAACGACCCGAAGGCGGAAGTGTGGGCAATCCCGGCCAAGACCGGCGGTTCGCGCGCCTTCTGCGACCGTATGAACTCCTGGGCGCAGAGCGAAGGCCAGCCGGGCCTCGGCTACATCTTCTGGCGCAAGGAAGGCGACGTGCTCGAGGGCGCCGGTCCGCTCGCCAAGAACATCGGTCCGGAGCGCACGGAAGCCATCCGCACGCAGCTCGGCCTGGACGATGGCGACGCTTGCTTCTTCGTCGCGGGCGATCCGAAGAAGTTCGTGAGCTTCGCCGGTGCGGCGCGCACCCGCGTGGGCGAGGAGCTGAACCTTATCGACCGCGACCGCTACGAACTCGCCTGGATCGTCGACTTCCCGTTCTACGAGTGGAACGAGGAGGAGAAGAAGATCGAGTTCGGCCACAACCCGTTCACCATGCCGCAGGGCAGCCTCGAGGCGCTCGATACGCAGGATCCGCTCACCATCAAGGCCTATCAGTACGACATGGTCTGCAATGGCTACGAGATCGCCTCGGGCGGCATCCGCAACCATCTGCCGGAGGTAATGGTGAAGGCGTTCGAGATCGCCGGCTTTGACCGCACGACAGTCGAGGAGCGGTTCGGCGGCCTCTACCGCGCGTTCCACTACGGCGCTCCGCCCCACGGCGGCATGGCGGCCGGCATCGACCGCATCGTGATGCTGCTCTGCGGCGCCAAGAACCTGCGCGAGATCACCATGTTCCCGATGAACCAGCAGGCGGTCGACCTGCTTATGGGTGCCCCGGCGGAAGCCACACCGCAGCAGCTGCGCGAGCTGCACATCCGGCTCGCTCCGCGCCAGGACTGACGGGCCCCGGCATCCGTCACGGATCAAAGGAAAAGGGCTCTTCGCGACCGCGCGAAGAGCCTTTTCTTTGGGGCAGTCCCCGCTGCTCCGGATCATTCCCGGCTGGCCGTGTCGTGAAGCCCAACTTTTCAGCATTGCTTCCAGGCCGGAATTGGCCAGCATCAGCGCCAGCGGGTGGGATATATCCGGCTTCAGCGCAATCTTGGGGCGGGGATGGTCAAGGAGGGCTTCGAGCGCTTCGGCCCGCGCGGCATCCCCAAACTTCTTTCCAGAAGCAATGTATGGTGAAAAATGGGAAGGACCTCTTCGACCTGAAGAAGAGGTCCTTCTGCACGGGAATATTTGGTTGGAAAACTACTGATTGGCCGTGATTGTCAGGCCGAGCTGCTTGATCAGCATTTCAGGGGCTGCCATGGCCGCCGCGAACATCATGAAGGGAACCGGCGTGGCAGGCTTGGCCGCCAGTTCGATGTTGCGCGGATTGTCGAGGAAATCGCCAACGGCCTTTGCCGCCGACTTCGCGAAATCATTGCCGGTGAAGGGGGCCAGCTGGTTTTCCACCGTTTCGCGAACCGCCTGGATCAGAACACCCGGTTCAACACCCTGCTCGTCGGCGATGTGGTTCAGCAGGCGGCCCGTGACGCTGCCGTCGTCAAAGCGGATCGAAAGACCGTGGAACATGAGCTGCTGCATCAGTCCCAGCGCGGCCATGCCCATGTCGGAATCCTGGGTATCGCCGTCGCTCTCCGCAACAATCGCCCTGAGGCTCCTGATGAAGTCGGGCGTGTAGCCGCTGAGGTCTGTGGTCAGGTTCAGCGCACCGACCTCCTCCATCGCGATCTCGAACTTGGTGAGGGCAAAGCGACCGTCGGACGGATTCCAGAGACCGGTCATCTGCATGCTGCCGGTGATGTCGTCGTAGTCGATCTCCTGGAGCATATCGACGAACTCCTCGTCGTCATCCTTGTCATCCAGGGCCATCAGGTTGATGTTGAAGCTTTCGACTTCGGTCACGTTCCTGAAGGCACCGTCGGCATCGACCGTGACGCGCGTCGTGACGTTCTCGACCAAAAGAAGATCCTGGTCATAAAGATCCGCTTCGATGGTGGCGATGTTGACCGCGTCGTAGCGGGTGACGCCCGCGAAGGGATCGGAGTCGGAATCCTTCGGCAGGATGAGCCCGAGCATCTCGAACTCCTCCATCTCCACGGTCGTGACGTCGGTCTCCTGCACGGCGCGCTCGACGTAGAGGCGGCCGATGCGATAGGCTCCGTCCGCGTCTTCGGACACATCCTCCAGAAGCACGTCGCCAAGCTCCACGGGATCGTCGCTTTCCTCAAACGACAGCTTGGCGCCGCGCAGGACGACGTCGTCGCCGTCGACATCCGCCGATTCATAAGTAAGCTGGGTCTGCTGTTCGGCGAGAATGCCTTTCAGGCGCTCTGCCGCGTCCAGGGCCTCCACAGCCTGAGCAGCGGAGAGGGAAAGGGCTGACACGGCGCTGGCCAGCAGAAAGGTCTTCAGTCCGGTTCGTTTCATCGGTTCCTTCCAGTTCTCGAGTGTTCGCCGCATGCGCAATGGCTGTGGGGGACTGACTGTTTAGCCGGCTGGCAACATGGCCTTTCTCGCGGATGCCTGTCAATTTTCCTGCACATTCACTGCACAGGAGGCCCTGAATCTGTCGGCTTTCTGTCGTCACACTTGTTCCGAATCACTTCGTCCGTTAACCGAAACCCATGGGAAAAGACATGCTTCCGCCCTCTGACGGCGGCGATTCGGCCGTACCGGTGGACCTGAAAAAAGCGCTGGAAGAGCGCTATCTCGCCTATGCGCTGTCGACCATCATGCACCGGGCCCTGCCGGACGTGCGGGATGGCATGAAGCCAGTGCATCGGCGCATCATGCACACGATGCGCCTGCTGAGGCTCAACCCCGACCAGGGCTTTGCCAAGTGCGCCCGCATTGTCGGCGACGTGATGGGCAAGTTCCACCCGCACGGCGACCAGTCGATCTACGATGCGCTCGTGCGCCTCGCGCAGCCTTTCATGATGCGCTATCCGCTGGTCGATGGCCAGGGCAACTTCGGCAACATCGACGGCGACGGTGCGGCGGCCATGCGCTACACCGAGGCGCGCATGACCGAGGTGGCGGTCGAGCTGCTCGAAGGCATCACCGAGGACGCAGTCGACTTCCGACCGACCTACAACGAGGAGGACGAGGAACCGGTCGTCCTGCCGGGCGCGTTCCCGAACCTGCTGTGCAATGGCTCATCGGGCATCGCCGTGGGCATGGCGACGTCCATCCCGCCGCATAATGCGGCGGAGGTCTGTGACGCGGCGATCGCGCTCATCGACAATCCCGACTGCACCACCGACGACCTGCTGAAATACGTCAAGGGGCCTGATTTCCCGACCGGAGGCGTTCTCGTGGAGAGCCCGGAGGCCATCCGCGAGGCCTATGAGACGGGTCGGGGCGGCTTCCGCCTGCGCGCGCGCTGGGAGAAGGAGGATCTCGGCCGCGGGCAATGGCAGATCGTGATCACCGAGATCCCCTATGGCGTGCAGAAGTCGCGCCTGGTGGAGAAGATCGCGGAACTGATCCTCAGCAAGAAGCTGCCTCTGCTCGACGACGTGCGGGATGAAAGTGCCGAGGACATCCGACTCGTGCTCGTGCCGAAGAGCCGCACCATCGAGCCGAATCTCCTGATGGAGTCGCTGTTCCGGCTTACGGACCTCGAGATCCGCTTCCCGCTCAACATGAATGTCCTGTCGCGCGGCAAGGTCCCCTGCGTGCTTTCCCTCAAGGAAGTGCTGCGCGAGTGGCTGGACCACCGCCGCAACGTGCTCCTGCGCCGGTCACGCCATCGCCTCGGTGAAATCGAGAAGCGACTGGAGATCCTGGCCGGCTACCTCATCGCCTATCTCAACATCGACGAGGTGATCCGGATCATCCGCGAGGAGGATGAGCCGAAGCAGGAGCTGATGAGGCGCTTCAGCCTCACCGACGTGCAGGCCGAGGCGATCCTCAACATGCGCCTGCGCGCCCTGCGCAAGCTCGAGGAAATCGAGATTCGCACCGAGTTCGATCAGCTTTCCGAGGAAAAGCGGCAGATCGAGGGCTTGCTCGGATCCGAGGAAAAGCAGTGGAAGACCATCCGCTGGGAGGTCGGCAAGGTCCGCCAGACCTTCGATCCGGACAAGAACCCGTCGCTCGGCAGGCGCCGCACGACCTTCGGCCAGGTGGCCGAGCATGACCTCGAGGACGTCCAGCAGGCGATGATCGAGCGCGAGCCGATTACCGTGATCCTGTCCGAGAAGGGCTGGATCCGCGCCATGAAGGGGCACATCACCGACCTGTCGTCGCTGTCGTTCAAGGAGGGCGATGGCCTGAAGCTCGCCTTCCACGCGCAAACGACGGACAAGATCCTGATGCTGTCCACGGGCGGCAAGTTCCTGACGCTCGGCGCTGACAGGCTGCCGGGCGGGCGGGGGCACGGCGAGCCGGTGCGCATCATCGTCGACCTCGAGGCGGACCAGGACATCGTCACGGCGTTCCCGTACAATCCGGATCGCAAGCTGCTGGTCGTCTCTTACGCCGGCAACGGTTTCATCGTTCCCGAAAAGGAAGTGCTCGCCAATACGCGCAAGGGCAAGCAGGTGATGAACGTCAAGGCGCCGGACGAAGCGCGGTTCTGCGTGCCGGTCGAGGGCGACACGGTTGCCATCATTGGAGAAAACCGGAAGCTGCTCGTCTTCCCGGTTTCGCAGATCCCGGAGATGGCGCGCGGCAAGGGCGTGCGCCTGCAGCGGTACAAGGACGGTGGCGTGAACGATGTGAAGACGTTCAACATCGCCGAGGGCCTGACCTGGCGCGATTCCGCCGACCGCGTCTACACGCGCAGCCGCGAAGAGCTCCTCGAATGGACGGGCGACCGGGCCGCGGCGGGTCGCATGGCGCCCAAAGGCTTCCCGCGCACCGGGAAGTTCGGCTGACGGGTTTTTCAGCCGGTCGCTTCTGACCGGCTGGCTGCTTCTTCCATCCTGCCAGAGGCCGCCCGCAAGGCGGCCTTTTTTATCAGCTTGTCCGGCGAAAAGACCTCCAACAACATCGTGTTTTGTGACCTCGGCGGCAGGCGGCTGCTTGTACCGTCGCGATTCGACGCGCCCTCCGATCGTGGCCTGTATTGCTACGGTAACCTACTGGCAGAAATAGATATGGTTGTGCACACGGAGGACTGAAATTCGTAGCGAGTTCTGCCGGCACATCGACGTCCTCAAGACTGGAGAGACATATTTGGATCGCCAGGGGGCCAATGGAACTTCTCATGAATGTTGGAACGCATGATATCCGGATGGCGCAATCCATCTGTCACCTGCCTTTCTCCGCGCGCTGGCTGTTTTGCCTTGCGGCACTGGCTGGCTTGGGCACGCCGGCGTACTCACAGGTTCAGCGCAGTTTTATCAACCTCAGCTTCGAAGACCCGCTGGTGGGGTGCACGCTGCCCTCCGGGACTGGTGCTTACCAGGTAGCCAGCTCCGTCGTGCCAGGCTGGGAAACGACGCATTCCGTAAGGTCAGGTGGAGCCTGCACGAATATCAATGGGCAGCTAATCGAATTGTGGAAGGACGGTTTCCAGTCTTTCAATGCCCATGACGGCAGCTGGTTTGCGGAACTGAACGCGGATGAGCCCTCCAATCTCTATCAGACGGTGTGTCTTTTTCCTGGCGACATCGTCACCTGGCGTTTCGCGCATCGTGCCCGTGTGTCGGGGGGCGCCGGCGGTAAGGATGGCATGGCTTTCGAAATATCCGATGCGCTCGACGACAAGACGGTATGGGAAAATCCGAGGCTAATCGTCGAGGTGACCACACCGGGAACATCCACGCCGAGCAATCACGGCCAGGTCGAAGCCTGCGGGACGGAAGGGAGCGGTCTAGCGAGCGTGACTTGCAATGCTGTTCTCGTGGAGAACAACTGGACTGTCTACAGCGGCAGCTTCGTCTGGGAAGGGGAGGCGGCATTGCGCCGGTTCGGCTTCGTAGCGAAGGAGACAGCATCGGCAAACAGATCGGTTGGCAACTTTCTCGACTCGATCTCACTTGAGGGCATCACACCGATCGTGCAATTCTCCAAAGACTATCATGAGGAGCTGGAAGGCGTGGACACCGAGGCCAACTTCCCCATCCAGCTTCTAGTCAGCGGCAAGCCTGAAGTCCCGCTCCAGGTGGACGTGGTGGTCGAACCAATCACTGCCGACGCCAACGACCTCACCACAACGACACTCACCATAACAGTTCCGCCGGGCAACTATGCCGGGACGGCGTTCCAGATTCCGCTGGGCATCCTCCCGGATGGGGTGCAGGAAAACCGCGAGCAGTTTGCCCTCCGCCTCATTGATAAGCCCGGGGAAGGAGGATATCGCGTTTTCAGCACCGAAGTATGCGGGGCGCCTGGTATCGCCACAGCGACCTACACGATCCTCGACGCCCACATTGCGCTGCAGAAGATCGGCACCTTCGTCGATGTCGCCGGCGGCATCGCCCCGGACGGCTCGCCGATCAAGAATGCCGGCGACCGCATGGACTACGAGTTCATCGTCACCAATACAGGCGACATTGCGCTCACCGATCTGATCGTCACAGACACCATCATCGGCACCCCGACGCTTGATCCGTCCCGCTCGACCCTGGAGGCGGACGGAACCTTGCCGCCGGGCGGCGTTGCCGTCTTTGTCGCCAGCTACACGCTCACCCAGGAGGACGTCGACAGCGGCATCAAGGAAAACGTCGCCACCGCAACCGCCTCCATCGTCGGCTATCCGGACCAGCCACAGCTCACCGCCTCCAGCGACCACACCGAGCCCATTCCCCACATTCCCAGCATCTCCATGGTCAAGGAGGGTCGCTTCGATCCCGAAACCGACGACGGCGATGGGCTGCCCGACCCCGGCGAACGGCTGCGCTTCGACATCACCGTCACCAATGACGGCAACATCACCGCTTTCGACGTCTACCCGGAGGACCCGGGACCGACCTTCGACGGACAGCCCGGCACCGGCGTCATGTCGCCCTTCACGCCCGGACCCTCGACCATCCTGCCGGGCCAGTCGGTCGTCTTCACCGCCTTCTACACGCTGTCCACGGAGGACATCGCCTACGGCTCAGGCCTCGAGGACTCCGTGAAGAACCAGGCTTCGGTCAATGCCACCGACCCCACCGGCGCTCCGCTCAAGGGCGAGATGCCCAGCCCGATGGCGCTCACCATGCCCGGCTTCGGTGTCGAGAAGCAGGCGCTCATCACCCAGACCCAGCGCGGCGGCAGGGTGCCCTACGTCCTCATCCTGAAGCCCATGGAGCTGATCAAGCGCTCTCCCATCCGCCTCGTCGATATCATGCCCGCCGGCTTCGGCTACATTCCCGGGACGGCGACCGTCGACGGCGTGCCACACGAGCCCGTGGTCGAGGGGCGGCGGTTGTCCTGGGAGCTGGAGGTCGATCCCGGCAAGGACGTCGAGGTCCAGCTTACGCTGGGCGTGTCGGCCTCCGCGCCGTTCGGCGAGTTCACCAACACGGCCCAGGCCGAGCGCATCGACAATGACGTCGTCTACCGCCGCAAGGGGCAGGCGACGGTGGAGATCATCCCCGAGCCGGTGTTCGACTGCGGCGACATCATCGGCAAGGTGTTCGACGACAGGAACCGCAACGGGTACCACGATGAAGGCGAGCCGGGCGTTGCCGGCGCCAGGGTGGTGAGCCTGGAAGGCGTCCAGACCACAACGGACGCGCACGGCCGCTTCCATGTGGCCTGCGCCGACCTTCCCGGCAGCCGCATCGGGAAGACCTACATGATGAAGCTCGATCCGCGGTCGCTGCCGTCGGGCTACCGGATCATCAGCGAAAACCCGCGGGCGGTGCGGCTGACGGCGGGCAAGACCACCGACGTGAGTTTTGCGACGGCCTTCACCCGGGTGGTGCGGCTGGACATCACCGGCAGCGCCTTCGAGCAGGGCTCGGAGCAGCTGATGACGCAATGGCAGGAGCGGATCATCGCGCTGATTGCGACGCTGGAAGCAGAACCCTCCGTGCTGCGCATCGTATACCGGGCGCAGGGGGATGAGGGAGCGCTTGCCAGGAACCGTCTGCGGCAGCTGCGCCGCATCGTCCAGGAGCAATGGCGCACCAGCCCCAACCGCTACCGCCTCGAGATCGAGACGAGCCTCATGAATGGCGGCCCCGCCATGACATCCGGAGGGTAAACCCGAGCAGATTGCGGCAGGCTGGTCTGCGAGCCATCAGTTATGAACACGCGAGACAGCCGCTGCATACGGGTGAAGTGGAACGCCTCTCCGCCCGCTCCTGGTTTCTGCATGGTGAATCGCGAAAGCTGGAAGCGGCAGGGCGGTGGTCGGGTGGACAGCCTTTCCATGAGCCAGTGGGGCCGGTGGGCGCCCCCGGCCGCCGTTTCCCCCGATGTTGTGACCCGCGGGTTGCCTCGGGCCGGCGGCCACCTTACCCCTCACAGGCCGTCAGTTCGGCTGGAATACAATAGGCGGTGATGCTTCCGGAAACCGCATGGCGCCGCCGGAGATGACGATTATCTCGATGTCCAGCTTGTACCGGCTGGACTTTTGCGTCCAGTGATCGATGATGAGACGACGCAGTTCGCGCAGTCGCTGGTGTCCAGCCCCGTTGCCCGCCTGGCCGTGATAGACGATCCTAAGGACAGACGGCTCGGTCTCGAGCATGGCAATCAGTTCGGGAATGGTCTGCTCCCATCTCGGCGAGAGGGTCACCGATCCGGTTTCGAAGGCGCTATCGTTCACGTCGACGCGCACCACACGCGTGACGGAGGCGGCAAAGTCGATACTGGTGAGCTTGCCTGCGGTCAGGCGCACCACCCGGGGATTTTCGCTGATGATCCGGTAACCGGAGGGGAGGGAGCGAGGATCCAGCTTGAGGATGAAATTTCGGCCGATCCTGCTGTCGGGAAGATCAGCGCACGGAATGTGGAAGCGACCGTGGCTGTCCGTGACGACCTGTACGCCCTCGGGGCTTGCCACGCGAGCTCCCGAGATGCCGCCTTCGCCGTCGTCGTGATAGCCGTTCCGGTTCTCGTCGTCGAACACCTTGCCGATGATGTCGCCACAGTCGAACATCGGTTCGACAGAGATCTCGAAGGCGGCGGAGGTGCCGACAATCTCTCTGCCGCTCGGATCACGCAGTCCAGCGCGGTTGCTGTAGGAGCCAGGCTTGAGCGAGGGTTGCGCCCGCATCTGCAGGTCGACGGTCGTGGTGGAGCGGGGTTCCAGGCGGGCGATCGTGATCTGGACCGAACGGCCGTTCACGATGGGCGTGACCGGTTTTCCATCGATGGTTGCCGATCCCTCCACAAACGTGAAGCCCGCGGGCATGACGTCAGTGACGACGACGTTCTGAACCGGGGCGCTCGCGTGGTTGGTCACCTCGATCGAGAAGGGGAGGTTCATCCCCCGGTCGGCCGTGGGCATGTGGGCAACTTTGGCGAAGCTGATGTTCAGCGTCTCGAAATCCAGACAGCCCGCTCCGGCTCTGTTGCAATAGTCGGCGCCGGGATAGCGCTGCTGGGAACCGCCATCTCCGCGACCGCCGGAGCCGCTGCCGTCGCCACCGCCCTGTTCCTCGAGCTCGGCCTCGAAAACCCGGGGGGAATATGCAATGTTTCGCAGCGAGGCGGTGCCGGGAGGCAGGACGTCGGCTACCCTGACGTCGTAGACGACAGTCACGGGCTGTCCCGGGTGGACCGGGATGTTGCGCCAGACAAGCGGAATCGGACCTTCCGGCTCGGCCGCGCCTGCAGTGCCCCGCGTGGAACCGGGCACATAGGTCGAATAGTCGGAAGGCACGTCGCCAAGATCGAATATCGCGGGCGCTTCGCCCTCATTGGTGAGCGTCACCTCATAGGTGAGGATTTCTCCCGGTTCGGCAAGATCGGGCTGGTTTCCGCCGGACTCGCCAATCAGCTTCTTGCTGATGCTTACCCAACCGGAAGCCACGGTTTCAGTGCAAACCGTGCCAATGCAGTTGGTGATGCGGGCCTTTCCCTGTGGCAGGACGGCCGATACCCTGGCCTGGTAGGTCACGGTTGAAGTTCCCGGGGGAAGGACGAGGCCATTCCACTTCAGGGGGCGGGTGGAAACCGGCTCCATTCCGGTGGCGACGCCTCCCGTCGAACCCGGGACGTAGGTCAGGTTGGTGTCGAGGTTGTCGACCAGATTGTAGAGCGCATTGGCTGTCCCGTCGTTGGTCAGCGTGACGGTATAGGTCAGGATCTCGCCGGGTTCGGCGACACCAGGCAGGCTTCCGCTTTCCGCGGTGAGGGACTTTTCGATGGCAATGTCATTGTTGGTGACTGTACAGCTGGCAACGTCGTTGTCGGCCAGGGTGATGGTGTTGGAAACGGTGGTGACTCCGTTGAGCGTACAGGTAAAAAGACTTGCACCGTAGCCGGCGGGACCTTCTTCGGACAGCGTGTAGGTGCCGACCGGAACCGACTGGGTCTGGCCGTGCGCGAAGCGGTATTCGGCGGTGCCACTGCCCGCAATCAGGGTGAAGTCGGACGGAGATGCCGTGCCACCGCTGTCGTTGATCACCTCCTTGCTCAACGTGAGTTCCGCTGCCATGTCGACATTCGTGATGGTGCAGGTGATCTTCTGACCCCTGTCCACGGTGATCTGGTTCGAGGGGGAAACCGGGATCGAAGCGCCCGAGAGTTCCTCGCACACGAACGTACCCGCGGCCTTGTAGCCATTCACCGGATCCTCGGAGAGGGTGTACACACCGGGTTCCACCTCGACCAAGGTGACGGCTGGAGAACCATGACGCCCGCTGAACGAGGTCGGGCCGCTGGCACGGAGCGTAAAGCGGTCCGGAGTGAGCGTGCCCACTCGCGTGTTCTGAACCACCTTCTTCAGGGTGAGGCTGGTGGGCGGAATGTAGGTATTCACGAACTCGCATACCGCCGTGTCATAGGGCGTGAGGGAAACTGAAGTTCCGGTCACCGTCGAGGACGAGGTACCACCGCCCTGCAATGCAGTCTCAATGTTGCAGGTTATGTCTTGCGCATAGCCAACCTGCGCGGGGGCAGGCTGTTCCGAAAGGGCGTAGGTTCCGGGTTCCACAACCACGCTGGTGACCGCAGGATTGCCGGATTTGCCCTGAATCGTTTGAGCGGGACCGGACGCAACCAGGGTGAAGTCGGCCGGTGTCATGGTTCCGCCGTTGACGGTCTTTCGGAGAGTCAGCGAAGGTTCGCAGAGGCTCTCGCTGGTGAACTCTGCCAGGAATCCCTGCACAGTTCCTATCGATCTGATATGGACGATGAGTTCGTTCTGTCCATGCTGCCACCAGGTGCTATCGAACTTGTAGGAGGCGCCCTGGCCTGTCATGAAGGACTGTACGTGCCAAGGGTTGTAGTCCCCGATCGATTCAATCCAGCGCGGCACTACACGCTGGCCATTGACGTAAATGTCATAGATCGTGTCATCGGCATAGAAGGACATCTGCGGCTTGAAGGATTCCAGATTGACCGCATTGTCGATGACGAAAACAAACCTGTAGTAGAAATCCTCCAGGTATGTCTCGTTTAGCGGCCCGTGAACCCCATCAGTAGCATGTGAAATCCAGAGCGCGCCCCCCGTCGGCACATGCCAACCAGGTCTGTTCAGTACGACCGACGTTGGCTGCCACGGACCCGGGGGTGGCGGATATGCGGTGGTGTCGCGGAAAGTCGGGTTCATGTAGTAGGCGTTGTTGGTATTATTCTGCACATTTTCCGTCGTCCGCTTGACGGTCCAGTATATTGTCCCGCTGTTGTCGGTCATCCCGGTGTTGAAAATGGAGGCACCGGTGAAACAGTCCACCACGGGAATGGCAGGCGAAGTCTGGGCCTGCGAGGTCGTGGGCGCCGAAAGAACCAGCAGAACAGTGCCGGAAAGAATCCCGATAAGTCTTGCAGGGCCAGATTTTGTCGGTGTCATGAGCTTTCAAAGTATATTTGCTTATGAGCTATTCATTGAGGCTTAATATTATTTTCGAAGTATTATGTGTAGACTTCATGCAATACGTCATCCTTTTCACGTAATGCATGCGGGTTGTTGGCCCGCGTATTCTAAGACATCAGGAAGCGTACGTCCCCGGACCTCCGGTATCGTTACCGTAAGACAGCAGGATGGTTCAGCTCCGGCGGTGTGTGGTGGGGACGTATGGTCCCTGCGCTGGCGGGGAGGCCCGGGGGCGGGCCGTCAGCGGGAAAGTTCGGGAGACGCGAAGCGCTGCCAGCCGCTCGGGCCAAGATGCTCCTGGGGCTGGTAGCGGATCTTGTAACCCATCTTGCGTGAGCCGTTGACCCAATAACCCAGGTAGACATGGGGCAGGCCGTCGCCGCGGGCGCGGCGGATGTGGTCCAGGATCAGGAAGGATCCGAGGGAACGCCGCTCCAGTTCGGGGTTGTAGAAGGAGTAGACCATTGACAGGCCGTCGGAGAGGCGGTCGGTCAGCGCCACCGCGACCAGCTCGCCTTCTCCGCGTCCCGTCACCCCTGAATCGGGGCCGCGGAAGCGGTACTCGAACACGCGGGTGGGCACATGCGTGTCCTCCACCATCATCGCATAGTCGAGCATTGTCATGTCCGACATGCCGCCGTCGGGATGGCGCGCGTCGAGATAGGTGCGGAAGAGGGAATACTGCTCCGCCGTGGCCTCCGGGTTCCGCTCCTCGCCGATCAGGTCAGCGTTCATCTTCAGGATCCGGCGCATGTTGCGCGACGGCTCGAACTCGCGCACGAGGATACGCACCGAAACGCAGGCCCGACAGCTTTCGCAGGCGGGACGGTAGGCAATGTTCTGGGAACGGCGGAAGCCGCCCTGGGTCAGCACGTCGTTGAGTTCCGCCGCGCGGTCGCCGACCAGATGCGTGAATACCTTGCGCTCGAACTGGCCGGGCAGGTACGGGCAGGGAGACGGTGCCGTCAGGAAGAACTGTGGCGTATGACCCAGCTGCTGCATCATGTGCGCTCTGACCGTAATTGCGCTTCCCGCCACGAAGGGCGGGCGAATGAAAATAGTACCCCATAGCCCCGGCTTGGCAACATACCCTGCGGCACCGGCATCAAAAAATAACCCCGGCCTTCCGTCGGAAAGACCGGGGGCGAAATCAGGGCCCGTTGTGCAGGGAGAGGTCAGGCCTTCAGGCGTTCGGCAACTTCCACGGCGAAATAGGTCAGGATGCCATCGCAGCCGGCGCGCTTGAAGGCGAGCAGGCTTTCCAGCATCGCCTTCTCGCCGTCGATCCAGCCATTCATCGCCGCGGCCTTGATCATCGCGTATTCGCCAGAGACCTGATAGGCGAAGGTCGGCACCGCGAAGGTGTCCTTCAGCCGGCGGATGATGTCGAGATAGGGCAGGCCGGGCTTGACCATGATCATGTCAGCGCCTTCGACCAGGTCCTGCTCGGTCTCGCGGATCGCCTCGTCCGTGTTGGCCGGGTCGATGTAATACGTCTTCTTGTCGCCCTTCAGGAGGCCGGCGGTGCCGATGGCGTCGCGATAGGGCCCGTAGAAGGCGGAGGCGAACTTGGTCGCGTAGGACATGATCGCCACTTCCTGGAAGCCGTTGGCGTCCAGCGCGTCGCGGATCGCGCCGATGCGGCCGTCCATCATGTCGGACGGGGCAATGATGTCGGCGCCGGCGGCGGCCTGCAGAACCGCCGCATGGGCAATCTGCTCCACCGTCTCGTCATTCAGGATGACGCCGTTGGAAAGGATGCCGTCGTGCCCGTGACTGGTGAAGGGATCAAGCGCCACGTCGGTGATGACGCCGATCTCGGGCACCGCCTTCTTGATGGCGCGGGTCGCCTTGTTGATAAGGTTATCGGCGTCGAGGATCGCCGAACCGCGGTCATCCTTCTTTGAAATGTCGATCTTCGGGAAGGTGGCAACCGCCGGGATGCCCAGCTTGGCGGCGCGTTCGACAGCGCGCACGGCGAGATCCACGGTCATCCGCTTCACGCCGGGCATGGCCGCCACGTCCTCCTCGCGATTCTCGCCCTCGATCAGGAAGATCGGCCAGATCAGATCGTCCACGCGGATGTGGTGCTCCTGCACCAGCCGGCGCGACCAGTCGGCCTTGCGCATGCGGCGCAGGCGCCGGCTCGACGTGATTTCATCCACAGAGCGGAGAGCGGTCTTGGAGGGGGTCATCTTGTTCATTGAAACTCTCCTGTTTCCACAAAAGCTACATCACCGCTGACGGTCCAATCAACAAGGCATGGCAGCCGGACGAATCCGGCGCGACGGGCGGCACCGAGTGACGGCGGGTTTGACCATATTCTTGCAAACCTATCAGGAATCACGAGGATGCACTATCATCGTTCGGCGAGAGGGCAAAGGGAAACCGGGATCCTGCAGTCCCGGCGAGGGTATCAGTGTCGGAACATTTCACTGGGCAGATCGCCGTCAGGCCGTCGCCTGCCCAATATGGCCTGGAGATACTTCAGCGCGCCGTCGCGCTCCTGTGTCTTGTGCAGGGCGTGCTGTACTGGACGCGGCTCATCGGTCTTTATCCGTCCGAGGAATGGAGGTTCGACCTGCTGCCGGCCTACTGGCGCATCGCCGCAGGTTCGCTCGCCGTCCTGTTCCCCTTCGCGTCTGTCGGACTTTGGACGCTGGCCTCCTGGGGCCCAGTCATCTGGTTCGTGTGCGCCGCGTCGGAGACGGTCATGTTTACGTTCATGTCCGATCTCTTCGGTTTCCGTCCCTGGGTCGTTGCCGGACATCTGCTTACGGCGGCGTGCTACGTGGCGCTTCGCATCGCCGTCCACCGCGAGGAAAAGAAGCAGGAACAGGAGTGAGTTTCCGGGCGTTCAGCCGTGGCGCCCGAACCCGCGGGCGTAAAGCTCTGTTAAGTGTGCCATTTAAGCACAATTTTAGACGCGGGGCCTACAAGTGCCGCCAAGGTGAAGAAAAACAACAAGCTCACCAGGCGTCACACGAAAGGCACTGTCATGATCAATCCCGGAATTGGCTCCCGGAGTCCGTCCTCGCCCCGTCAGGGTGGCGCACGGCTGCGGACGCTCTATCTGCAGACCCTCAACCTGGTCGAACGGCTGCACCGCAGGCTGCAGGAGGTCGTCAAGGACGAGTTCGAGCGGCAGCGCAGGGACGACATCAACGCCATCCAGGCCATCCTGCTGTTCAACATCGGCGATTCCGAACTCTCGGCCGGGGAGCTGCGTTCGCGCGGCTACTATCAGGGGTCGAATGTCACCTATAACCTCAAGAAGCTGATTGAGCTGGGCTACATCCATCACCAGAGGTCCGACGCGGACCGGCGAACCGTCCGTATCAGCCTCACGCCAAAGGGCAAGGAAGTCGCGGCTATCGTCGCCCGGCTCTATGACCGCCACATTCGCGCGATGGAGAAGGCCGGGGAGATCAACGCGGAGGAGTTCGGCCGGATGAATCAGGCGTTGCAGCGCCTCGAGAAGGTCTGGAACGACAGCATGGAGCACCGCATATGACGGTACGGCCCCGTATTTCCATGTTGCGGAAATGCAACAGCTACCCCTTGCGGGCCGGTTTCAAATAAGCGTGAGTGGATCAGTCACGCTAATACCATATTTCAATCAGAAGGAGATGAACCCATTTCAAAAACATGGGACCGGGGCACGTTCATATTCTCAGAATGTTAACGGTGTTCCGACCATTAATGCTGCATGGATCGTGCGTGAGTTAACAGGTCGGGTGAACAGATGAAATCCAGTCGCCGTCATTTCCTTGCCGGTGCCGGTGCGGCGGTTGCTTCCGCGGTCGCCGGTTCGGCTTATGCGCAGAATGTCATTGACTCCATTCTGCGAGCACCGCGTCGCGGTGTCTGGAACGACCAGTTCGACGCGGGGGTCTCCTCCGCGCAGCGCGTGTCTAGCAATCAGGCAATCCTCAATCCGATCAACATCGGGTACGTGCAGAACGCCATCGCGCAATACTCCCAGATCGTCGCGAATGGCGGATGGCCGATGGTGCCCCCCGAAAACAAGCTGCAGATCGGCGTCGTCCATCCGGACGTGGAAATCCTGCGCCGCCGTCTGATGATCTCCGGCGACCTTTCCCCGCAGGCGGGCATGTCGCCGGCTTTCGACACCTATGTCGAGGCGGCGCTGCGGCGGTTCCAGGCCCGTCACGGCCTGCCGGCCGATGGCGTCACGGGCCGCTACACCTATTCGGCCATGAATGTCAGCGCGGAGGTCCGCCTCGGGCAGCTGCAGACCAACCTGCAACGCCTCATGGACTGGACGGCGCGTGACCTCGGCCACAGGTTCGTGATGGTCAACATTCCCGCCGCGCAGATCCAGGCGGTGGAGGGCGGCCGCGTCGCGCTCAACCATACGGCCGTGGTCGGCAAGGTCGACCGTCAGACGCCGATCCTGTCCTCGAAGATCAATGAGATCATCCTTAACCCGTACTGGAATGCGCCGGTTTCGATCGTCAAGAAGGACATCATCCCGGTCATGCGGAAGAACCCCAACTACCTGCGGGACAACAACATCCGCCTGATCGCCCCGGACGGCCGCGAGGTCGATCCGATGACGATCGACTGGTCCACGGACGAGGCGGCCAAGTACCGCTTCCGCCAGGATCCGGGCAAGATCAACGCGATGGCCTCGGTGAAGATCAACTTCCCGAACCCGCACGCGGTCTACATGCACGACACGCCCGAGCAGCACATCTTCCGCGATCAGGAGCGGTTCCATTCTTCGGGCTGCGTGCGCGTCCAGAACGTGCGCGACCTCGTCACCTGGATCCTGCGCGACACGCCGGGCTGGGATCGCCGGACCATCGAGCGCACCATCCAGACGGAGGTCGACAAGCATATCCCGGTCGCCGATCCGGTGCCGGTGCATTTCGTCTACATCTCGAGCTGGGCCACGGGCGATGGCGTCGTCCACTTCCGTGACGACATCTACGGCTTCGACGGCGCCCGCGAACTGCAGATGTCCAGCACGCTCTGACCGGCACGACCCGTTCCGCTTTGCAAGGCCGTCCCAAGGGGCGGCCTTGCTGTTTTGGCCGGCGGGCAAAGAAAAATTCACTGCCCCGATACGAAATGCGGCGGATAGTCCTTGGTGGAGGGGGGTGAAAAGTGCTAAGCCGCCCACATTCTGCCGCCCTATCATGAGTGCAAGTCAAAGGAAGATAGCGCTATGGCCACTGCCTCAGCCGATCCGAAAGTCACCGAGGCCTTTTTCACCCGTCCGCTGGAGGAGGCCGACAAGGCCGTCTTCGAAGCGATCCGCAACGAGCTCGGCCGCCAGCGGCACGAGATCGAACTGATCGCCTCCGAGAACATCGTCTCCCGCGCGGTGATGGAAGCCCAGGGTTCGGTCCTGACCAACAAGTATGCCGAAGGTTATCCGGGCAAGCGTTATTACGGTGGCTGCCAGTATGTCGACGTGGTGGAGGAGCTCGCCATCGAGCGGGCCAAGCAGCTGTTCGGCTGCAACTTCGCCAATGTGCAGCCCAATTCCGGCTCGCAGATGAACCAGGCCGTGTTCCTCGCATTGCTGCAGCCGGGCGACACCTTCATGGGTCTCGACCTCAACTCCGGCGGTCACCTGACCCACGGCTCCCCGGTCAACATGTCCGGCAAGTGGTTCAACGTCGTCTCCTACGGCGTGCGCCGTGATGACCACCTGATCGACATGGACGAGGTGGAGCGCAAGGCTCACGAGCACAAGCCGAAGCTGATCCTCGCGGGCGGCACCGCCTATTCGCGCATCTGGGACTGGAAGCGCTTCCGCGAGATCGCCGATTCCGTCGGCGCCTATCTGATGGTCGACATGGCTCATATCGCGGGCCTCGTTGCGGGCGGCGTGCATCCGTCGCCGATTCCGTATGCGCATGTGGTCACGACCACGACCCACAAATCGCTCCGCGGTCCGCGCGGCGGCATGATCCTCTGCAATGACGAGGAGATGGCCAAGAAGATCAACTCGGCGGTTTTCCCGGGCCTGCAGGGTGGACCGCTGATGCACGTCATCGCCGCCAAGGCCGTGGCGTTGGGCGAGGCGCTGCAGCCGACCTTCAAGGAGTATGCCAAGCAGGTGGTGGCCAATGCCCGGGCGCTCGCCGAGAGCCTGAAGGCGGCCGGCCTCGACATCGTGTCCGGCGGCACGGACAACCACCTGATGCTGGTGGATCTGCGTCCCAAGAACGCGACCGGCAAGCGCGCCGAGGCTGCCCTTGGCCGCGCCAACATCACCTGCAACAAGAACGGCATTCCCTACGATCCGGAGAAGCCTTTCATCACGTCCGGCATCCGCCTCGGCACGCCTGCGGGGACGACCCGCGGCTTTGGCGAGGCCGAGTTCCGCGAGATCGGCGGCTTCATCGCCGAGGTGCTGGATGGCCTGAAGGCCGCCAACTCCGACGAGGGCAACCATGCCGTCGAGGAAGCGGTCAAGCAGAAGGTCATCGCGCTCACCGAGCGCTTCCCGATCTATCAGTATCTCTGATAACACGCTCTGCCGGTCCCCTGCATTGGCGGGGGACCGGAACCTTTTCTGACCACAGGGAGAGATCGCCTTCAGGGCGATTGGTCATGCGAGGAACCGGACCGGATGCGCTGCCCCTATTGCCAGTCTGAAGACACACAGGTGAAGGATTCCCGTCCTGCCGACGATGGCAGTGCCATCCGGCGCAGGCGCTCCTGCCCGGTCTGCGGCGGCCGCTTCACCACTTTCGAGCGCGTGCAGCTGCGCGAGCTGACGGTCATCAAGAAGTCGGGCCGGAAGGTGCCGTTCGACCGGGACAAGCTCATGCGCTCCTTCGACATTGCGCTGCGCAAGCGTGACGTGGATCCCGACCGCGTGGAACGCGCCGTCAACGGCATCGTGCGGCAGCTCGAAAGCTCGGGCGAAAGCGAAATTCCTTCCGAGCAGATCGGTCTTCTCGTGATGGAGGCGCTGAAGTCGCTCGATGACGTGGCGTATGTCCGTTACGCGTCGGTCTATCGCAACTTCCGCGAAGCCCGCGACTTCCAGGAAGTGCTCGGCGAACTCAAAGGCGAACCGGAGGTTGAATAGCTGATGCCCAGGGGGGACATGACAGCATCGCTAGCGGAAAGCCGGGAACAGCGCGATTGCCGGTTCATGGCCGCCGCAATCCGCTATTCCCGGCGTCATCTCGGACTGACAGGAACCAATCCTTCGGTCGCAACCCTCATCGTTGCCGAGCAAGGCGGCCAGCCGGTGATCGTCGGGCGCGGCGTGACAGCACTCGGCGGCCGGCCCCACGCGGAAACGCAGGCGCTGGAAGAGGCTGGCGAGAAGGCGCGGGGCGCCACGGCCTATGTGACGCTCGAGCCCTGCGCGCATCACGGAAAGACGCCGCCCTGTGCCGAGGCGCTGATCCGCGCCGGCATTGCCCGGGTGGTGGGTGCGGCGGACGACCCCGACCCCCGCGTCGCTGGCCGCGGCTATGCGATGCTGCGCGAGGCTGGCATCGAGGTCGTGTCCGGCGTGCTTGCTGAAGAAGCTCGTCAAGTACTCAGCGGCTATCTCATCCGGTCCGAGAAGAAACGCACGGAAGTGACTCTGAAACTGGCGCTTTCCGCCGATGGGAAGATCGGGCGCCAGGGCCGGGGCCAGGTGCAGATCACAGGCGAGATCGCGTCCCGCCAGGTGCACATGATGCGCGCCGAGGCGGACGCGATCCTGATCGGCATCCGTACGGCGCTGAACGACGACCCGGCGCTCACCTGCCGACTGCCGGGTCTGGAGCACCGGTCGCCCGCGCGCATCGTGCTCGACCGGCACCTGAGGTTGCCGCTCAATTCGACGCTGGTGTCGTCGGCGCGTCGCGTGCCGCTTTACCTCACCATCGCCAGCGATTGTCCGGTGGCGCGGCGGGAGGCCTATGCGGAAGCCGGCGTCCAGTTCATCGCGATCGACAGCGTGGACAACGACGTGGCTCTGCCGGAGCTGGTCGAAGACCTCGCCGCCAAGGGCTTCACGAAGCTTCTGGTGGAAGGCGGTGCCTACACGGCGAGCGCGTTCCTTAATGACGGACTGGTGGACCGGATCTGTCTGTTCGTCGCCCCCATACGCCTCGGGGAGGGCGAGGAGGCCGTGGTCGCGCCGGTGACGCCCGAGAGCATTCCGCAGGGCTTCCGGCTCATCCGCCGCGAGCGCTACGGCGAGGACGACTATTTCGAGTATGTGAGGGAAGACTGATGTTCACCGGCATTGTGACGGACATTGGACGCATCGAGTCCATCCAGCCGCTCGACAAGGGCATCAGGCTGCGGATCGCGACGAACTACGATCCCGCCACGATCGCCATCGGTGCGTCCATCGCCTGCGCCGGCGTCTGCCTGACGGTGGTCGCGCTGCCGGACCCGGGCTCCAACGAGCGCTGGTTCGAGGTGGAAGCCTGGGAAGAGGCATTGCGGCTCACGACTGCTTCCGCCTGGAAGCCGGGCACGCGGATCAACCTGGAACGGGCGTTGAAGGTTGGCGACGAACTCGGCGGCCATATCGTTTCAGGCCACGTGGACGGACAGGCCGTTATCCGCGAGCGCCGGGAGGAGGGTGAGGCGGTGCGCTTCGTCCTGGAAGCTCCGGACGAGTTCGCGAAGTTCATCGCGCCCAAGGGGTCCGTTGCCCTCGACGGTACATCGCTTACGGTCAACCGGGTCGACGGCAACCGGTTCGATGTGCTCATCATTCAGCACACGCTGGCGGTAACGACCTGGGGCGAGCGGAAGGTGGGAGATGCCGTGAACCTCGAGGTGGATACGATGGCCCGTTACGCTGCCCGGCTGGCCGAGGCTCAGAGCGTGGCGGGTGCGGCTTCCGCCTGATTGCGGCGTGCGCCGGACCCTGGTCCGGCTCGATACTTGCCGGGTAGTGTTCGCATAGCCTTCGCTGCGGCAAAGCGCGCGGCGCGCTTTGCTCAGGGTTGCGTGTACAGCATTGCCGAAATCGAAAAGAACGACTTGATAAGAATTGGCCTTCGGCCTAAGTCAGCCGCGATCCTGGAGTTACGAATGGCTGATACCAATCCCCCGAAGCTTCTTATCGTGGAAGCGCGTTTTTACGATCATCTGGCCGACGGCCTGCTCGCGGGTGCGAAGGCTGCGCTCGACGAGGCGGGAGCGAGCTACGATATCGTCACCGTCCCGGGCGCGCTGGAGATCCCGGCTGCCATCGCCTTCGCCGCGGAAGCGGGTGAGAACGGCGGCGTGGTTTATGACGGTTACGTCGCCCTCGGCTGCGTCATCCGTGGCGAGACCTATCACTTCGACGTGGTCGCCAACGAGTCCGCGCGCGGCATCATGGACCTCTCGACCATGCTCGGCCTTGCCATCGGCAACGGCATCCTGACGGTCGAGAACGAAGCGCAGGCGCTGGCGCGCATCGCCCGCACCGAAGACGGCAAGGAAGGCGGCAAGGGCTATGCGGCAGCCAAGGCCGCGCTTACAATGATCGCCCTCAAGAAACGTTTCGGAGCGTGATGTGACGTCGGCTCCCAAGGACAACGAAGAACATCCACGTCCGGCCAACAAGCGTGGCACCGCGCGGCTTGCCGCGGTGCAGGCGCTCTACCAGATGGACATTGGCGGCTCCGGCCTGCTGGAGACCACGGCCGAATACGAGGCCTTCCGTCTGGGGCAGGAGATCGACGGGGTCCAGTACCGCGAGGCGGACCCGCAGTGGTTCCGCGCGATCCTCGCCGGCGTGGTCGAGAACCAGAAGCTGATCGACCCGATCATCCGCAAGTCGCTGACCGAGGACTGGCCGCTCTCACGCCTGGACTCGACGCTGCGCGCCATCCTGCGCGCGGGCACGTTCGAGCTCCTCAAGAAGCTCGACGTTCCGGTTCCCGTCATCATCACGGAGTACCTCGACATCGCCCGGGCGTTCTATACAGAGAGCGATGACGAGGAGCCCAGGCTGGTCAACGCCGTGCTGGACCGCATCGCGCGCGAGCACCGCGCGCCCCGCAAACGGAGCACTGCTTCTTGACGGTTGCCGACTCCTACCGCGTCGCCAGGCATAACGCGGGGGTCCTGTTTGGAGCCCAGGCGGTGGTAGGAGCTGGCCAGCCTATCGTCATGTCGATGGGTGGACTGGCCGGCGCATATCTGCTCGGCGCGGACAAGTCTCTGGCCACTGCGCCAATCACGGCCTTCACCCTCGGAACAGCCTTCTTCGCCATTCCCGCCGCAATGCTGATGCGTCGGGCGGGGCGGCGCGCCGGCTTCATCGCGGGCGCGGGCGTCACGGCGCTCGGCGGGCTGGTCGCCACGCTCGCCCTGTTCCAGAACCTGTTCTGGGTGTTCGCGCTCGGGCTGCTCATCATCGGATGCGGCAGTTCCTTTCTTCAGCAGTACCGCTTCGCGGCCGCGGACGGCGCACCGTCCGACTTCCGGCCAAAGGCGATTTCCTGGGTAATGCTCGGGGGCATCGTTGCCGCCGTGCTCGGACCGCAGGTCGTCATCTATACACGTGACCTGTTCGAGCCCGTGCTGTTCGCCGGTTCCTTCGCGTCCATCATCGGCCTTGCCGCCGTTGGCGCGGCAATTCTCTCGTTTCTCAAGCCTGCCGAACTGAAGATTGCCGAAGGGCAGGGCGGCGCGGCGCCAGCGCGGCCGCTCGGCGAAATCCTGAGGCAGCGGCGGCTCGTTACCGCTGTCGTCTGCGGGGTCAGCTCCTTCTCGCTCATGAACTTCGTCATGGTCGGCGCGCCGCTCGCCATGATCGGCTGCGGCTTCTCCCCCGACGAGGCCGCGCTCGGCATCTCCTGGCACATGGTGGCCATGTATGGCCCGAGCTTCTTCACCGGCCACCTGATCACGCGTTTCGGCAAGGACCTGATGGTGGCAGTCGGTCTCTTCCTCATCATGGGGGCAGGGGCCGTGGCGCTCTCCGGTATCGAGCTGTGGCAGTTCTGGCTGTCGCTCGTCCTGCTCGGCGTCGGCTGGAACTTCGGTTTCATCGGCGCGACCGCGATGCTCGCCGACTGCTATCGCCCCTCGGAGAAAAACAAGGTCGAGGGCGTCCACGACTTCGTGCTGTTCCTGGTCGTGTCGATCGGGTCGCTGCTGTCCGGAACGGTCTATAACACGTTCGGCTGGGAGACCCTGAACTGGATCGTCTTCCCGATCGCAGGCTTCAGCCTGCTCGTCCTGGCGCTCAACAGGACGCGGGCGCAGCCGGCCCGTCGCGGCGCCTGACCGCCTGCGGTTTCCGCCTCAGCCGTTCCTTCGCGCCCTGGATAAGAACTTGACAAGGGTTAATCTTTGGACACGCCCCACAAGGGCGCATTTTCCGTGATGTTTATTTCAAACCTGCAATGAATACGTGAATGAAGCGCGTCCATTATCCGCGATGCAGCGGAAATTTTCTTTTTTCCTCATTGGCTTGACCTTGCCGGAAGGCTCTCGCATAAATTTGCTGTGGGGCTGTTATCGTAAAATTACAGCTTTTCTCATGGCTCGGGAGGAGTTCATTGGGCCACATCAGAGGGAAATTGGCATGACGATGCTTTATGTAGTCATTGCCTGCGGCTTGCTTTCCGTCCTGTACGCCATTTGGGCTACGCAATCCGTCCTCGCGGCGGATCAGGGCAATGCACGCATGCAGGAGATTGCTGCGGCCATTCGGGAGGGGGCGCAGGCATATCTTACCCGTCAGTACACGACCATTGCAGGGGTGGGGGCAGTCGTTTTCATCCTGACCTGGTTGCTGCTTAATGCCGAAGCCGCCTTCGGATTCCTGATCGGCGCGGTGCTTTCAGGCGCGGCCGGTTTCATTGGCATGCACGTTTCGGTCCGCGCGAATGTGCGGACGGCGCAGGCTGCCTCCAACAGTCTCGCGGCTGGCCTCGATCTCGCCTTCAAGGCAGGTGCGATCACCGGCCTGCTGGTGGCCGGCCTCGCGTTGCTCGGCGTTTCCGTCTACTACTGGATCCTCATCGGTCCAATGGGGCTAGACCCGTCGAGCCGCTCCGTCGTCGACGCGCTTGTGGCGCTCGGTTTCGGCGCCTCGCTCATTTCCATCTTCGCACGTCTTGGCGGCGGCATCTTCACCAAGGGCGCTGACGTCGGCGGCGACCTTGTGGGCAAGGTCGAGGCGGGCATTCCGGAGGATGATCCGCGCAACCCTGCCACCATCGCCGACAATGTGGGCGACAATGTCGGCGACTGCGCCGGAATGGCCGCGGACCTTTTCGAGACCTATGCCGTGACGACCGTGGCGACGATGGTGCTGGCCGCCATCTTCTTCGGGGGCAGCGAGGTTCTCGGCAGCGCCATGCTCTATCCGCTGGCCATCTGCGGCGCCTGCATCATCACCTCGATCGCTGGCACATTCTTCGTGAAGCTTGGTCCCAACGGCTCGATCATGGGCGCTCTCTACAAGGGACTGATCGTGACCGGGCTTCTCTCCATCCTCGGCGTGGGCGCTGCGACATCGCTCACCATCGGCTGGGGCGAGATCGGCGTGGTGGACGGTATTCCGATCACCGGCCTCAACCTGTTCATCTGCGGCCTGCTCGGCCTGATCGTCACCGGCCTCATCGTGATGATCACCGAGTACTACACGGGAACGGGCAAGCGGCCGGTGAACTCGATCGCGCAGGCGTCGGTAACGGGCCACGGAACCAACGTGATCCAGGGCCTCGCGGTGTCGCTCGAGTCCACGGCGCTGCCGGCCATCGTGATCGTGGCTGGCATCATCTTCACCTACCAGCTCGCGGGTCTGTTCGGCACGGCGATCGCGGTGACGACCATGCTCGGTCTCGCCGGCATGATCGTGGCGCTCGATGCCTTCGGTCCGGTGACGGACAACGCGGGCGGCATCGCCGAAATGTCCGGCCTGCCGAAGGAGGTCCGGCATTCGACCGACGCGCTCGACGCGGTCGGCAACACAACCAAGGCTGTCACCAAGGGCTACGCCATCGGCTCTGCCGGTCTCGGCGCGCTGGTGCTTTTCGCGGCCTACAACTACGATCTGCAGTACTTCTCCGCCAACAGCGGCGAGTTCCCGTATTTCGCAGGGCTGGGCGAGGTCTCGTTCGACCTCTCCAATCCGTACGTGGTGGCCGGCCTCATTTTCGGCGGCCTGATCCCCTATCTGTTCGGCGGCATCGCAATGACGGCGGTGGGCCGTGCGGGCGGTGCGGTGGTGCAGGAGGTGCGGCGGCAGTTCCGCGAGAAGCCGGGCATCATGACCGGCAAGGAGCGGCCGGACTACGCCCGCGCGGTGGACATGCTCACCAGGGCTGCAATCCGCGAGATGATCATCCCGTCGCTGCTGCCGGTGCTGGCGCCGCTCATGGTCTATTTCGGCGTTCTGCTCATCTCCGGCTCCAAGGCCTCGGCCTTCGCAGCGCTCGGCGCCTCGCTGCTCGGCGTGATCGTCAACGGCCTGTTCGTGGCGATCTCCATGACCTCGGGCGGCGGCGCCTGGGACAACGCCAAGAAGAGCTTCGAGGACGGCTTCGTCGACAAGGACGGGGTGCGGCACGAGAAGGCCTCCGACGCGCACAAGGCATCGGTGACGGGCGACACGGTCGGCGATCCCTACAAGGATACGGCCGGTCCGGCGGTCAACCCGATGATCAAGATCACCAACATCATGGCGCTGCTGCTTCTTGCGGTCCTGGCGCACTGATGGGGGCTTGCTGCTCCTCAATCGGAGGCTGCCGAAGCATCTGAAGGAGGAGCTGAAGACCACAAAAGAATGAGGCCTGCGAAGACGCTTCGCAGGCCTCCTGCATTCTGTCTGGCAGGAATGGCTTTACATGCCGCCCGCCCCCAGCGGGTTCATCGGCATCTGGCCGCTGGCCACGCCGGTGATCATCTGGGCGATGAAGTTCTGGTCGCGTCCGCCGGTCGGCGTCGTGCGCGAGATGAAGTCGAAAACCTTGCCATCCTGCAGGCCGTAGTGGGCGATCTGCTTCACGCGGCCGTCGGGGCCGAAGTAGACGGCCAAGACCCTCTGGTCCACGAGCTTCGGCTTCATGAAAGCTGCTGAACGACGGCGGGTCTGGGAAATGTAGTAGAAGACCTCATTGTCGAACGTGGCTGTCGTCGAGGGCGTTCCAAGTGCCAGCAGAACCTGCTCGCGGCTCGATCCGACCGGAACGAGTTCCAGCGCCTTCTCGTCGATGACGTAACCCTGGGTCAGCGTTTCGCCGGGCGTAAGGGTGGAAACGGTGTTGCAGCCAGCAAGAACCAGTCCGGCTCCCGCAAGAAATGCGGCAATCACAAGCCGCCCGGCATGGCTGGTCTCGAAATTTCGCACTTGCAACGACATCTCCTCTTCATTCATCAGCTTCGCGTGCCCACGAGCCTTGCGCGTGCCGTCAAAACGGGTAAACCAGCTACCGCGCTGATGCAACAGAATGCTTTCGATTTGCCAAGATAACTGCATTCACAAGGAGCCCGTTTCTCAATGTTCCGATGGTTGTTCGGTCAGGGGCGGAAGAAACGCCAGGCCATCGTCGATGCGCTCTACGAGCGGATCGTGGCGGGTGCCCGGCAGCCGGCGTTCTACGCCCAGCTCGGCGTGCCCGACACGCCGCTTGGCCGATTCGAGATGCTGTCGGTGCATTTCTTCCTGTTCCTGCACCGCGTGCGCGACAGGCAAGGGGCTCTCCAGGACATCGCGCAGGAGCTCACTGATCAGTTCTTCCAGGATCTCGACCATTCATTGCGAGAAATCGGCATCGGCGACATGGGCGTGCCCAGGCGCATGAAGAAGTTCGCGCGCATGTTCTATGGGCGGCTCGCCTCCTACACGGAAGCTGTGGATGCTGGGGACGAGGCGGCTCTCGCCGAGGCGCTCAAACGCAATATCCATCCGGACCAGGAGAAGTGGGAAGGGGCTGCGCCGCTCGCTGCCTATGTCATGCGGGCAGCGGCCGCCCTTCAGTCCGTTTCCGATGAGGAACTGGCCGCGGGAACATTGCGCCTTATCTCTTTCGAGCAGGAGTAGACCGATGACAGCCGACGCTCAAAGCCCCGTCTCATTCATGTTCCAGGTCAACCGCCTGCCGAAGAATGGGGCGGATGTCACGCTGGAAGCCGACGAGGCGCAGCGGGCCGAGCTGGCCCGCATTCACGACCTCCTGTCGGTGGAGGCATTCACGGCCGAGCTTTCCGTCAAGAAGTGGAAGGCGGATGGCGTGATGGTGAAGGGACGGGTGCGCGCCCGCATCACACAGCAGTGCGTGGTTACGCTCGACCCGATCCTCTCGCACATCGACGAGGAAATCACCGCCATTTTCGTGCCGGAGACGTCGAAGCTTGCCAGGCACCTCGACGAGACGGAGATCATCCTGAATCCCGAGGCGGAGGACCTGCCGGAAACCTACAGCGACGACTCGATCGACCTCGGCGCGCTGGCCGAGGAGTTTTTCACGCTCGGCATTGATCCTTATCCACGGAAGGAGGGCATTACCCTCGAGGAAGCGCTTGGCGGTGAGGTTGAGGAAAAGCGGGGACCGCTTTATGAACAGCTGAAAAAGCTCGGCGGGGGCAATTAACCGAGTACACTTTTTATGACACGGTGTTGTGCCGTCCCACAAAAAAGCTATTTTCGCAGCGTTTTTAAGGCGGCCAGGAGAATAATAGAGGCAAGTTTCGCGTGATACGCATTTCTATTGACGCAATGGGTGGCGACCACGGACCCGAGGTCACGCTCGCTGGACTCCTCCAGGTTGCGACCCGCAGGCCCGACATAAGATTTGTAATCTTTGGCCAGCAGCAAGTCGTTCTTCCCGTCCTCGAGAGGATGCCGAAGCTGCAGGAGATCAGCACCTTTGTCCATTGCGACGTGGCGGTGGAAATGGATGCGAAGCCGAGCCAGGCGCTCCGCCACGGGCGGTGGAAATCGTCCATGTGGAAGGCCATCGAAGCGGTGAAGAACGGCGATGCCGACGCCTGCATCTCGGCGGGCAACACCGGCGCCCTCATGGCCATGTCCAAGTTCTGCCTGCGCACCATGGCCGACATTGAGCGGCCGGCCATCGCCGCGATCTGGCCGACGTTGCGCGGCGAGAGCATCGTGCTCGACGTGGGCGCGACGATCGGCGCCGACGCGCAGCTCCTGGTCGACTTCGCCATCATGGGCGCGGCGCTGGCGCACGCCCTGTTCGACATCGAGAGGCCGACGGTCGGCCTGCTCAATGTGGGCGTCGAGGAGATCAAGGGCCAGGAGGAGGTCAAGGAAGCCGGACGCATGCTGCGCGAGGCCAATCTCGAAAGCATGAATTACGTGGGCTTCGTCGAAGGCAACGACATCGGCAAGGGCACGGTCGACGTGGTCGTCACCGAAGGCTTCGCCGGCAACATCGCGCTCAAGACCGCCGAGGGTACCGCCCGGCAGATCGCCGCGTACCTGCGCGAGGCGATGAACAGCTCGCTTCTGTCGCAACTCGGCTATCTGCTGGCCAAGGGGGCCTTCGACCGCCTGCGCGAGAAGATGAACGTAAACAAGACCAACGGCGGTGTCTTCATGGGACTGAAGGGCATCGTCGTGAAGAGCCACGGGGGGGCAGATGCAGAAGGGTTTGCTGCGGCTGTCGAGCTGGGCTATGAGCTGGTGAAGAACGGCGTTTTCGAGAAGACGCGCGCCACGCTCGATCTCTATCATGCGCGCCGGCCCCAGGTGCTGGCAGTCCGCGAAGAATCCGATGCATAGGTGAAATTTGATGATCAGGTCCGCTATTATCGGCGTCGGTTCGGCTCTGCCGCGCCGCATCATGACCAACAAGGATTTTGAAAAGCTCGTCGATACATCCGACGAGTGGATCGTGCAGCGGACGGGCATCGAGCAGCGGCACATCGCAGGCGACGATGAAACCACCGTATCGCTGGGCGAGGCGGCGGCCCGGGCGGCGCTCGAGAATGCGGGCCTCACTCCCGACGACATCGACCTCATCGTGGTGGCGACCGCCACGCCCAACAACACGTTTCCGGCGTCGGCAGTCGAAATTCAGCAGCGCCTGGGCATGCAGCACGGCTTCGCCTTCGACATGCAGGCGGTGTGCAGCGGCTTTGTCTACGCCATCACCTGCGCCGACCTGCATATCCGCGGCGGAATGGCAAAGCGGGCGCTGGTGATCGGCGCCGAAACCTTCTCGCGCATCCTCGACTGGAGCGACCGCACCACTTGCGTGCTGTTCGGCGACGGCGCGGGTGCGGTCGTGCTAGAGGCGACGGAAGGGAAGGGTACTGTCGAGGATCGCGGAATCCTGGCCTCGTCGCTGCGTTCCGACGGCTCGCACAAGGAGAAGCTCTTCGTCGACGGCGGACCGTCCACCACGGGCACCGTGGGCCATCTGCGCATGCAGGGCCGCGAGGTGTTCAAGCATGCCGTCGGCATGATCACCGATGTGATCGAGGACGTGTTCGCCAAGACGGGGGTCACGGCCGAGGACATCGACTGGTTCGTGCCGCACCAGGCCAACAAGCGCATCATCGACGCGTCCGCCAAGAAGCTCGGCATCGCCGAGGAGAAGGTCATCATCACCGTCAACAAGCACGGCAACACCTCGGCAGCCTCGGTGCCGCTGGCACTGGCTTGCGCGGTCGCCGAGGGCAAGATCAAGAAGGGCGACCTGGTCCTGCTAGAGGCCATGGGCGGCGGGTTCACCTGGGGTGCCGTGCTCCTGCGCTGGTAACGCCGCTAAATTTAGCTTTTGGGCGCTTGACCTCGGGGCGGCAATTTGGGTAACGTCGCCCTGAGCTTCGTTGTAATTTCAATAGTTTGGAAGAATTGGACCGTCTGATGGGGGGTAAAACCGTCACACGCGCAGACCTCGCTGAGGCAGTCTACCGCAAGATCGGCCTGTCACGCACGGAGTCGGCGCAGATCGTCGAGATGGTTCTGCAGGAACTGTCAGACGCCATTGTGCGGGGAGAGACAGTGAAGCTGTCGTCCTTTGCCACGTTCCAGGTGCGCGAGAAGAACGAGCGCATCGGCCGCAACCCCAAGACGGGCGAGGAAGTACCGATTTCTCCGCGCCGTGTGATGACCTTCAAGGCATCCAACGTGCTCAAGAACCACATCCTGCGCGCCCATCAGAACCGAAAGAAGAAGTCGTCCTCTTCTTCCTAGTACGGCTCGGAATTCCCGAAACTTCGGGCGGAGGACCGTTCACGCCATTTTTGGCCGTTGAAAGGGCGGGCTGGGAACAGGCTTCGCGTTCCGGAACTCTCGCCCTCCAAGACGCGCAGGTGAGGGGTTCCGCGTCTGTTGCCGGATCAAGGCCAGAGCATACATGTGAAAGCCTGAAGCGCCCACGAAACCCTACAGCTTTGAACGGCAACTCATCCACGAGTTTCGCGGATTACCTTCCCGCAGAATGCGACGCGCGGTCCCTGTAACTCGCGACAGCAAGAACGCCACCGAGACCACCCGATTCCGCCGCTGGTGTAACTTCTTATCCTAAGTACTTGTCATTTCTGTGCGAACATTGCTCTATATACGAATGAGTCGTATCTGAGCGAGAAGGGCATGGATATGAACAAGAGCCCGGACGCATTCCGCACCATCAGCGAAGTTGCCGAAGAGCTGGACCTGCCGCAGCACGTGCTGCGGTTCTGGGAGACCCGCTTCTCGCAGATCAAGCCGCTCAAGCGCGGCGGCGGGCGGCGGTACTATCGGCCGCAGGACGTCGATCTCATTCGCGGCATCCGCTACATGCTCTACGAGCAGGGCTATACGATCAAGGGCGTACAGAAGATCCTGCGCGAAAACGGCGTGCAGTTCGTGATCGCGGTCGGGCGTGAGGACATCGCCGAGGTGGAGGCCTTCAGCCGGATGAAGGCCGCCGATACCGAGGCCGGGGCCGAGACCGATGCACCACCGCAGGCGCCCGAGGGCGAGGATCTGGTCGGCCAGGCGAGAGTCAAGCCGGCCCGGCGTTTCTTCGGGCTGGGCGGCTCGCGCGAGGAAACGCAAGGCGAGGGCGGTTCGCTTTCCAAGGAGAACCGGGCGCTGCTGCAGGAGACGCTGTTCGACCTGCTCGAATGCAAGCGGCTCCTCGACCAGGTGCGCTAGGCGCAGAAGACTTTCACGGATCATAAAACGAAAGGCTGCCGGGCGGGCAGCCTTTCGCGCTTCATGCGTGCCGGAGACGATCGCCGCGGGCGCCGAAGCAGCCTCACCCCACCAGAGAGCGCACCGTCTCGGCGGGGCGGCAGAGCTTCGTTCCGCGGGGCGAGACGACGATCGGCCGCTCGATGAGGATCGGGTGCTCGACCATCAGGCCGATGAGCTGGTCGTCGGTCCACTCGGGATCATCCAGGCCAAGCTCGTCATAGGGCGTGCCCTTCCGGCGCAGCAGCTCGCGCGGTCTCATGCCCATCGCCGCCAGCAGTTCCTTCAGTTTTTCGCGCGAGGGCGGATCCTTCAGGTACTCGATGACGACAGGTTCCTCGCCGCTTTCGCGGATCATGGCCAGCACGTTGCGGGAGGTGCCGCACTTGGGATTGTGGTAAATGGTGATGGTCATTGCATGCTCCCCAGCGGTGGCGGTTTCCGAGGCTCATAGCACGAACCGCGCGCAGCCTTAATCCCGCGATCGCGCTCATGTGCCGCCTGGCGCGATGGCGGTGCCATGTCCCTCTCCCCACAGGGGAACAAGCTCCCGAGCCTGAAGTTGGGGCGGTATCAACCAACAGGAGCATCATCATGCGACGCATCCTTCTCACGGCCGCCGCTGCGGCATTCGCCGGAACTGCCATGGCCCAGACGGTGGTCATCACTCCCGAACAGGAGACGGTCATCCGCGAGTATGTGGTCACGCATCAGCCCCAGCCGGTCGAAATGCCGCCGGAGCTGACGCTCGAAGTCGGCACGCCGTTGCCCGAAGCAATCGAGCTGCAGCCGCTGGATGCGCCCGATCTCGGCGTGCAGTACCGCTATTTCGTGGTCGACGGGCGGACCGTTCTCGTCGAGCCGCAGACCCGCGAGATCGTCTACATTCTCGAGTAGCCGGCAGACCATCACGCGGACGTGGGAGAGGCACGGGCACGATTGCCCATGCCTCTTTTGCGTCAGGGAGGGCGTGTCGGCAGGCACGAAGCATGGTTCCGGCACTTGTAGTACCGAACCGCCGCCATCGGAGACGGAATGCGGATACGCCCGGCTCTATTCGTGCGGAGGGCGATCGCAGGGGGCAACGGTAATGGGGGCGCCTGCCGTTTCTCCAAGGCTGAGGCACTGTCCCTCTGCGCATAGGGTCCAGCCACCACCGGTCGCGCCGGAAGCGGCGAGGGTCAGCGAGGGAAGGGGCGGGCGGTTCGGCCGGTAAACCCACCAGCCATCCTCGAACACAGCATCCTCGGGGGGATCCATGCCCGCGCCGGAGCCTTTGACGCGGGCTTCCTCGAGGACGAGGCCATCCGGCGTGACCGCCCATGTCTCCCGCCATTCGGTCTTCTGGACGGAATGGGTCCAGGATAGGGAGAACAGGGAGGCCGCGAGAACCGTCATCTTTCCCGCGGCCAGGATGCAGAGGGCCGGCATCGCTGCCTCAGGGGGCAGCGGGTGCCGCCTGGCGGCGGGTGCGCCACCAGTGCAGCCCGATAACGAAAATGCCGAGCAGCCAGCCGGCTTCGTCCGTGGCGGGCAGGGCCAGAACCAGCAGGATGCCGGCGGCAAAGCTGATCAGGCGCTCCCACCATTGCGCGTGGCCGAAGAGGTAGCCCACCACGGCCATGCCCCACAGCCCGATGGCGAAACAGGCCTTAAGGAAGAGGTAGGTCACCTCGCCCCAGTCGCCGATATGGGCGGAAAGGGGCCCGGGATCCTGCAGCATGAGCGCCGGAGTATAGACCGCCATGAAGGGCACCAGGAAGCCCGCGGTCGCGAGCTTGGTGGCCTGGATGGAAATCTTGAGGCCGGAGGTCTTCGCCATAGGGGCCGCCGCGAAGCAGGCAAGCGCTACCGGCGGCGTCAGGTCAGCCAGAATGCCGAAGTAGAAGACGAACATGTGGCTCACCAGCAGCGGCACGCCAAGCTGCAGCAGCGCGGGACCGGCGAGCGACGAGGTTATGATGTAGTTCGGGATGGTCGGGATGCCCATGCCTAGCACGAGGCACGTGATCATCGTGAGGATCAGCGACAGGAGCAGGTTGTTCTGGCCGATCGAAATCACCCAGCCGATGAAGGTCGAAGCGATGCCGGTGAGCGTCAGCGTGCCGATGACGATGCCGACGATGGCGCAGGCGATGCCGACGGGCAGAGCATTCTTGGCGCCCTCTGCCATTGCGTCACGGCAGAGGACAAGCGTCTCGCGCCCACCCTTCACGAGGGCGCAGGCGAGGACCAGCGCGCCGATCAGCAGGGCGAGGACGTTCACGCCGTACTCAAGGAAGGCAGCGGCGGCAAGGCCCAGGGCGATCCAGAAGACGACGCGGAAAGCATAGGGGCCGATCAGGGCGGCAAGGGGCATGCCGAGCAGCAGCACGACGATCATCGTCAGGCCGATGGTGCCGGCGAAGATGGGCGTGTAACCGGCGAAAAGCAGGTAGACGAGCATGCCGAGCGGCAGAACCAGCGGCCAGTGCTGGCGGACTGCCTTCCAGGGATCCGGCAGCGTGTCCTTGTCCATGCCGCCGAGGCCCGCCTTGCCGGCCTCCAGATGCACCATCCAGAAGCAGGTGGCAAAAAAGAGGATGGCAGGGATGAGTGCAGCCTTGACGATCTCGACATAGGGTACGTTCAGTGTCTCGGCCATGATGAAGGCCACGGCGCCCATCACAGGCGGCATGAGCTGTCCGCCCATTGAGGATGTGGCCTCGACGCCGCCTGCGAAGGCCGAGCGGAAGCCGAAGCGCTTCATCAACGGGATTGTGAACTGGCCGGACGCCACGACATTCGCCACGCCCGAGCCGGAGATCGTGCCCATCAACGCGGAGGACATGACGCAGACCTGCGCCGGGCCGCCGCGCCAGCCGCCGACAAGACCGAGAGCGAAATCGTTGAAGAGAGCAAGCATTCCGGCGCGCTCGAGGAAAGCGGCGAAGACCACGAAGATGAAGATGTAGCTGGCCGAGACGTAGATCGGCGTGCCGTAAATGCCTTCGGTGCCAAAGGCAAAGTGCTCGACGATCTGTGCGAAGTCGTAGCCGCGGTGGATGAAGGGCGGCGGCAGATGGTTGCCGAATAGGGTATAGGCGAGAAAGAGGCCGGCGATGATGGTGAGCGGCCAGCCCATCAGGCGTCGTGCACCCTCGAACACAAGGAGGATCAGCACCACGCCCACGACGAGATCCAGCGGCGTATGGAACCCGGAGCGGATGATCAGGTCCTTGTAGAAGATCCAGTTGTAAAGGCCCGTGGAGAAGCCAAGGATGCCAAGGAGCCAGAACCAGGCCCGTCCCAACGGCGTCCTCGCAACCAGGTTGCCGAACAGGGCGAAGCCCAGAAGCAGCAGAATGCCCACGTGCATGGCGCGGATGACCTGGCTAGGCAGGGCGCCATAGGCTGCAACCCAGATCTGAAACAGCGAAAAGGCGAAGGCTATCCAGAACGCCAGCCTGCCTAGAAATCCTTCGCCAAATCCTTTCGGCAGGCCATCAATGACTTCTTCCGCGCTGTCCTGAGGTATGATCGGACTTTCCACCTTGGCAGCTGTGCTCACGTTGTCTCTCCACACGAACAAACCGCAATCCGATCAGGATTGCGGGAGATGGAAATGCAGACGGGGCTTGCCGGCGCCGGCAGGAGAGCCCGGATACGGGTGATCCGCACGGCCGCCGGACCGGCGTCGGCCCCGCCTGGATGAACCATTGAATTTTGCACCATCGAAGAGTGGCCATGGAGCGGGATCTGTCGGCGCTCCATGGCAGAGGACGCTATTTCAGGACGCCCACTTCGCGGTAATAACGCTCGGCGCCGGGATGCAGCGGCACCGGCATGCCGTCCACGGCCTTGTTCACATCGATGGCCTGGGCTGCCGAGTGGGCAGCAATGAGCTGCGGAAGATTCTCGAACAGCAGCTTGGTCATCTGGTAGACGGTCTCTTCCGGCACGCCCTCATGGGTGATCAGGAAGTTGCCGACCGCAGCCGTCTCCACGTCCTCGGCCTGCCCCTCGTAGGTGCCTGCGGGAATCACGGCGGAGACATAGGGCGCGCCGATCTTCTCCACGATGTCCTTCGGAATGGCGACGACATTGATCGGCAGCGAGGTTGCCAGGTCACGGATGGAGGCAACGCCAAGGCCGGAGGATTGCAGCGTCGCATCGAGCTGGCGGTTCTTGATCAGCTCCACGGACTCGCCGAAGGGCAGGTACTCGATCTTGCCGAGATCGTCGTAGCTCATGCCGGCCGCGGCAAAGATGGCGCGGGCGTTGAGCTCGGTGCCCGAGGCCGGAGCGCCGACCGACAGGCTCTTGCCTTTAAGGTCCTCAAGCGTCTTGATGCCGGAATCCTGGGTGGCGACCACCTGGATGTAGTTCGGGTAAATGGCGGCAACGCCGCGCAGCTTGTCGAGCGGCTGCGGGAAACCGGCCTCCTTGTTGCCCTTCACGGCTTCCTGAACCGAGTCGCCGAGCGAGAAACCGATCTCGCCCTTGCCCTGTTGCAGCAGGTTCAGGTTTTCCACCGAAGCCTTGGTGGCCTGCACCTGGGTGCGGGCTCCTTCGATGCCTTTCGCGTAGATCTCGGACAGCGCGACGCCCAGCGGATAGTAGACGCCCGACGTGCCACCCGTCAGAACGTTGATGAACTGCTGGGCGCTGGCTCCCGTCGCCGAAAGGCAAAGGGAAAGGGCCGCCGTGGCTCCGATGAACGTGCGTCGTGAAAATGCGATCATACTGATCCTCCCGTGTATGGTCGGCCGGAAGTGTAGACGCGTCGGAAAAAATCGAAAAGTCCTGTTTCGCCTCTGTCATGTCATGTGAACAGGAAGGACAATTCACGAAAACATTTGCCGACGAGGTAAATTGTTTTCTTCTTGAAATGCTTGAATTGTAAACTCCGTAAATCCAACGCGATCCAGCAATTTTCTGCCGCGTCTGTCATTGGTCTGCGCATTTTTCTTTCCAGAAGGACGGGCGGAGCGCAGACACCGGCGTGAATTGAGGGCCCCGGAGGCGGGTACGGGAAATGCCGTTGCCCCGCAAGGATCGTCCAAGGGGGGGAGCCCCGCGACCACTCATCACGAAGCCTTGTCATGAGGCATCGCCGGGCTAGGGCAGAAAGGGGAATTGATTGGCTATCAGGAGGCTATGCGCCATGTTCGTGTGCGAAAGGTGCCAATGGTTACCGCCCGTATCCCTCGACCACAGCGGTGATGGCGGATCCTGTTCACCTGCAGATAGCGGCCCATCATCCGGAGAACGTCACCTTCCGGATATGACAAGCCACTGGTTCCCGATCTATGGATGGGCAGGGCGGATGGGGGAGTGCGGGCGGAGCCGGAAGCGTGTGCGCTCCGGAGCGGTTCCGCGCCGAAGCGGTTCAGAAATGGCGCTGGAGCATTCAGAAAAAGAAAAAGCCCGCCAGGGAGGAGGATGGCGGGCTTGATCTGAAATACAGCATGGGAGGAGGAGATGCTGTATTCTTGTTAGCGTGTCTGGGAGGAGGAAGACAGCTAACGATTGGCTTTCTACGGATTCGCTTGCTCTTCGACCAGACCAAAAATTGCAATGCAGTATTGCAATTGTGCATTGCACAATGACGGACGAGCAGCAAAGCAGATGAGTGGCGCGGGCGCTGCAGGCTGGCGCGCGCCGTAGGGTTGCTGAGAACCTGAGATCTGCCAAGGGAAGTGCGTGCGGCGCGGGCAGAGGGCGTGCACCATCTGGACCAGTCCAGCCTTTCGCGGGATCGCCGAAGCTAGTTTAACGCGTCTGTGTCCCGATGCTGGGGAAGGTTTCCACCTGTTCCGACGCCGTTCTAGTTCATTTGCCGGTCTTCGTCGTCCTCTTCGTCCTCCTCGTCATCCGCGTCGTCGTCCTCCTCGTCATCCTCATCGTCATCATCATCATCTTCGTCTTCGGCAATCTCGTCTCTGATTTCCTCCAGAACGAGCTCCAGCCGGTGCAGCTTGAAGGCGATGTATTCGAGAGTGGAGGCGATTCGTTCCTCGGCGGAGGCTCCGTCGCTGGTTAGTCCGGCCCGCGCTTTCCATTCCTCGAAAAGTCTGTCCTCAGTATTTGCCATTGCTTTCAGAGCCTCCTATTTTCGCCCGTGCGATGGAATGCGCGTCGCGGAAAAGTGTATCCGGCGCCGCGGCGGCGGTCGGCGAATGCCGGGGCGCCGGGTCAGCTTCTAGGGTAGGAAGAATCGAAGCCGCCACAAGGTCGCGACAAGAGCCGGCGCTCATTCAAATGGATGAAGGGGAACAGTGAGGTGGTATTCCAGGGCAGATGCCGGCAGAACCGGCTGCCGCAAGCGACAAGGCAGAATCAGCGCGCGGCGGTCGCTGACGCTTCCTATAAGACACAGGATGCGAGCGTAGTTTTCGCGCTGGCGTAAGAATCGCGTGCGATGCTGCCAGTTGCCGAAGCTGAACTCAGAATCACCAAACCAGGTAATTATTCGAACAAGACAGGAAATAGCGGCAAGAAGCGGAAAAGAAGAGGAAAACGCTTCAGCGTTTGGACAAAACCGATCTTCGTCAAGGAAGAGAAAGAGTGGCTCCCCGGGCCGGATTCGAACCAGCGACCAACCGGTTAACAGCCGGTTGCTCTACCGCTGAGCTACCGGGGAACGGTGCGCTCGCTTGAGACGACGCTGCCTATAGCAAAGACCTTTTTGATTTGCAAAGAGGCTTTTTCACTTTTGTCCAAATTTTCTTCACGCGGGCTCGATTTGGCCATAACCGTCCACATATGAAAGAAAGGACGGGGAGGCGGCGAGGCATGGCGTTGCAAGGCTTTGCGTGCTGCCCAGGGAAAGGCGGCACAGGCTCCGGCTGGGTGCGCGGGATGTGGACAAGTCGGACCGCCACGGGAATAAAGGACATATGGACCATCAGGATAACGATCACAGAATCGATGAATCGCTGCGCCGCCGCTACATCCGTGTAGCGGGGAAGCAGTTTCCCCTGCCGCGCTCGCGCAAGACCCGGATTACGAGCGGAGCGACGTTCGTGGTCCTGGGCATGTTCGGATTCCTGCCCGTCCTCGGCTTCTGGATGATTCCCGTCGGCCTGTTGATTCTGTCCCATGACCTTCCGTCCGTTCGCCGCCGCCGGCGCCGGCTCGAGGTCTGGTGGCTGCGGCGCAGGGACCGGCGCGGCGACGGCCTCTCACGCCCCCGGGAGATTGCTGACTAGGAGCGGTTCCAGGAAAAGTGGAAACCGGTTTTCCGTCCGGAACCGCGACCGGCGAACAGATGCGATTCCAGGAGGTGGAAGCCCTCTTCCTGTCCGACAATTCCAAGAAGCAAGACAGGCAGATTCGCGGAGACGATGACCTGGCCCGTGGTGGGGCGATTCGCGTGGAGCCCTTCGCGGCGGGTGCGACGTGTTGCCTTGGCGGATCGGAATCAGGAGTTCCAGCCCGTTAGCGCTTCCTGTCCTCCTTTGCGCAACTGCCGGTATCATCGCCGGCTGCGGGCTGCGTTCGGGCAGGCGGTCGGGACAAGGGGCTTTTCCTTCACGATCGCACCTTTGCTCGATAGGGATGTGAACAAGCATGGCGAAGCGGCACAGATGACGCTTGACGCCTGACGTTCGCCAACCTATTGAGTGCCCAGCGCGAACGGACGCGCGAGGCCTCGTGGCGGAGTGGTTACGCAGAGGACTGCAAATCCTTGTACCCCGGTTCGATTCCGGGCGAGGCCTCCAGGTTCCGTTTTATTACGCGTCGCGGCATTTGACCGGCCGCCGAGGCTGTCGTATTCCGCTTAACCCAAGACCATCTGGAATGAGCGTGATGAGCAGCAATTTCTCCCAACTCCGCGAAAACATGGTGGAAGGGCAGCTTCGGACCCGTGATGTCACGAACCTTGCCGTTCTTCAGGCGTTCAGCGAGGTTCCCCGCGAAGAATTCGTTCCGGAATCGAAGCGTCCCCTCGCATATCTGGACGAGGATCTCGAGATCGTCCCGCGCCAGGGCGCGGTTCGCGGACGCTACCTGATGGAGCCCGCTGTTCTGGGCCGGCTCCTGCAGCTGGCCGGAGTCCGCTCCACCGACCTGGTGCTCGACGTGGGTTGCGCCACCGGCTATTCCACCGCCGTCATTTCGCGCGTCGCCAGCTTCGTCGTTGGTCTGGAGACAGACGCGGCGCTTGCAGAGAAGGCTTCCTCGACGCTTTCCGCTCTCGGTTACGGCAACGCCACGGTCGTTACCGGACCGCTTGAGGCAGGGCATCCGGCGCACGCCCCCTATGACGTCATCATCCTTCAGGGCAGTGTCGACTATGTTCCCGAGGCGCTCCTCAACCAATTGGGTGAGGGCGGACGTCTTGTCACCGTCATCGGCACGGGCAATTCTGCGCGCGCGCACATCTTCATCAAAGTTGAGGGTGTCGTGTCCGAGCGTGCGGATTTCAATGCAGCGATCCATCCACTTCCGGGCTTCCAGAAAGAACCCGGATTCGTCTTCTGACGAGCCTGATCTTGTTATATTGACAGAACGGATGTTGCTTTCCTGCAACGGTTTTCGTTCGGGATGTATTGTAACATTCTTCTGTGGTACTGCTTCGAGGGGGTTGGATTCGCCTGTCTTCGGGTGGCTTCGGGCACGAGATGCAGGGGGAACAATCGCGGTGGGTTTCCAGCGCTGATGAGAAGAGGTTGAACGTGCCTTCACGAAAATTATTCTTGGCGGGACTTTCTGCCGTCGCCTTGGCTCTTTCAGTCGTTCAAGTCGGTGCTGAGACTTTGCAGGGGGCGCTCACCAAGGCTTATCAGAACAACTCGACGATGAACTACAACCGGGCGGGCGTCAGGGTCGTCGATGAGAGCGTCCCGCTTGCCAAGTCCGGACTGCGTCCCAGACTCAGTGCAACGGGAACCGCGAGTTTGACGTCGGATGACGTTGGCGAGATTCGGGCCGGTTCGTTCGGTATCGAGCTCCAGCAGCCCATTTTCGACGGATTTCAGACCGCCAACAACGTCAGGCAGGCCGAGGCCCGGGTGCGGGCTGCACAGGCCGCACTGCGTAACAACGAGCTCAACCTGCTGCTAGACGCGACCAGCGCCTACATGGATGTTATCCGGGCGCGCCAGATCGCCAATCTCAGGGCCCAGAATATCGACTTCCTGCGCGAGCAGCTGCGTTCGGCACAGTCGCGCTACGAGGTGGGCGAGGGTACCCGCACCGATGTGGCGCAGGCCGAGGCGGCGCTACAGCTTGCGCTTGCGCAGCACGCGACGGCGCGGGCCGACGCGCGTTCCGCGGAAGCCATTTACCGCCAGATCGTCGGCGAGGAGCCCGGTTCCCTGAAAATGCCGGAACCGCTGACCAAGCTGCTGCCGAAGAGCATCGAGGCCGCTTACGCGCTCGCGTTCGATCAGCATCCGGCTCTGATTGCCCGGGCGCATGAAGTGGATGCGGCCTCCTTCGCCGTGAAGGTCGATGAGGGCGCGCTGCTGCCGTCGCTCTCGGCCACGGCCAGCCTGTCCGCCACGACCGGCGACCGGTATGGCGCTTCGACCGATGGTCATTCCGCCTCGGTTGGACTGCGTCTGACCATTCCGATCTATCAGGGTGGCGCGGAGCACGCGCGCGTACGCCAGTCCAAGGAGTCCCTCGGACAGGCTCGCATCAATGTCGATGTGACCCGTGACCAGGTGCGCGCCGCCGTGGCGTCCGCATGGGCCAACTATTTCGCCGCCATCGAAAATGTCCGCGCCACGCGCGAATCCGTCGCTGCCGCGAGGCTTGCGCTGAGTGGCGTGATCGAGGAGCGCGACGTCGGCCAGCGCACCACGCTCGACGTTCTGCAGGCGCAGGCGGACGTCATCACGGCCCAGATCAATCTTGTGAACGCCCAGCGGAACGTGGTCGTGGCGAGCTACGCGATTGCCTCCGCCACGGGGCAGCTGACCGCTGAACGGCTGGGGCTCCCGGTGACGCCCTACAATCCGAAGGAACACCTCGACGCGGTCAAGGACAAGTGGATCGGCCTGCGTACGCCTGACGGACGCTAACCGTCTGATCGGCGAAGTCAGATTAAGCCCGCTTCACTCGTCAGTGAGGCGGGCTTTTTACTTTCTGTGTGAAACGAACGGTTTCATGGTTAAAGGATTCTCACGGTCCTAATCCTTCGGTAGTCTATCAATGATTCGCATACCCGCGCGAAAAGGCGGGTAAACCGTGGATGAAGGCACCGGAATGACCATGGCACAGCCGAGCAGTGTTCAGCGTGAGCCCTCGATGGAAGAAATTCTCGCGTCGATCCGGCGTATCATCGAGGATAACGAGACGTCCAGAAAGGATGAGAAGCCTGTCCAGACGCAGGAGCCTCTTCGCGCCGCGGATGCGGAGGTTGACGTTCCCGCCACGCCCGCGCCTGCCGTTGCCGAGAGCCAACCGCAGCCCGCTTCCAGGCCGTCCGAGTTCTCCAGGCCGTTACCGCAGGCTGTGAAGACCGCCCAGCTCGCCAACGACATCGTTTCGCTTCGTCCGGCGCCGAAGCCGGTGACTGGCGATGCCGAGGCCGGCAGCGACAGGGCAGCTTTCAACGGTGCCGACGGCGTGTCGCGCGCCGCCGATATCGCGGCCGCGGAAGAGGCCGAAACAAGGGTGCGTGAGGAGACCATGGTTCAGGTATCCGAGTCCGTACCGCCCGCATCCGCAGCATCCGGACCGGCGCCCATCCTCTCGGAACAGTCGGAGCGCAAGGTGGCAATGGCGTTCAGCGAGCTGAGCGAAGCCTATCAGGCAGTGCGCCGCAAGAGCCTGGCCGACGCCGTGGAGGACATGCTTCGTCCCATGCTGCGGGACTGGCTTGACGAAAACCTTCCGCAGCTGGTGGAACGGCTGGTCCGCGAGGAAATCGAGCGCATCGCCCGGGGCGGCTGATGCGCCTTCCGGCGTCAGCCGCCGGATTGCTTCCAGGAGAGATTTCCGTGGCGGGATTTCCCGCCATATTCGTTTCGCAGCCTGGCCTTCGTGGGGGGCGTACTCCCGTCCAACCACTGATCCGCGAGAGATGCGAGACCCCATGGAGCCGCTGCCCGACCGCTGGGGAACGCGCTCAGGCAGGCGCGGATCTTCCATGCACCGGGGTTTTTCAAAGCGCCCGGCGGTACCGAGTTTGGTTGACACGCTCGGGCCCATCCGCTTTACACGCAGATAACAAGACCGGCGCAGCACGGATATACCACTATGCTCGAAAAGACCTATGACGCCAAAAGCGTCGAAGAAAAAATCACAAGGCTATGGGAAGAAGCTGGGGCGTTCAGCGCTGGCGCTGGTGCTGAACCTGGCGCGGAGGCATTCACCATCGTCATCCCGCCGCCCAACGTAACCGGCTCGCTGCACATGGGCCATGCGCTCAACAACACGCTGCAGGACATCATGGTCCGCTTCGAGCGCATGCGCGGCAAGAACGTTCTCTGGCAGCCCGGCATGGACCATGCGGGCATCGCCACGCAGATGGTCGTGGAGCGCCAGCTGGCGGCCAAGGGCATCCATCGCCGGGACCTCGGCCGCGAGAAATTCATCGAGCGCGTCTGGGAGTGGAAGGCCGAATCCGGCGGCGCCATCTTCAACCAGCTCAAGCGGCTGGGCGCTTCGTGCGACTGGAGCCGCGAACGATTCACCATGGACGAGGGCCTCTCGAAGGCCGTCATCGAGGTGTTTGTCACGCTCTACAAGCAGGGGCTGATCTACAAGGACAAGCGCCTCGTCAACTGGGATCCGAAGCTGCTGACGGCAATCTCGGACCTCGAGGTCGAGCAGCGCGAGGTCAACGGCAACCTCTGGCATTTCCGCTATCCGATCGAGGGCGAGGTCTTCGATCCGGAGAACCCGGAGACCTACATCACGGTTGCCACCACGCGTCCTGAGACGATGCTGGGCGACACGGGCGTCGCCGTTCATCCGGAGGATGAGCGCTACAAGCACCTGATGGGCAGGAACGTCATCCTGCCGATCGTCGGCCGCCGCATCCCGATCGTCGGCGACGAATACTCCGATCCGGAGAAGGGCACGGGCGCGGTCAAGATCACGCCCGCGCACGACTTCAACGACTTCGAGGTCGGCAAGCGCCATGGCCTGCGCGCGATCAACGTCATGACGATCGAGGCGAAGATCACGCTGGAGGACAACGAGGACTTCCTCGAGGGCCTCACGCCGACGCCGGAACAGACGGCGCTCTGGAAGCGGCTGCATGGCCTCGACCGGTTCGAGGCGCGCAAGGCCATCGTCGAGATCATGGAAGAGCTTGGGTGCCTGGCCAAGATCGAGCCGCACCGGCATATGGTTCCGCACGGCGACCGCGGCGGCGTGCCGATCGAGCCGTTCCTGACCGACCAATGGTACGTCGACGCCAAAACGCTGGCAAAGCCCGCCATCGCGTCCGTCCGAGAGGGGCGCACCAAGTTCGTTCCGAAGAACTGGGAAAAGACCTATTTCGAGTGGATGGAGAACATCCAGCCCTGGTGCATCTCGCGCCAGCTTTGGTGGGGTCATCAGATCCCGGCCTGGTACGGACCGGACGGCACCGTCTTCGTCGAGAAGGACGAGGAAACGGCTCTCGAGGTCGCCATCCAGCATTACCTCGCGCACGAGGGGCCGTGGAAGGCCTGGGTCGAGGAGAAGCTCGAGAACTTTAAGCCCGGCGAGATTCTCACCCGCGACGAGGACGTTCTCGACACCTGGTTCTCGTCCGCCCTCTGGCCGTTCTCCACGCTCGGCTGGCCGGACAAGACGCCGGAACTCGAGACCTACTACCCGACCTCGGTCCTGGTCACGGGCTTCGACATCATCTTCTTCTGGGTTGCCCGGATGATGATGATGGGCCTGCACTTCACGGGCAAGGAGCCGTTCCACACGGTCTACGTCCACGCGCTGGTGCGCGACAAGCACGGCGCCAAGATGTCGAAGTCCAAGGGCAACGTCATCGACCCGCTGGAACTCATCGACGAGTACGGCGCGGACGCGCTGCGCTTCACGCTGGCCATCATGGCCGCGCAGGGACGCGACGTGAAGCTCGATCCGGCGCGCGTCGCGGGCTACCGCAACTTCGGCACGAAGCTCTGGAACGCCACACGCTTCGCCCAGATGAACGGCGTCAAGCATGACCCGTCGTTCGAGCCGGCGAATGCGCGTCTGGCGATCAACCGGTGGATCCTGACGGAGCTTACCCGCGCGGCGCGGGAGGTTACCGAAGGCATCGTCACCTACAAGTTCAACGAGGCGGCGGGCGCGGCCTACAAGTTCGTATGGAGCCTGTTCTGCGACTGGTACCTGGAGCTCCTGAAGCCCGTATTCAACGGCGAGGACGAGGCGGCCAAGGCCGAGTCGCGCGCCTGCGCGGCTTATGTGCTCGACCAGATCTACAAGCTGCTGCACCCGTTCATGCCCTTCATGACCGAAGAACTGTGGCAGCTGACCGCTGGCGAGGGCGGCCGAGACGATGTGCTGGCGCTCACCCGCTGGCCGGACATCTCGTTCGAGGACGAGGAGGCCGCGGCCGACCTCAACTGGCTGGTCGATCTCGTCAACGGCATCCGCTCGGTCCGCTCCGAGATGAACGTGCCGCCGGCGGCCCAGGCGCCGCTCGTCGCTGTCGGCGCGGACGAGCTGACGCGCGAACGTCTTGCACGCCACGATCCGGCGATCCGCAGGCTGGCGCGCATCGGCGAGGTTGCGTTCTCATCCGACGTTCCGAAGGGCTCGGCGCAGCTCGTCATCGCCGGCACGACCTTCTGCCTGCCGCTCGGCGAGCTGATCGACCTCAAGGCCGAGACCGCACGTCTCGAGAAGGAGATCGCCAAGGCGGTGGCCGAAATCGACCGCGTCGAGAAGAAGCTGTCGAACGAGAAGTTCGTGGCCAACGCGAAGGAAGAGGTCGTCGCCCAGGAGCGCGAGAGGCATGCCGAGCTCCTCGACCTGAAGGCCCGCCTCGAGGCGGCACTCGCCCGGGTGCGCGACGCGGCCTAGTCCAGTTCAGGTTTTCACCAGCAAAGCCTGAACTGTACTTGGTATCAGCGCTTGCGATTCCGGACGGGAAACCGTTCCGGAATCGCTCCAGCGGCGCCAGGACATGCAGCTGCCGCTGCGCCGCCCAATTTACGCTTCATTTATCGTAACAAAAACAAGGCTGAAGGCAGTCCCGCCTTCGGCCTTTTTCATTGGCCAGTATTTCCGCCGCCCGCGGGACGAAGGGTGCAGACTAACAATTCAAAACTGGGATTTGTGACCAAATCGCAACAGTCAGTGACGATGTAATAAGCTAGAACAATGCGGGTGCTGAAGGTCAATTTCCCGCCATAAAGGAGGCGCACCCAATATCCTGTTGGTACGCCTCCTGCAGGTTACGATTTATTAACTGAGCTGTGCATGCAGCAAGGGTTCTAAATGAAGGCTCGAGCGATTTCAGGTCTTGATGTCCGGGCATTCTCCGCAAGGAAGATGCCAGGCCAGCAGCTTGGGGTTGAGGGGAGCGTTCGGGATCCTCTGCACCTTTGTGGGCGGCTTGCGGCGTCGAGAAAGTACGGTGTTATGCGCAAGTTGAAATGTCTGAAGGGGGCAGTATTGGGAGGGCTGGTCGTCGTCGCCATCGCCGGCCCGGCGACAGCGCTCGATGACAAGATCGTGGTGCAGCAGCCAGAGAAATCGCCCTGGGCCGTCTTCAAGTTCGGTTTCACGGCATACAAGAGCGGCAAGAAGGAAGAGGCCATCGAGGCCTATCGCTATGCCGCCGAGAACGGTCAGGTCGGCGCGCGCTGGAAGCTCGCGCGCATGTATGCCGACGGCGACGGCGTTACCCGTAACGATTACGAGGCCTTCCGGTTCTTCACGGCCGTGGCGCAGCTTGATGTGCAGCCGGGCAGCGAGGACGAGGCCTACGTCGCCGATGCGCTGGTGGCGGTCGGACGCTATCTCAAGAACGGAATCCCCGGCACGGCCATCGAGGCGAACCCGACGCTTGCGCAGGAATATTTCATGCGCGCCGCTGCTACCTACCGTCATCCGGCCGCGCAATACGAGCTGGGCCTGATGTTCCTGAAGGGCGAGGGCGTCCAGCGCAATGTCACGCAGGCGGCCCGGTGGCTGCAGCTCGCCGCGGAAAAGGGCCATGTGGGCGCGCAGGCCACGCTCGGCAATCTCCTGTTCCAGAGCGGTCAGACGGTGCGCGGGCTGGCGCTCATGACCACGGCGCTCGAACATGCCGCGCCGAAGGATGTCGGCTGGATCCGGGCCATGCAGGAGCAGGCTTTCGCGCTTTCGGCGGAGGCCGACCGCCGCACGGCGATCGCGCTTGCCGAGGACTATCTCAAGAACGGCCTGCGGTAGGGCCGTTCCTGCCCTGCCGGGATGCTGACCGGCCGCGACCTGAAAGCTTCTCTGAGTTTCATCCTTTGCAGGCATGTTGGCTGCCGGTCAGCGCAGATCCGGGCAGGAGACTGGCCTTCTGTTTTCGGGTTGTTTCTAATTCCCCCTCTCGCAAAAGCCAGATACTTGGCTCCAGCAAGAGGTTGGGTTTTGCATTCTACCCACATTGGGGGAGACAACCTTCGCCCAACGTAACAGCGATCTTCGTCTTTGGTGGGCCTGCAGAACTCTGAAAGCAACCCGCCCTGTATCCCCAATGCGGGGAGAGTGAACTCTTGGCATCTTCGGCGTAGCGAAGCGCAGACCCGCGTGCCTGAAGTCCGAGAGGGGCGGGCTTCCTTCATTACCCCGTTCAGAGCTAACAAACGGGGAACTGAAGCCTGCTTGAAAGGGCCAAGGAACCTGTTGGGCCGCTCACCTCAGGCTGCCTCCACATCCAGCTCCACAACCACCGGAACGTGATCTGAAGGCTTTTCCCACGAGCGTGTGTGCTTGTCGACGCGGACAGTGCGAAGGCGGTCGGCTGCTTCGGGGGAAAGCAGGATGTGGTCGATGCGAATGCCGTTGTTCTTCTGCCAGGCGCCGGCCTGGTAGTCCCAGAAAGTGTAGGTCTCGGGTCGGTCGTTTACCGCACGCAGGGCGTCCGTCATGCCGAGATTCTTCAGGCGGCGGAAGGCAGCGCGGCTTTCCGGCTGGAACAGCGCGTCGCCCAGCCAAGCTTCCGGGTTCTTCGCGTCCTCAGGCTCCGGTATGACGTTGTAGTCGCCGGCGAGAACCAGCGGTTCCTCCAGCTCCAGCCGTTCGCGAGTCCAGCGCTCGAGCCTCTGCATCCATTCGAGCTTGTAGGGAAACTTTTCGCTGCCGACCGGATTGCCGTTCGGCAGATACAGGGACACGACGCGTATGACACCCCGCTTGGTCGAGAAGACGCCCTCGACGAAACGGGCCTGTTCGTCCGCATCGTTGCCGGGAAGACCGCGGTTGACCTCGTCGAAGCGGAATTTCGAGAGGATGGCCACGCCATTGAACCCCTTCTGGCCGTGAGTCGCCACGTTGTATCCCAGGGCCTCGATCTCCAGGCGCGGGAAGAGGTCGTCCACGGTCTTGATTTCCTGCAGACACACGATGTCAGGGGAAGCTTCCCGCAGCCAGTGGAGCAGGCTGTCGATGCGCGCCTTCACGCCATTGATGTTCCAGGTGGCAATCTTCATGCGGCGTCCCCAGGTTGCTTGAATTTGAGCCAAAAGGCCGGGCAGGGCCCCAGGATTCTTGTCGGTGGAACCCTGGTCCGAGCTTTAGACCGAAACGCACTTCGTTCCAATCCCGGCGAAGGCCCGGAAGATTTCACGGAACATGCCGGCTATCCGGACGTTGGAGGGATCATCATCCAATCGGAAGGGACCGGAATGCGTCTTGCCCTGTTTTTCGCTGGCGTATGGGGACTTCTGGCCCTGCTTCGCCGGGACTACCGAAAGCGCCATCCGCGCCGCCTGCTTAGCGACCAACGCCCGGAGAAGGCAGCGCGGGTCGTGTATGAGGTCGTCGAGCACGATGGCGGCTGGGCCTACAAGGTCGGCGATGTCTATTCCGAAAGTTTTCCCACCCGGCACGAGGCGGTGATTGCCGCCCAGAACGCGGCGGACGCGCACGAACTCATCGGTGACGACGCTCATATCGAGTATCAGGACGACCGGGGCCGCTGGCACGAGGACGAGATATCCGGATTCGACAGGCCCGAGGCCGAGGTCGATTCGCGAACGGGCGCAGGCTCGCCATGAGCGCGTTGCCCGATGCCGATGAGCCATCATTTCATCTCGTGGATACCGTCATCTCGCGGGAAAGTCCCAACAGTTCCTGGATCACGGTGGAGTTCGTCGGTGAAGGTGGCGAAACCGTCACCGTCAGGCTCGTGTCGACGGTCGCCTTTCCCACCATCACCGGCGAGAGTTCGGTCATCGGCCGCGCGCTGGACCTGATGAAGGCAGTAGTGGTAACGGGTGGAAACACGAATACACCCCTTCCCTCTACCCACAGTCTCGATCTGCCGGAAAAGCTCTGAAGCGCAAGGCGATTTCGGCAGTCCGCCTGCTTGTCAGGGCCGCCCAACCGCGTGCATGCGGCTTCACCGAAAGCCTTCACCCGTGCGCGCGGGCCTGCCAGCGCTCCTTCGTAATCGTGTAGACCACATGCGGACGCAGGTGCGGATGGGTCTCCGCCACGCGCGGATGCAGGAAATTTCGCGCCGGATCCGGCAGCATGCCGAGACGCTTCATGACGGCGATGGATCGCTCGTTGCTTTCCACCGCAAAGGCGATGATGTGGTGCAGACCCAGTTCCTCGAAGCCAAAGCGCAGCCAGGCGCGGGCGGCTCCCGTCGCATAGCCCTTGCCCCAGTGTTCGGGGGCGAAACGCCAGCCGATCTCGATCTCGCCGTCGGGGACGGGCGGGGTGTTCGTCACCGGCGAGATGCCGGTGAAGCCGAGGCACTCGCCGGTCTCGCGCAGCTCGACGGCGGCCCATCCATAGCCGAGGTTGTCGATGCCGGCGCGCATGCGGTCCAATACGCGGTCGGCTTCCTCGCGGGTGCGGCGGAAGTCAAAGAACTCCATCACCACATCGTCGGAGTTGATCCGGTGGAAGAGGTCACGGTCGCGCTCCTCCCAGTTGCGCAGCAGCAGACGTTCCGTGACGATCGGCTTCATCTGGCGAATTCCTCCTGTCTGTAACCCTGAAGATAGAGCAGTGCGGTAAGATCGCCATGGTCGATGCGGATCTGCGCTTGCGCGGCGACGGAGGGCTTGGCATGGAGCGCCACGCCGGCGCCTGCCAGCCGCAGCATGTCGAGGTCGTTGGCACCGTCGCCGACGGCCATCACCTGGGCAGGAGCGATGCCGAGTCGCTGCGAAATCTCGATCAGCGAACTGGCCTTGGCCTCGCGGCCAAGGATCGGCTCGGCGACGAGGCCCGCGAGCTTGCCGTTTTCCTCAATCAGCGTGTTCGAGCGGTGCTCGTCAAAGCCGAGCATGGCGGCGATGCGGCCGGTGAACACCGTGAAGCCGCCGGAGACCAGCGCCGTGTAGGCGCCGTTTGCGCGCATGGTGGCCACCAGCTCGCGGCCGCCGGAGGCAAGCGTGATGCGCCGCTCGATCACCCGGTCGATGACGGAGATGTCGAGGCCCTTGAGCAGTGCCACGCGCTCGCGAAGCGCCGGCTCGAAGGCGATCTCGCCGTTCATGGCACGCGCGGTGATGGCGGCCACATGGTCCTTGATGCCGATCTCGGCAGCCAGCTCGTCGATGCACTCCTGGTCGATCATGGTCGAGTCCATGTCGGCGAGCAGCATCTTCTTGCGGCGGCCCTCCGCCTCGAGCACGGCGACGTCGATGGGCTTGGCCGCAAGGGCCCCGCGCAGGCGACCCTCCGCCTCCTCGCGGGAAAGGCCGGCGGGAACCGCAATGTCACAGGCGATTTCAGGCGCCAGCCACGCGACAGAGGTTGCGCCGAGCGCATCTGCTGCCATATTCGCGGTTGCCTGGCTGAGATCTGCGGCCTTTGGATTGGAGATGAGCGTTGCGACGAGAGCCATGGGAATGTCCGGATATGCTGGCGGGGTTGCCATGCTGAAGGGCGCCACCCTGATAGCGGGACCGACTGCCAGCGGCAAGACCGCTCGTGCGATCGAGCTGGCCGAGCGTAGCGGCGCGGTGATCTTCAACGCCGATTCCATGCAGGTCTATTCGGTGCTCTCGCTGTTGACGGCGAGACCTTCGGCGGAAGAGCTGGTGCGGGCGCCGCACCATCTGTTCGGCCACATCCATCCGTCCGTCTCCTATTCCACGGGCGCCTGGCTTCGGGACGTGGAGAAGCTGCTCCGGGACCCCCGGCTTGAGGGGCGTCCCGTCATTTTCGTGGGTGGCACGGGGCTCTATTTCCGCGGACTCACGGAGGGGCTCTCGCCGATGCCCGACATTCCTGACGAAATCCGCGAGGGGTGGCGCGCGCGGCTTGCCGAGGAGGGCGCAGAGGCGCTGCACCGGCTGCTCGCAGAACGGGACCCCGAGACCGCCGCACGGCTTATGCCATCCGACGGGCAGCGGATCGTGCGCGCGCTGGAAGTCCTCGACGCGTCAGGACGTTCCATCTCCAGCTGGCAGCGGGAGAGGTCGGTGCCGCTGGTGGACGGGGCCGGCGCCGAGAAGATCGTGCTGGAGCCAGACCGGAAGGTGCTTGCGCAGCGCATCTCAGACCGCTTCGACCGGATGCTCGAGCTCGGGGCCATCGACGAGGTGAAGGCGCTCAACAGCCTGAACCTCGATCCCAGGCTTCCGGCCGCCAAGGCGATCGGCGTGCCGGAGCTTACCGCCTGTCTCGCCGGGGAAATCTCCCTGGAGGAAGCGGCCGAACGGGCGAAGGCGGCCAGCCGGCAGTACGCCAAGCGCCAGATGACCTGGTTCCGGCACCAGCTCGGGCCCGACTGGCAGCGCGTGCCTGTGTAGCGGTGTGTTTGCAAGGAAAGAGGGCGCACGGCGGCGATGCCCTCTTTCTCGTGTCATTTCCGTCAGAGGCTCTGCTCATGCTGCAGCGGCGCGCCGCGACGCTGAAGACCCGGATCTAGCGGCTGAAGAAGCGGGAGCCGCCGGACAAGGATGGTCCGGCCGGATACGTGCCTGCGTCGCCATCCGGAACCTCGGAACCGAGGTCATAGGAATGCTTCAGCAGCGAACCCGCCATGGGTTGCGTGACGCTGCGCATCCTGTCGATGATCTGGCGGATGTCCGCATTCGCGCGTGTCAGGGCGCCGTCGCCATTCTCGGGCTTGCCGGGCAGGAGAGACGGGGGCACCTCCTCGAAGCGCAGACGCATGGTTGCCGCCACGCCCTCGCCGAAGGCGATCGCCTCCCGCTGTCCGAGCGCGGGAAGGAAGGCGAGGGTAGAGGCCGAAGCGTCACCGATCGCGGAGCGGATGATTGCCTGGTCGCTCTCGTTGGACAACCGCATGGCGAAGATGGTCGAGCACTGTGAGAGGACCGTCGGGTCCAGGTCACCGGGCCGTTGGGTGATGACGCCCAGGTGACAGCCGTACTTGCGGCCTTCCTTGGCGATCCGCGCCAGGGCGAGCCGCGTGGGCTCGAAGCCCAGCCGGGGATCGGAGGGCACGTAGCGATGCGCTTCCTCGCACATCACCAGAACCTTGAATTTGCCGTCGCTCCAGCTCGCGAGGTCGAAGGCCAGGCGGGCCAGCACCGAACAGACAGCATTCACTACCTCGCCCGGAATGCCTGCCATCTCGAAGCAGGTGATCGGCCGGCCGTCGTTCGGGATGCGGAAGATGGCGCCGATGGTTTCGTGAATGGTTTCCTCGGTTGCCGGAACGCCGAACATGAAGCGATAGAGCGGATCGTTCATCGCCGCTTCGAGGCGGAGCCGAAGATGGCGGAGGTGCGGCCGTTCCGACTTGGCTTCAAGGGCGCCCATGCGGTCGTTGATCTCGCGGAGCACGTCCGCCATGCGATAGGGCATGGGGGTATCAGCGGTGATACCGGTGGAGTCCAGCTTGCGCCGCAGCACGCCGCCCGGGTCCCGGTGGGCGAGCTTCGCATGCACGATGATGTCGCGCAGCAGCTCAAGCTCTTCGGGCGGCGCCGCGTGGCCGCGGTAGAGCACTTCGGTCAGCTCATCGAGGCGGAACAGCCAGAACGGCAGGGAAAGCGTCTTCAGATTGAGCCGGACACAATGGTCGGCCAGCGGCACACCGAATTCGTTGTGGGGATCGAAGATGAGCACGCTGAGGTCCGGGCGCGCTTCCACGATCTTGCGGAGCAGCAGGCTCACGGCCGTCGACTTGCCGACGCCGGTGGTGCCGACGACCGCAAAGTGGCGGCTGAGCATCTCATCGACCGCCACCGTTGCGTCGATCATGCCGTCCTGGGACAGGCTGCCGATGCGGATGGCGTGCTTGCCGCCGAGGTCGTAGATCGCCCTGAGATCGCTCGCGCGGATGCGGTGAGCGGGTGCGCCGATGAAGGGATATTCGGTGATGCCACGATCGAAGATCACCCCGGTTCCGTTGTCGCGGACCTCTCCCAGGAACTCCACCGAAACCGAAACGGACAGGGCTCCGCCTTCCGTCGCGAACGGGGCCTGTTCCACGGCATAGACAAGGCCGACCGTCCGGATGGTGCCCAGATTGACGGATATGAGCTTGCCGACGGTGAGGTGGGCCGCGTGTTCGGGATCGGCATAGATTCCCGTGATGACGGCCGTCGATCCATCGCACCGGCTGACCTGGCCGATCAGCCGGTCCGGGGTCTGGCCAGCCGCACGTCTTTCCTGCGCGGTCGCTTCATTCGATCGATTGTAATTTTCAACATACATGACAAGCACCCCCAATCGACCGTGACGTTAGGTGTAGATCATTAAAGGGTCGTGATCGGGAATGGTTGAAGGGTGGTAAACGGGAAAATTCTCTGAAAAGATCTTGGATCTCAGTCTACATTTATGAATGAATATGATGGAAGTGTAATATTCGTCACCATTCTCCTTGTTTTTGGTGTCTAATTTGGCGTCTGTACTTTGATCGGTAATACATAAGGTCAGTAAAAGCGATACGGAACTTGGCTCCATAAATGTTATTTGAGGTCGTCCTTGGGTGGTCCAGCCAACACCATTGAACAGTCGCTGCACGATGCCGTCGCCGGCCATGCGGACGTTGTCCGGCATGAGGACGGCGCATGGAGAATCCTGACCGGCGCCGACATCATATCCGTCGAATTGGACGAACAGGCGCGCCGCGTGTGTTTCTCCATGGAATATCTCGGCGAGATGCCGGAGCTCCCGCGCGAAAAGCTCGTGATGCTCATGCAGTATTCGTTTCTCTGGAACGTGACCGATGGCCTCTATTTCGCGCTGAATGATGAGGAGCGGCCCATCATGATGGTTGCTTTTCCTGTTTCCGAAATTGACGCACCTTTCGTGCGAAGCGTTGTCTTCGGAATGGTGCAGAAATTTTCCGTATGGAAGGAAATAATTTCTGACGGTCACCTAGGAGGATAGTTGGATGAGGTATCCAATAAATTCCGAAATGACTGGTAATTTTTGCGATTTTTCAGGTCATTATACTCGTAGCGACTATTCCAAAGGGCCTCGAATGGACAAGATCGTCTATACCTACACCCTCGAAGACGGCAGGCCCGTTCTGGCCGTCAAGGACGATGACCGGTCAACGCTGGACCGTCTGAGGGACGCCATCCATCTCCCCCGGCGCAGCCTGGTCGAGCAGAGAACCGCCGTGCGCGACATGATCCGCCAGGCGCTGGAAAAGTATAGCCATGAGCTGGATTACACGATCCGTCCGGATCTCGAGAAGAAGCTGTTTTCGTCGCGGAAATACCGGGACGTGAAGGCCGGCGATCTGGCGAGTCTCCTCAAGGATGTCGAAGACAACGCCAAGGGCCTTCCCCGGGGTTATGGCCGGGCGGCCTTCTCCCGAAGCGGGTGGAACCGTATCGTGACCCGGGCGGAAAGGATCATCACGCCTTCCAACGGCGAGAGGCCCGAGCCCCGCAGCACCTGGAAGCGCGTGTGCAAGCAGCTCATGGACAAGATCTCGGGATGCACGCCCTCGGTCGTCGGCCGTCTCGGGTATGGGGTTGTTGCCGCCGCACTGTTCTCGGGGCTTGTGTACCTGACGATCAGCTTCGGCGCGACGGCTGCCCTGGTTGGCGTTGCTGGAGCTGCCGGTGCGTTTGTGGCCTACAAGGTGCTACAGGCACAGAATGGACAGAAGCCGACGGTGCAGGCGCCCGACCTGGCAAAGCAGTTTGCCCAGGCCTGGGCCGAGGAGTTCGAGCGGAATCCTTCAGACGAGCTTGCCGGCCCGCGCCGGCTGATGTTCGTGTCGAGTGGCGAACGCTTCGCGATGGATCTCATCCGTGATCTCGGACCGGCGGCTGCCGGGGTGGACACGGTGATCCTGCATCGGGGGATCCTGCAGGCCTTCGAGAAGCTGAGCGAGCGGCAAGCCCGCGTCGAGCAGGACAAGCGCGGCATGATGAAGGTCAAGCTCGACGGCATCAAATATTCCGCCAAGGATGGCGTCACAGAGCTTCCTGGCACCGACGCCAGCCTGCAGGCGCTTGAAAGTTCGAACAAGGAAGCTGCGAAGCTGGTCATCCGGCTGCCGCGGGAAGACAGCCGCCCGGTCGCCGTGCGCCGCATGCGCAACAACGTCACCTGGCAGCTGGCGGATCTGTTCGAGAAGGCGCGCCGCCTGGATCACAGCCGGGACGGAAGCCTGACCGGGTACGTTTCTGTGGTGGAGCTGCCTGGCGGCTATCTCGCGCATGTATTCCGGGACGATCGGGATCTGCCGACGTTCTCCAACATGAGGGATATCATTGCGGCACTGGAGAAGAAGTCGGCCAGGAAGGCTGAGGTGGCGCAGAACATCAAGGCGTTGCTGGTCAAGGATCGGGCGGCATTCCAGCAGCGCCTGTCAGCGGCGGGCATCAACGTGGGGGCGCTGACGGATGACGATTTCCGCATCGACACCAAGGGACGCCTCTTGTGCAACCTCGGTTTCCGTCCGGATCTGAGCGGCGTCTTCAAGACGGAAAACCTGTGGGCATCAACGGCCCCAGTGCAGACCCTCTTGCCAGCCGTCATGCCGGCGGTCATGCCGGCGGTCCGGCTTGCCATTGCCGCCGCCCCGGACCGATCCTCCGTGGCGTCCGGCGACGACAGCGGTATCGCGGAGATGAGCGAGGCCAGCTCCATCTCGGGTACCGAAAGCTCGTCCTCAAGCGATGACCGGCTGGCCGTTGTCGTCTACAGAAGTACCCAAAGCGAGGAAAAGACGCGCAAGCGACTGGCCGAGCTCGTGCAGGGCTTCCAGAAGCGAACTCCCGACATCGACGAGCCGGAACAGACTGTGATCGCCGGCCCGTCCGAGGAGACGATGGTGGTCGAGTTTCCGAAGAAGAAGTCCCGGGTCGCCGAGCTGAAAGGTCTCGCCACCAAGAAGCTGAAGAGCATGAAGAAGGCGCTTGTCCGGGATCTGGCGCGGCAGGTCGAAGCGGAGGTGAGCCGTCCGGCACGGATCATCTACCTGCAGCGGGCGCCCGAGACGAAAGCCACCGGGCAGGCCCCAGGCGCCAACTACATCCGCGCCTGACCGAGCGATCGGACCGGAAGCGAAAGACGCAGGCGGCGAAGCCATCCGCCGCTCTGTGGTTTTCCGCCCAGTGCCGGCTTCGCGAGAGCTTCCCGGGCCGTTCTCCGAGGCGGTGGACAAGGGAGTGGCGGTTGCGACCTGCCTGCCTGACATGGGCAAGCGAGCGGCTCCGGGCGCTTTACGCCGCACGGATTCCTGATTGACATATCAAAACAAGTGCTTTTATGGTTCGCGCATGAACAATTACGTCATTCTCGTAGTAGGAAGGCACATGGGCAAGGCGGCGTAGCCGCCGGGCGACAGCCGCTCATGTGCGAACGAAGGCTCCTCCGGGGGCCTTTTTTATTGCCGGTTTGCCAGCGATGGCAGTATGAGGTCCGTGATCGAATGGGGCAGGAAAGCAGATGAACGCACAAGCGCCAGCGCCCAAGTGGCAGGAGACGACAATGCAGGAAATGACGGGCGCCGAAATGGTGGTTCAGGCGCTGAAGGACAACGGCGTTAAGCACATTTTCGGCTATCCGGGAGGAGCCGTCCTTCCGATCTATGACGAGCTGTACCAGCAGGACGAGATCGAGCACATCCTCGTGCGCCACGAGCAGGGGGCGGGACACGCGGCGGAGGGCTATGCCCGCTCGACCGGACGGGTTGGCGTGATGCTGGTCACCTCCGGCCCCGGCGCCACCAATGCCGTCACGCCGCTGCAGGACGCGCTGATGGACTCCATCCCGCTCGTCTGCATCACGGGTCAGGTGCCCACCACGCTGATCGGTTCCGACGCTTTCCAGGAGTGCGACACGGTCGGCATCACCCGTCCCTGCACCAAGCACAACTGGCTGGTGCGTGACGTCAACGAGCTTGCCGCCATTCTCCACGAGGCCTTCCACGTGGCCCGCACCGGCCGCCCCGGACCGGTGGTCGTTGACATTCCGAAGGATGTCCAGTTCGCCCGCGGCATCTACACGCCGCCGCAGACGGCGCCACGCCCCAGCTACCAACCGCGCCTGCAGGGCGATGCGGCTGCCATCAAGGCTGCCATCGATCTCCTGAAGACTGCCAAACGGCCGATCATCTACACCGGCGGCGGTATCATCAATTCCGGACCCGAAGCCTCCCATCTCCTGCGTGAGCTGGTCAACCTCACCGGCTTCCCGATCACCTCGACGCTGATGGGCCTCGGCGCCTATCCGGCCAGCGGACCGAACTGGCTCGGCATGCTGGGCATGCACGGCACCTACGAGGCCAACATGGCCATGCACGACTGCGATGTCATGCTGTGCATCGGCGCCCGCTTTGACGACCGCATCACCGGCCGCGTCGACGCCTTCTCGCCCAACTCGAAGAAGATCCACATCGACGTCGATCCGTCCTCGATCAACAAGAACGTCCGCGTCGACATCCCGATCGTCGGCGATGCCGGCCGGGTGCTCGAGGATCTGGTGCGCCTGTGGCGCGCGACCGCCAAGGCTGACAAGGCCAATCTCCAGCCGTGGTGGGATCAGATCAACCGCTGGCGCGCGCGCAACTCGCTTGCCTTCAAGCAGGGCGAGGACGTGATCATGCCGCAGTACGCGATCCAGCGGCTCTTCGAGCTCACCAGGGACCGCAAGCCTTACATAACGACCGAAGTCGGCCAGCATCAGATGTGGGCCGCCCAGCATTTCGGCTTCGAGGAACCGAACCGGTGGTTGACCTCCGGTGGCCTCGGAACGATGGGCTACGGTCTGCCGGCGGCCCTGGGTGTCCAGATCGCGCATCCGGACGCGCTCGTCATCGACATCGCGGGCGACGCCTCGGTGCAGATGACCATCCAGGAGCTGAGCACGGCGGTCCAGTACAACGCGCCCATCAAGATCTTCATTCTCAACAACCAGTACATGGGCATGGTGCGCCAGTGGCAGCAGCTGCTGCACGGCAACCGGCTGTCGCATTCCTACACGGAGGCGATGCCTGACTTCGTCAAGCTGGCCGAAGCCTACGGCTGCCGCGGCATCCGCTGCGAGAAGCCGGCGGATCTCGATGCCGCCATCATGGAGATGATCAACACGCCGGGACCGGTGATCTTCGACTGCCGCGTCGCCAACCTCGCCAACTGCTTCCCGATGATCCCGTCCGGCAAGGCGCACAACGAGATGCTGCTTCCGGACGAGGCCACGGACGAGGCCGTCGCCAACGCGATCGGCGAAGAAGGGCGGATGCTGGTCTAGCCCGGACCGTCGCGAGACCGTCGCGCCGGTCCGTCAGCGGCCGGCGCGGAACCAATCAACGGGAGCGCGCCGGGCCGTCAGGTCCGGCATGACGCTCCATCCGGAAAGGTTACCGAGAGATTACCATGAACGCTCAGCTTCAACCGACTGGGTCCGCCTATTTCATCACCAAGGAGACCGCCAAGGCGGAAAAGCGCACGCTTGCCGTGCTCGTGGACAACGAGCCGGGTGTCCTTGCGCGCGTGATCGGCCTGTTCTCCGGCCGCGGCTACAACATCGACAGTCTGACGGTCTCGGAGACTGAACACGAGCAGCATCTGTCCCGCATCACCATCGTCACGCACGCAACGCCGCACGTGATCGAGCAGATCAAGCATCAGCTGGAGCGCATCGTGCCGGTGCACCGCGTGGTGGACCTTACCCAGGTGGCCCGCGAGCGTCAGCACGACCATCCGCTGGAGCGCGAGCTTGCCCTCATCAAGGTGAAAGGCAAGGGCGAGGCCCGCGTGGAGGCTCTGCGCCTGGCGGATGCCTTCCGCGCCCATGTGATCGACGCCAACACCGAGCACTTCATCTTCGAGATCACCGGCAGGGTCTCCAAGATCGAACAGTTCATCGCGATCATGAAGCCGCTCGGGCTGGTGGAGGTGTGCCGCACCGGCGTCGCAGCCATGAACCGCGGTCCGGAAGGGCTCTGAACTTATCTGACGCCATTCCGGCAAGGACTTGCAGCCTTCTTTTCGAGGGCTGAGACCACTTCTCAGGGAAGCCGCGCAGGTCCCTGATTTTCCAACGGTTCCGGCGGGCGCACGTTCCGGGCTCCCGCCGGAATTGCGTTCAAGAGGCGCATCGGTCAGAGCGGGGAGGCGGTACGACCGGAACGACCGGCGCACCAGCCCCCTCGGGGGACATCCATGTCTTACGAAACGTTTGCCGCAGTGGTGGTCTTTTCCTTTGTCTCGTCGATCACGCCGGGGCCGAATAACCTCATGTTGCTGGCCTCCGGCGTGAATTTCGGCTTTGTGCGGACCATCCCGCATGTGATGGGCATCGGTGTGGGATTCGCTTCGCTGCTCCTCGGCGTTGGCTTCGGCCTCGGGGCGCTGCTCACGGCCTATCCGGGTCTGCACCTCGCGCTCAAGGTGCTGGGCGGAGCCTACCTGCTTTACCTCTCCTGGCGAATTGCCATGTCGCGCAGCATGGCCAAGGACGGGGACGCGAAGGGACGGCCCATGACCTTTTCCGAGGCGGCCGCCTTCCAGTGGATCAATCCGAAGGCGTGGGTGATGGCAGTGACGGTCATGGCGCTCTACGCGGACCCGCAGATGCCATTCCTTTCAGCCCTTCTGGTCACCATCCCGTGCGCGCTGGTCAACCTGCCGTGCGTGTCCGCCTGGGCTGCCTTCGGGGTCGCGCTCAGGCAGTTCCTGGCCGATCCGCTGCGGCTCAAGTGGTTCAACATCGGCATGGGGGTGCTGCTCGCGCTCACACTCTGGCCGATGCTGAAGTAGGGCAGGTGTCCGGCACCGCTTGGGTTCCCCGAAAGAAAAACGCCACCTGCTGGGCAGGTGGCGCCGCGTGAAACGGGTCAGTGCGCTCAGTTGGGCACGCTGGTCTGCAGCGCAAGCGCGTGCAGCGTTCCTCCCATGTTGCCCTTCAGGGCCTCGTAAACCTTCTGATGCTGCTGCACCCGGGAAAGCCCGCGAAAGCTCTCCGCAACCACGACTGCCATGTAGTGATCACCGTCACCGGCCAGATCGCGAATCTCCACCTGGGCGTCCGGAATGCCTTCCTTGATGAGACGTTCGATCTCTTTTGCGTCCATTGCCACTGGCAAATACTCCTTGCTGAGACGACTCAGAGAATGCCGCGAGCGTGGCGGAAAATCAAACCGCGGGCGCCCGTCGAGCCCCGGGCTGTGGACCACGGCAACCCCGGTCGTTCTTCAGCCGATATAGGGCGGGCAAGGGCAATGAAAAAGGCGCGGGGAAAGCCCCGCGCCTCGAGGGATCACATGGCCTGCGTTATGCCCGGGATCAGGCCGGCTTGCCGTCCATGAAGGACGGGAACCAGCTTTCGTGGGCCTGCTTCAGCGCCTCGACGGAAACCGGCTCGGCGTTGCCGAGCCTCACCGCCGTGCCGCCGGTCACGCCGATCAGCTGCACCGACACGCCCTCGGGCGCGGCGAGCTTGGCGGCGGTGCCCTTCAGGGCGGTCACGACATAGCGGCCCTGGTCCTCGCCGAAGAACGCGGCGATGGGCGACGGAGCCGCCGGCTCTTCGATGGTTGCGCCGATGCCGGAGGCGATGGCCATCTCGGCGATGGCGACAGCCAGGCCGCCGTCCGAAATGTCATGGGCGGCGGTGACAATGCCTTCCTGGATCAGGCCACGGACGAAGTCACCGACGCGACGTTCGTGGGCGAGGTCCACCTTCGGCGCCGGGCCGATCTTCTTGCCGAAGAGCTCACGGAGATAGGCCGACTGGCCGAGGTGCGTGCCCCATTCCGCCGGCGCGCCGATCAGCAGGATTTCCTCGCCCTCAGCCGCAAAGCGGACGCGGGCCATGCGCGACCAGTCGCGGATCAGGCCGACGCCGCCAATGGTGGGCGTGGGCAGGATCGCGGTGCCGAGCGTCTCGTTGTAGAGCGAAACGTTGCCCGAGACGATCGGGAAGTCGAGCGCGCGGCAGGCCTCGCCAATGCCTTTGATGGCGAAGACGAACTGGCCCATGATCTCCGGCTTCTCGGGATTGCCGAAGTTCAGGTTGTCGGTGGCGGCCAGCGGCAGAGCGCCACTTGCCGTCAGGTTGCGCCAGCACTCGGCAACGGCCTGCTTGCCGCCCTCGTAGGGGTCGGCCTCGCAGTAGAAGGGGTTCACATCCGAGGAGAAGGCGAGGGCTTTCTTCTCCTGTCCCTCGACGCGCACGACGCCGGCGTTGGCGCCGGGGATCTGCAGCGAGTTGCCCTGGATCAGCGTGTCATACTGCTCCCACACCCAGCGGCGGGAGGAGAGGTTCGGCGAATTGAGCAGCTTCAGGAGCGCCTCCGCCGGATCGGTCTGCGGAACGTCAGCGTCGGCAAGCGGCGCGGCAGGCTTCGGCTCGACCCACGGACGGTCGTATTCGGGAGCCTGGTCGCCCAGCTCCTTGATGGGAAGGTTCGCGACCTCTTCGCCCTTGTGGAAGACGCGGAAGCGCAGGTCGTCGGTCGTCTCGCCGACGATGGCGAAGTCAAGACCCCACTTGCGGAAGATCGCCTCGGCCTCGGCCTCCTTCTCGGGGCGGAGCACCATGAGCATGCGCTCCTGGCTTTCCGAGAGCATCATTTCATAGGCCGTCATGCCTTCCTCGCGCACCGGCACCTTGTCGAGGTCTAGGCGGATGCCGAGATCGCCCTTGGCGCCCATCTCGACGGCCGAGCAAGTGAGTCCAGCCGCGCCCATGTCCTGAATGGCGATGACAGCGCCGGTGGCCATCAGTTCGAGGCAGGCTTCCAGCAGGCACTTCTCGGTGAAGGGGTCGCCCACCTGGACTGTCGGGCGCTTTTCCTCGATGGTCTCGTCGAACTCGGCGGAGGCCATGGTGGCGCCGCCGACACCGTCGCGGCCCGTCTTGGCGCCGAGATAGACAACCGGCAGGCCCACGCCTTCAGCCTTGGAGTAGAAGATCCTGTCCGCGTCGGCGAGGCCCGCGGCAAAGGCGTTGACGAGGATGTTGCCGTTGTAGCGCTCGTCGAACTGGACCTCGCCGCCCACGGTCGGCACGCCGAAGGAGTTGCCGTAGCCGCCGATGCCGGCGACGACGCCGGAAACGAGATGCCGGGTCTTCGGATGGTCAGGCGCGCCGAAGCGCAGGACGTTCATCGCCGCAATGGGGCGGGCGCCCATGGTGAACACGTCGCGCAGAATGCCGCCGACGCCCGTCGCCGCGCCCTGGTAGGGCTCGATGTAGGACGGGTGGTTGTGGCTTTCCATCTTGAAGACCACGGCCTGGCCGTCGCCGATGTCCACCACGCCGGCGTTCTCGCCGGGGCCTTGGATGACCTGCGGACCGGACGTAGGAAGCGTGCGCAGCCACTTCTTGGAGCTCTTGTAGGAGCAGTGCTCGTTCCACATGGCGGAGAAGATACCCAGCTCCGTGAAGGTGGGCTCGCGGCCGATCAGGTCCAGGATGCGCTGATATTCGTCAGGCTTGAGCCCATGCGCGGCCACCAGTTCCGGGGTGATGGGGATCGCGTTCGGGTTGCTCATTCCGTTTCAACCTTTCAAACAGACAGTTGCGTTTCCCCGCCTGGTTCAGGCGGCGCATGTACGCGTGCCAGCCGACCAGCGCCGGACATCGTTGCCGATGCGGTTGCCGAGCGGCGTGGCGGCAAGGGGACCATAGGTCTCGACCCTGGCAGGATTGCCATAGGCCTCGATGACGAGGACGGGCAGACCCTGGGTGCTGTTCTTCCTGAGAAGCAGGAGACGCGGGCGGCCGTACTGCGTGTCGAGTTCCGGAATCAGGCGAAGGCCAGCAAAGGCTGGATCCTTGGAGCGGATCCAGCACTCGTGGGCGCTGGCATTGATCGCCTGCAGGGCGGAGACGGCGGCCTGATTGCCCGTCGGGACCGGAGACCCGGCCGGAGGTTGCTCGCGGCAGCCCGCGAGCGCGGCAAGCGCGACAAGGGCAGCTGCAGCCCATCGGCTCCTGGAGGCGGGAAGGGCCGTCTCGGTCAGGTTCACGCTGCGATTCCCAATACGCTCTCGAAGAGGCCCCGGCCGTCGGTGCCGCCATGGGCGGACTCGATCAGGTTCTCGGGGTGGGGCATCATGCCGAGGACGTTGCCGGCCTCATTCATCACGCCGGCGATGTCGTTGATGGAACCGTTCGGGTTGGTGCCCTCCGCATAGCGGAAGACCACCTGGCCGTTGCCCTCGATGCGCTTCAGCGTCTCGGCATCGGCGAAGTAGTTGCCGTCATGATGGGCGACGGGACAGCGGATGATCTGGCCCTGGGCATAGGCGCGGGTGAAGGCGGTGTTGGCGTTGGCGACCTCGAGCTTCACCTCACGGCAGACAAACTTGAGCGAGGCGTTGCGCATCAGCGCACCGGGCAGCAGGCCCGCCTCGAGCAGGATCTGGAAGCCGTTGCAGACACCGATCACCGTGACACCCTTCGCGGCCTTGTCGGCCACGGCGCGCATCACCGGCATGCGCGCGGCAATCGCGCCGCAGCGCAGGTAGTCGCCATAGGAAAAGCCGCCAGGGATGACGATCAGGTCGACGTCGGGAAGCTCCGTCTCAGTCTGCCACACCGTGACCGGCGCCTTGCCCGAAATCTTCGTCAGCGCCGCGATCATGTCGCGGTCGCGGTTGAGGCCGGGGAGCTGGATGACTGCTGATTTCATGGCATTTGTTCCGGATAGCGTCAGGGGAGGCGGACGGGGACCAGCGGTCAGCCGATAGTGATGCTGTAGTCCTCGATGACCGTGTTGGCGAGCAGCTGCTCGCACATCTTCTTCAGGGCAGCCTCAGCCCTGGCCGGATCGGTCTCCTCGAGAACGATGTCGAACACCTTGCCCTGGCGGACGGAACCGATGCCGGCGAAGCCCAGACCGCCCAGCGCGCTTTCAATCGCCTTGCCCTGGGGGTCGAGGACGCCATTCTTCAACGTAACGATAACTCGGGCCTTGGTCACTCTGACTGATCTCCTGCGGTCCTGCAAAAAGTCCAGCGGCTCCCGTCACGGGAGCCGTCGGTTCGATCAACGCTTAGTGGCGGGTCTCGCCGTCGTCCTTGCTGCTCACGAGAACCGGCCCGGAGGGCTTGGGCGTCTCGTTGGTACCCATGATGCCGAGACGGCGCGCCACTTCCTGATAGGCCTCGACCAGGCCGCCCATGTCGCGGCGGAAGCGGTCCTTGTCCAGCTTGTCCTTGGTCGCAATGTCCCAGAGACGGCAGGAGTCCGGCGAAATCTCGTCGGCGAGCACGATGCGCATCGTATCGCCTTCCCACAGACGGCCGCACTCGATCTTGAAGTCGACGAGCTGGATGCCGACGCCAAGGAACAGGCCGGACAGGAAGTCGTTGATGCGGATGGCGAGCGACATGATGTCGTCGAGCTCGGCCGGGGTCGCCCAGCCAAAGGCCGTGATGTGCTCCTCGGAGACCATCGGGTCATCGAGCGCGTCGGCCTTGTAATAGAACTCGATGATCGAACGCGGCAGCACCGTGCCTTCCTCGAGGCCAAAGCGCTTGGCCAGCGAGCCGGCAGCGATGTTGCGCACCACAACCTCGAGCGGAATGATCTCAACTTCCTTGATCAGCTGCTCACGCATGTTGAGACGGCGAATGAAGTGCGTGGGAATGCCGATCCGGTTGAGGTTCTCGAAGATGTGCTCGGAGATGCGGTTGTTCAGCACGCCCTTGCCGTCGATGACCTCGTGCTTCTTGGCGTTAAACGCTGTCGCGTCGTCCTTGAAGAACTGGATGAGAGTACCTGGCTCGGGGCCTTCATAGAGGATTTTGGCCTTGCCTTCGTAAATGCGGCGGCGACGGGTCATAGCGTTAACTCTGAGTTAGATTGCCGGTCTTTCAGATGGTGTTTGCGGCCTGACTCGGCAAGATACACGGCCAACACGGCTTGGGGCGCTCTTAGCGCAATTGGTGCGCCATCTCAATTGTGATTTGCGTCTATCAACCATTGTGCGGCAAGATGCGTCCTTCACTTGACGGCGCAGCCGTCTTCAGGTTCGCTTCCATGAAGAACTTCTACTGGAGGTTAGAGCGTATGAGCACCCTGAAAGAACGTGAGGAGGCTTTCGAGCGCAAGTTCGCCCACGATGAGGAGACCAAGTTCAAGATCATCTCGCGGCGAAACAGGCTCCTCGGCGTCTGGGCAGCAAAAAAGCTAGGCAAGGATCCGGAAGCCTATGTCAGCGAGGTCATCAAGGCCGACCTCCGGGAGAAGGGCGACGAAGACGTCTTCCGGAAGATCCGCGCGGATTTCGACGCGGCAGGCATTTCCATCTCCGACGAGGAGATCCGCACCAGGATGGTCGACCTGCTGACCGAAGCGACCAACCAGATCAATCCGCAGGACTAGCCGATGACCTTGCTGGCCGAACGCCTGACGCGCGGAGAGGCAGTGTTCTCGGCATGGTCGGGCCTCGCTCACGCCGGTGTGGTGGAGGCCATCGCCGGACTCGAGTTCCAGGCCATCACCCTCGACATGCAGCACGGCGCGCATGACGAAGGGAGCGTGGAGCGCTCCCTTCTACCGATCACGGCTTCCGCCCGGCACGGGGTGGTGCGCATTCCCGTCGGCAGGTTCGACATGGCGAGCCGCGCGCTCGACTTCGGCGCCGAGGCCGTAATCGCGCCGATGATCAACACGGTCGAGGACGCGCGGCGCTTCGCTGCCCACATGAAGTATCCCCCGCTCGGCGAGCGCTCGTGGGCGCCTTATCTCGGCATGCAGCGCATGGGCAGGACCGATCCGCAGGAGTGGCTCAGGGAGTCCAACCGGAACACGCTGGCGCTTGCCATGATCGAGACGCGCGAGGCCTATGCGCTCGTGGACGAGATCCTCGGCGTCGGGGGAATCGACGGGGTGTTCGTTGGGCCGTCGGACTTCTCCATCGCCTGGTTCCGCGGGGAGAGGATCGACCCGCTGGCCGAGGACATCATGGACGCCATCGCGGCGGTCGGCCGGAAGGCGGTGGCCGCAGGCAAGCACGCGGGCATCTACATCACCGATCCGCCAACAGTCGGCCGGTTCCACAAGGCCGGGTTCCGCTTCTTCGCCATCGGCAATGAAAACGTCTACATGGCTCAGGGTGCAAGCAATCTGCTTGCCGCAGCCCGGGCAAGCCTGTAAGCGCTGGACGGGCATTCCCCGTCCAGCAGAAGGCATCTCCCCATGAATGGCAGTGTCGTCGCGGTGGCAGCCTCGCCAACGCACAGTTTCACCAAGCCGGTGCAAACCTCCATCAGACTCATAGCGGGTCTCGGCGTCGAGGGCGACGCTCATGCGGGCCCGACCGTCATGCACCGCCACGCCCGGGCGAAGAACCCCGAGAAGCCAAACCTGCGGCAGGTGCATCTCATCGCACAGGAGACGCTGAAGGAGCTCGGGGCGCAGGGCTTCGAGGTCTATCCCGGCGCCATCGGCGAGAACATCACCACGCAGGGCATCGCGTTGCTCGACCTGCCGGCCGGCACGCGGCTCAGGATCGGGGATGAGGCGGTGGTGGAGATCACCGGTCTGCGCAGCCCGTGCAAGCTCATCGAAGGATTTCAGGAGGGGCTCATGTACGCGCTGCTTGACAAGACGCCGGACGGGCGGGTGATCCGCAAGGCTGGCGTGATGGGGATCGTCATCGAAGGCGGCGTCATTCGGGCGGGAGACGGAATTGCCGTGGAGCTTCCGCCCGCGCCGCACCGGCGCCTCGAGGTGGTTTAAGCTGCCCTCAGCTTCCCCACGCCGCGCCAGGCGGGGCATGAGGGGAAGTGATCACAGCCTGGAGACGAAACGGGCGAAGGCGATGCCGCCTTCCGGCCATGGGCCGTAGCCGGCGTCAGTATTGATGTGGCCGGCTTCCCCCGCATCCAGCAGCAGCGAGCCCCACGCGCTGGCAAGCTTCTCCACCGTTTCGAAGCTTGCGTAATGGTCGTTGCGGCTCGCCACGACGATGGATGGAAACGGCAGGCGCTGGTGTGGATAGGGCCCGAAAGTCATGAAGTGCTTCGGGCGGATGTTGGGGCTTGCGACATCAGGGGGCGCGACCAGGAAGGCGCCCGCGATCTTCGCGCGGATGTGCGGCAGCGCGTGAATGATGGTCGGGACGCCCAGCGAATGGCCGACCAGCACCAGCGGCCTCGTGGCGGCGTTGGCGGTCTCGGCCAGCGTGCTCACCCAGTCCTCCAGGACAGGCTTGAGCCATTCCCGCTGCTCGACCCGGCGGGCCGAGGGAAGGCGGGCCTGCCAGCGGCTCTGCCAGTGGTCAGGGCCGGAATTGGCGAATCCGGGCACGATCAGAATGTCTGCGTCCTTGGCTTTCATGATCCGCCCTTTACCCTGCCTGATGCTGATGATGCAACTTGGCTCCGCACACGCATTGTTTCCGAATGCTGAACACGTTGTTCCCGCGGAGAGCATTGCGCATCGTTCGCAATGATAACAAATGTCGGGGATGATTCTCGCCGAGTGGGGAGCGCGCGTGCGCTCCTTTCGCCCGGACTGGCCGGAGACCGTTCGATGACACAAGTTCCCTTCGCCGCCACCACGCCGATCAGCATTTCCGACGTGGGGCTGAAGGCACGCAATGCCGATGCGCTTGCCGCCTATTACCGCAATCTGCTCGGCCTTGACGAACTGTCGCGCAGTGCGGACGGTATCGTGCTCGGCGCCGGCGGCCGCAAGCTGCTCACGATCCAGGAAGACAGGGCGCTCAAACCGGACAATCCGCGCGAGGCCGGGCTCTTCCACACGGCCTTCCTGCTTCCAACGCGCGCCGATCTCGCGCGATGGGTCCATCGTGCCATCGAGAAGCTCATTCCGGTCGAGGGCGCGTCCGATCATCTGGTGAGCGAGGCCATCTATCTCACCGACCCCGAGGGCAACGGGATCGAAATCTACGCAGACCGTCCGAACGGGCAATGGCAGTGGCAAGGCGGTGAGGTGGTGATGAAGACGCTGCCGCTCGACTTCCGCGACCTGATGGCGACGCCGGGCGGAACCTTGCCCTACACGCAGGCGCCAGCGAACACGGTCATCGGCCACGTGCACCTGCGCGTGGGCAATCCGGCCGAGGCGGAGCGGTGGTGGAACGAGACGATGGGCTTCGACACCACGGCCCACTACGGACCGCAGGCTGTGTTCCTGTCTACGGGCGGCTACCACCACCACATCGGCGCCAATTCCTGGCAAAGCGCCGGCGCCGGGCGGCGCGACGAGGGCCGCAGCGGTCTTGCCTGGGTGGCACTCAAGGTCCCGGCGGAGCGAGCCGGGACGGATTGCGAAGACCCGTGGGGCACGGTCATCCGGATGGTGTGAGAACGGTTGTTCCTCCAGGCAAGGAAAAGGCCGCGGGCACAGTCCGCGGCCTTTGCATTTCCACCCGTCCCGTATGCCGGGCCTGTTCGAGGCCCGGGTTCAGCGATCTAAGCTTCAGAGGCTGCCGGGCTCTACCCCTCATTTGACAGGCTGATGGTTCGACAGGCTTCCCCAATGAAGGGAGAGCGCAGGAAGCGGGTTTCAGCTCTCGCCGAACACGCGCTCAAAGATCGTGTCCACGTGCTTGGTATGGTAGCCGAGGTCGAACTTCTCGCGGATCTCCTCTTCCGAGAGGGCCGCGCGGACGTCCTTGTCGGCCAGCAGTTCCTCAAGGAAATCAGCGTCCTGTTCCCACACCTTCATGGCGTTTCTCTGAACGAGGCGGTAGGCGTCCTCGCGACTCACGCCGGCCTGGGTGAGAGCGAGAAGCACGCGCTGCGAGTGGACAAGGCCACGGAACTTGTTGAGGTTCTTCTCCATGTTCTCGGGGTAGACCACGAGCTTCTCGATCAGGCCGGTGAGGCGGGCGAGCGCAAAGTCGAGGGTGACAGTAGCGTCCGGGCCGATCATGCGCTCGACGGAGGAATGGGAGATGTCGCGCTCGTGCCAGAGGGCGACGTTCTCCAGCGCCGGCAGGGCATAGGCGCGGACCATGCGGGCGAGGCCCGTCAGGTTCTCGGAGAGCACCGGGTTGCGCTTGTGCGGCATGGCCGAGGAACCCTTCTGGCCGGGCGAGAAATATTCCTCGGCCTCCAGCACTTCCGTGCGCTGCAGGTGGCGGACCTCGACGGCAAGGCGTTCGATGGAGGAGGCAATCACCGCCAGGGTGGCGAAGAACATCGCATGGCGGTCGCGCGGGATGACCTGCGTGGAGACCGGCTCGGGCTTCAAGCCCATCTTCTCGGCCACATGGGCCTCAACGCGCGGGTCGATATTGGCGAAGGTGCCGACCGCACCGGAAATGGCGCAGGTTGCGATCTCCTCGCGGGCATTGACGAGGCGCGCGCGGGCGCGGCTGAACTCAGCATAGGCCTGGGCCAGCTTGATGCCGAAGGTTGTCGGCTCGGCGTGGATGCCGTGGCTGCGGCCAATGGTGACGGTGTACTTGTGCTCGAAGGCGCGCTTCTTCAGGGCGGCGAGCAGGTCGTCCAGATCCTTCAGCAGAATGTCGCTCGCGCGCACCAGCTGGACGCTGAGGCAGGTGTCGAGCACGTCGGACGAGGTCATGCCCTGGTGGACGAAACGGGCCTCGGGGCCAACGATCTCGGCCAGATGCGTCAGGAAGGCAATGACGTCGTGTTTCGTTTCGCGCTCGATCTCGTCGATGCGGTCGATGTCGAACGTGGCCGGCCCGCCCTTTTCCCAGATGACGCGGGCTGCTTCCTTCGGGATGATGCCAAGCTCGGCCATGGCATCGGCCGCATGGGCCTCGATCTCGAACCAGATCCGGAATTTGGTCTCGGGCGACCAGATTGCCGCCATTTCAGGACGCGAGTAGCGCGGGATCATTGGCTTTCCTAACGGTTTGTGAGGGCTGCTGGCGGTTTAACAGACAACGCTCCCCTGTCAACGGACACGGGCAGCAAAAACACAGGCCGAAGCGCGCACTGCGGCGATGGCCCGCCGGTGCGGGTCGCGCCACAGCGCGGCAGGACGGCTCAGAAGCGTCCGGTAACGGCAAGATAGCGGTAGTCGGGGCCTTCAAAGCCGCCGGTCCGCATGGCGATCAGTACCGCAAAGACCGGGCTGCGGTCCTTGGGATAGAAGGTCTCCACGGCTGCGATCCGGTAGCCGAGCGGGCAGCCGCGGCTGGACGGGATGGTCCGGTCCTCGTGGATCAGTTGCGTGCGCGCTCCGTCCTCGACGGTCACGCGGAACAGGCGAAAGCCGATGCGGGCGCCGAAGAGCTCGCAGCTGTCGGGAGCGTCGATCAGTTGTTCCTCCAGGCGGAACTCGAGAGGCGTGTCGATCGGCGGGAAGACGGGACGCGGGTTGACGGTCATCCGGAACGGGTCGCCGGACAGTTCCGTCACCGGACTGAAGCCGGCGGTGTGACCGCGATGGGCGGCCAGGACCTCGTCGGAGATGACCGACTGGGCGTTGCTCTTCACCTGCCCGCGGGCATCGGCGACGGTCGCGTTCTCATTGTCGATACGGGCGCGGATGGGGGTGCCGGGCAGGAACTTGTCGGTCTCGGTATCGATATAATAGCGGTTGGCGTAGGGAAAGCCGGAGCCATCCTGAACGCCGTATTCCTCAAAGGCAAAGATCTTGCCGTCGGCGCTGAAGCCCAGGATCTCCAGCTCGGCGACATCACCGGCGCGGACGGTCGAAAGGGCCGGAAGGGCAAAAGCAAGCGCAAGGGCAAGACGAACAATGAACATGGCGAAATCTCCCGTTCAAAGCATGCAGCTTGCCACAGGGAGGCGGAAGGGGAAACAGCCCGCGCGGCGGGTGCTATCCCCCGAAGCGCTCGCGCCAGGTGGGCAGAAGGTCCCCGTCTTCGCGCGTGGCGTGATAGACGCCCCTGGCGATGGCGCGCGCCATAGTGGCGCCAGCAGCGGCGTACAGCTCCACAAGGCCAGCGGGATCTAGTGCTGCGTCATTGCTGCCCGTCGCCAAGGAGAAGACGAGATCGCCATCGAGCGGCGTGTGCGCGGGCCAGAGCGCCCGGGTAAAGCCGTCATGGGCGGCGACGGCCAGGCGCTTCGCGTCGGCCTTGGTGAGCCGGGCGTCGGTGGCGATGACGCCGATGGTCGTATTGCCCTGCGGGGGGAGCTGCTTGCGGCGGATTTCCTGCGTGCCCGGCGGCAGTTCGCCGGGCAAGCCGAGGCCGCCGAACTCGTCGCCCACCTCGAAAGGCGCGGCCCAGAAATGTCTGCTGTCGCCCATGGTGGGCGTACCCACGGCATTGACGGCCACAAGCGCGCCGACAGTGATGCCGTTCGGCAGGACGGTGGAAGCCGAGCCGAGGCCGCCCTTCAGTCCGGCGACGAGGGCGCCGGTGCCTGCGCCGACGGAGCCGAGGGTGAATGGGCCAGCGGAGGCGGTGCGGGCCGCCTCGTAGCCGAGCTCGCGGTAGGGCGGAAAGCGGCCCCAGTCCTTGTCACCGCCATTCGCCAGATCGAAGAGGATGGCGGCGGGGACGATGGGAACGATGTGACCCGCGACAGCAAAGCCCTGGCTCTCTTCGCGCAGGGCGGCCTGGACGCCCGAGGCCGCATCAAGGCCGAAGGCGGAACCGCCGGAGAGTACGAGGGCGTTCACCGCCTGCACCAGCATGTGGGGCTCGAGCAGATCCGTCTCGCGCGTTCCGGGCGCGCCGCCCAGCACCTGGACGCTCGCCACGGACGGCTCCTCGCAGACCAGGACCGTGACACCCGACTTGAGCCGGTTGTCCTGCGCGTTGCCCACCTTCAGCCCGGCGACGTCGGTGATGAGATTGAGCGGCCCCGTGCGGAACATGCTAGTCCTTCTCTTCCATAAAGTGCATGCCGTCATAAGCGTAGAGGCGGTAGAGACTGTTCGCGAGATCGCCCTTGTCGTTGAAGCGGATCACGCCGACCGCGGTGTCGAAGCTGAAGCCCTGCAACTGATCGGTAATCGATGTGCCGTCGGCAGCGGCGGCGCGCGCGGCGCCGGCCGCAATGTCCACGGCGGCATGGCCGAGCAACGTATAGCCTTCTGGGATTATCCCCTCCTGCCTGAACTTGTCGAGCAGGTCAGGGGAGGCAAGCTCCTCCCAGAGCGGTGGGGCGATCATCAACACGCCCTTCGATAGGCGGACCGCGTCGTCGGCCGCCCGCAGCGCCTCGCCGCCGGCCAGCACGACATCGTAGCCGAGCTTGCGGGCATCGCGCGCGATGATGGCGATGTCGGAACGGTCGCCGCCGACGAAGACATGGGTCGCGCCGGAACGGCGCAGCCGGCCGACGAGCCCGATCTGATTGTCGAGGCCGGGGCGGAAGGTGTCGAACAGCACAGGCTTCAGGCCGGCGAGTTCCGCCTCGGCGCGCAGGTGTTCGGCCAGTTCGCGGCCGTAGATCGTGCCGTCGTCAATAATGGCGAAGTGCTTGTCGCGCCAGGCCCTGACCAGCAGGCGGGCGACGGCGTTGGCCTCGTCGTCGAGGCGGGGGGCGATACGCCAGACGAGCCAGCCGGTGCGGTTCTTCGTGTCGGTGATGTTGGGCGTGCGGACGGGCGTGAGGACGGGAATGCCGCGTTCGGTGAGAAGCGGCAGGGCCGCTTCCAGCGACGGCGTGCAGAGGAAGCCGACAACGACGGTTACCTCCGCTTCCAGCAGCTTGCTGGCGGCCTGCTCGCCGCCCTCGGCCGTGCACGAATCATCCACCTCCTCGAGCGCGATGCCATCGTCCTTCACCGCGACGCGGGCACCATTGGCGAACTGCTCGCCGAGCAGGGCGAAGGTTCCGGACAGCGGTGCAACGAGCCCTATCTTCACGTCCTGCGCCCCGGCCGGGGCCATATGTCCCAGCGACACCAGGCCCATGGACAGAAGGGCCAGCCCCGTCATACGCAGCGAATGGGTAATGATACTCCGCACCTGCACCGCACCTATACTCTTGCTTATTCTCTGGTAATCGGACGCGGGCTCCGGTGCAACAGGCGGTACGAGCAACAGTGGCGCAAGACGGTGCGGGCAGGGCCCCTGCCATCCCCCCGCCGGCGAAAAAGACGTGACAATTGCGCTGAAACATTTGCCGGACACGAAATAAATGCTTTCAGTTGCAACTGTTGCCGCTACGCCTATCTTAGACGCAAATGGGGTTTGCCTTGCTGAAGACCAACGAAATCACCTCGCAGCAGTACCGCGATGCCATGGCACAGTTTGCGGGGGCTGTTCACATCGTCACCACAGACGGCGCAGCGGGCAAACGAGGGGTCACGGCCATCGCCGCCTGCTCGGTTTCGGACGATCCTCCGACGGTCCTCGTCTGTCTCAACCGGCAGAACACGTCCAACGAGCTGTTTCTCGAGAATGGAGTATTCGCGCTGAACACGCTGGCCGCCGACCAGCAGCCGATCGCGCATGTTTTCTCCGGACTAGCGGGCGTGCCTGCCGAGGAGCGCTTCGGCTATGGTCGCTGGGAGACGCTGGTGACGGGAGCGCCGGTGCTGAAAGGCGCGCTCGCGGTGTTCGACTGTCAGCTTCTTGAAGCCAAGGAAATGGCGACGCACCGCATCTACTTCGGCCGGGTGAAGGGCATCCTCATCGGCGATCACCGGCGGCCGCTGCTCTATCACGATCGCAAGTACAGGGTGCTGGCCGAATGACAATGGGGAGGAGACATGAACACCACGGCGCCGAGACCGCTTCCCAAGAGCATTGACGAGACGCTGGAGCTGCTTTCCGCGGGCGGCTACGTGGCCGACCGGGCGCTGGCGACTGTTCTCTTCCTCAGCCTCAAGATGAAGCGGCCGTTGTTCCTCGAGGGCGAGGCGGGTGTGGGCAAGACCGAGATCGCCAAGGTTCTGGCCGAGACACTGGGACGCAGGCTCATCCGGCTCCAGTGCTACGAGGGACTGGACGTTTCCTCGGCAGTCTACGAGTGGAACTATGCCGCACAGATGATCGAGATCCGGATGGACGAGGCCGCGGGCCTGACCGACCGGGATCTCATGGAGCGCAATGTCTTTTCCGAGCGCTATCTCATTCGGCGGCCGGTGCTGGAGGCGCTGTCGGGCCTGCCGGGCGAAGCGCCGGTGTTTCTGATCGACGAGCTCGACCGCACGGATGAGGCCTTCGAGGCGTTCCTGCTCGAGATCCTGTCGGACTACCAGGTGACGATCCCCGAGCTCGGCACGATCAAGGCGGCGGAGCCGCCGATCGTCATCATCACCACCAACCGCACACGCGAGATCCACGACGCGCTCAAACGCCGCTGCCTCTATCACTGGGTGGACTATCCGGATGCGGAACGGGAGCTCGAGATCGTCCGACGCAAGGTGCCGGGCGCGAAAGAGCAGCTGTCGCGCGAGGTAGTGGCCTTCGTGCAGAAGCTGCGGCAGATCGACCTGTTCAAGGTGCCGGGCGTGGCCGAAACCATCGACTGGGCGACGGCGCTCACCGAGCTCGACAAGCTGGCGCTCGATCCCGAGACCGTGTCCGATACGCTGGGCGTGCTGCTCAAGTACCAGGATGACATTGCGCGGATGCAGTCGGGCGAGGCGGTGAAGATCCTCAGCGAGGTCAAGGCTGAGCTCAGCACGGGTGCATGATGGGGGACGGGCATCCGCTTGCAGCGACTGAACGGGCCGATCCCGACGGACGGCTCGCCGACAACATCGTCTATTTCGCGCGCGTGTTGCGCAAGGCGGGCCCGCGGGTTGGACCAGGAGCGGTGGCGGACGCCGTCTCCGCCGTGCTCGCCGCGGGCATCGGCTCGCGCGAGGACTTCTATTGGACACTGCATTCGGTGCTCGTGAACCGGCGCGAGGACCATGCGGTCTTCGACGCGGCCTTCAACATGTTCTGGCGCTCGCGCGGAGTGGTGGAGAAGATGCTCTCGCTCCTGTTGCCGGTCGCGCCGGCGGGTGCGGAGAAGGAAAAGCCGAAGGCGGGCGAGACGCGGGCCACCGACGCGATGTTCAACCGGGACAAGGAGAACGAGCGCGTCAAGTGGGAAGAAGTCGAGATCGACGCGCGGCTGAGCCTCTCGGCGAACGAAGTGCTCCGCACCAAGGATTTCGCGCAGATGACGGCGGAAGAGATCGCCCTCGCCAAGCGCGCGATGAAGGAGCTTGTCCTGCCTGACGATCTGGTGGCGACGCGCCGCTACCGCGCAGATCCCTCCGGCCGCAGGATCGACCCGCGCGCGATGATGCGCGCAGCGCTCCGGACCGGCGGCGACCTCATCCTGCCGCGGTTCCGCTCGCCGCGCGTGGTGCATCCGCCGCTGGTGATCCTTGCCGACATTTCCGGCTCGATGAGCCAGTATTCGCGCATCTTCCTGCATTTTCTGCACGCTCTCACCGAGCGACGGCGCAAGGTGCACAGTTTCGTGTTCGGCACGCGGCTTACCAATCTCACGCGGCAATTGCGCCACCGCGACCCGGACGAGGCGCTGGCGGAATGCGCGGCGGCGGTGAAAGACTGGTCGGGCGGCACAAGGATCGGCGAGGCGATCGCCACATTCAACCGGCTCTGGTCGCGGCGTGTGCTGGGGCAGGGGGCCGTGGTGCTGCTCATCACCGACGGGCTGGAGCGCGATGACGTGAGCGTGCTGGCGCATGAGATGGAGCGGCTGCACAAGTCCTGCCGCAGACTTGTCTGGCTCAATCCGCTTTTGCGTTACGAGGGATTTCAGCCGCTCGCGCGCGGCATGCAGGCGATGCTCCCGCACGTGGACGAGCTCAGGCCCATCCATAACCTGAATTCGCTGGCCGACCTTTGCGCGTCGCTGACGGAGATTTCGCGGCGGTGCCATCCGGCGTCCGGCGCACGGGGCTTGGCAAGGCCGCAAGCTCGGCATCATACTGTCGCATAACGATACTGTCGCATAACGACGATCCGGCGATGCCATGCCGGATGGTGAGCATCGGAGGTGGGAACCATGCAGGAAAATGATCCACTGATGATCGCCGAGGAATGGATGAAGGCGGGGCGAAACGTTGCCATCGCCACCGTCATCGAGACCTGGGGATCGGCGCCGCGACCGGTCGGCAGCCATCTGGTGATCGACGCCGACGGCAATTTCGAGGGCTCTGTCTCGGGTGGCTGCGTGGAAGGCGCCGTGGTGGCCGAGGCCGCCGACGTGATTGCCAGCGGCGAGCCCCGGATGCTCGAGTTCGGCGTGGCGGACGAGACCGCCTGGCGGGTCGGCCTCTCCTGCGGCGGACGCATCAAGGTCTACGTGGAACGGCTGGGCTGAAACGGCATGGATCCCTATTCCCTCAAGAAACTGAACGAATTGCGCCGCGCGCGGCGAGCGGCCATCCTTGTCACCGACCTCGGCGATGGGCGCGACCGTGTGGTCGCCGAAGGCGATCCGGTCGCGGGCCAACTCGGGGCGCACATCGCCAATGCCTTCCGCTCGGGCCGCTCCGTCACGGTGGAGGCGGAGGGGCGGCAGTTCTTTCTCAACGTCCACGTGCCGCCGCCGAGGCTCGTCATCATCGGCGCGGTTCACATCAGCCAGGCGCTGGCGCCCATGGCGAAGATCGCCGGCTTCGACGTGCACATCATCGACCCTCGCACGGCCTTCGCGTCGGCAGAACGCTTCCCCGACGTGCGGCTTGATGCCGAATGGCCGGAGGTGGTGCTCGGACGCGAGCCGCTCGATCCCTATTGCGCGCTGGCAGCGGTCACCCACGATCCGAAGATCGACGACTATCCGCTGAAAGCCGCGCTCGAGGCGGGATGCTTCTATGTTGGCGCGCTCGGCAGCCGGAAGACGCATTCCAAGCGCGTCGAGCGGCTAACAGAAGCGGGAGTGTTGCCGGAGGCGATCGCCCGTATCCATGCACCGATCGGGCTTAACATCGGCGCATCGAGCCCGGCGGAGATCGCGGTGGCAGTGCTGGCGGAAGTGATCCAGGCATTTCGGACGCGGGGTCTCCAAGAGGACGGGGAGGTGGCAGCTTGAAATTCGGTGTCTTCAGACTGGAGGAGGCTGAAGGCGCACTGCTCGCCCATGCGATCAATGTTGACGGCAGGCGCATTCCCAAGGCGCACCGCCTGACAGCCGGAGACATTGCCAGTCTCCGCGCGGCCGGAATCGGGCAGGTGACGGCAGCGAAGCTGGATGAGGGCGACCTCGACGAGGACGAGGCTGCGGCGCGCATTGCCGCAGCGCTGCGTTTCGACAATGTCGAGGTGCGCGCGCCGGCCACGGGCCGCGTCAATCTCCATGCGACGGCGGCAGGCCTGTTCACCGTCGACGCGGTGCTGATCGACGCGGTGAACAGCGTCGATCCCGCCATCACCATTGCCACGCTTGCCCCCAACACAAGCGTGGAAGCGGGGCAGATGGTGGCCACCATCAAGGTCATTCCCTTTGCCGTGCCGGAACGGCTGGTGGCGGATGCGGAACTCATCTGCCGGCAGCGCGAGGCCTTTGCCGTCCGCCCCTTCCGTGCGCGGAAGGTTGGCCTCGTCCAGACGGAGCTTCCCATCCTGAAGACGAGCGTGCTCGACAAAACCGCGCGCATCACCCAGGGGCGGCTTGCGCGCTCGGGGAGCAGCATCACGCGCGAGATCCGCGCGGCCCACGACGAGAGTGCGGTGGCGGAAGCCATCCGCACGCTGATTGCCGACAACGATATGGTCATCGTCTTCGGCGCGTCGGCGGTGTGCGACGAGGATGACGTGATCCCGGCAGCGATCCGCCTTGCAGGCGGAACGGTGGAGCGGATCGGCATGCCGGTCGACCCCGGCAACCTGCTCATTCTCGGTCGCCTTGGTGACAAGCCGGTGCTCGGCGCGCCGGGCTGCGCCCGCAGCCCCAAGCTCAACGGCTTCGACTGGGTGCTTGACCGTATCCTGGCGGATGTGGAGGTGACGCCGAAGGTGCTCGCGGGCATGGGCGTCGGCGGGCTGCTGATGGAAATTCCCACCCGGCCGCAGCTGCGCGAGGCGGCTGACAGGCCAAAGGCGGTGACGGTTGGCGCCATGCTGCTGGCGGCCGGGCGTTCGAGCCGCATGGGAACGGGCAACAAGCTGTTGTCGGAATTCGATGGCGAGGCGCTGGTGCGCCGATCGGCGAAGCGGGTGCTCGCCAGCCGGACGGCCTTCTCGGTCGCCGTGCTCGGCCATCAGGCGGAAGAGGTGGGCGAGGCACTCGACGGGCTGGCCATCGAGCGCGTGATCAATCCGGATTACGCTGACGGGCTTTCCTCCTCGCTCAAGGCAGGCATCCGCGCCATGCCGGAAACGGTCGCGGGCGCGCTCATCGTACTGGCCGATATGCCTGCGGTAACAACGCAAGACCTTGACCGCATGATCGACGCCTTCGTGCAGGCGGGCGGCAAGGCGATCGTGCGCGCCACCCACGGCGGCAAGCGCGGCAATCCGGTCATCCTGCCGCGCGCTCTCTTCCCGGAGGTTATGGAGCTGGAAGGGGACACGGGCGCGCGGCGGATCATCGAAACGGCGGCGCTCGAGGTCGTCGACGTGGAACTCGGCCCGGCGGCGAGCCTCGACGTGGACACGCCCGACGTGCTTCAAGCGGCAGGAGGCGTGCTGCGACGGTGACGAGCTTCTGTCGCCGCCCGGGACGCCTGATCCGCGCCGTGCTGATCGCGGCGGCAGCTCTGCTGTCGTCCCCGGCGCCCGTCGCGGCCTTCGAGCTTGCCCCGTTCAAGGACGGGCTGTTCGCCTATCCCGGCATCCTGGCGATGGACGACAACGGCTACCGGATGGTCGTCGACTACCAGGAGAAACGCGACATTCACCAGCGCGACGAGGTGCCTGAGAAGAAGGTACGCGGCGCCTACGTCGACCTCTCCCCCCGGCGCGTTCAGCGGGAGGCAGTGCTTGAGACGCTGTTCGGCTCCGTGCGCCACATGACGGTGGGCCGCACGAAGGGTGCCCGTCTCATCACCATCTATCTGCACGGGCAGGGCGGCAACCGCCTGCAGGGCGTTAACGACTACACCTTCGGCGGCAACTTCAACCGCATCAAGAATCTCATGGTCCGCAACGGCGGCCTCTATCTCTCGCCTGATGTGAGCAACTTCGGCGACATGGGGGCGGCGCAGATCGCCGTTCTGATCCGCCACTACCGGGAAGCTTCACCCGGCGCGCCGGTCATCATCGCCTGCGGCTCGATGGGCGGCGCGCTGTGCTGGAAGCTCGCCGACCGCCCGGACATCTCGCCGCTGCTGGGTGGCATCCTGCTGCTCGGCTCCATGTGGCAGAACGATTTCCGCAACGTGGCGGCAATACACCTGCGCGTGCCCATCCTGATCGGGCACGGAAGCCAGGACCGCGTGTTTCCGGTCGGGGCGGTGGAAAGCTTTCACCGCAAGGTCCGAAAGGCGTTTCCGGGCTATCCGATCCGCTTCGTCCGCTTCGAGACGGGCTCGCACGGCACGCCAATCCGCATGATCGATTGGCGCGACGCCATCAACTGGATGCTCTCCGCGCGGGGGTGAGGCATCTGCTCATCGCTGGCGATGGCCGTTGCCCCGCACATGCCAGCGACCGTTCTGGGACCGGGCAGTACCAGCAAAGCGGCAACAATCCCCGTCAATCAGGGCGCGGTATCGTAATCCAGCACGGTTACCGGGTTGATCTCGCCATCATAGGACGGGTCCACTTCGTATTTCACCAGCGTGAACTTGCCCTGCCGGAACAGCCAGGTGCCGCTCGAGAAGGCATCGCCCAACCCACGCCACTTGCTGTGAGAAGTGATGGTCATCGAGTCCGGATCGTAGTCGGAGTTCACCAGCATGTTTTCGGCCTGATAACCGACGATCCTGATGTCGGTCGCCGGCTTCTCGCTGTCGTCGTCCTCGTAGGTGATCTCCAGCTCCGGCGTGGCAAAGGCGAGGGGGACGATGGACCCCGTCAGGTCGCTCCGGACGAGATAGGCATGCACCTCGTTGTAGGCGCCGCGGTAACAGAAGAAGCGGAACAGATCGAGCTCCTCGTCCGGCGTGTCCTCCGAGCCCCAGGAAGGACGCCAGCTGATGCGGTAATGCCGCGGCGCGTCGTCCTCCTCCTCGGTGTCGGAGATCTGGCATTCGCCGCCGTAAATCGCCCTGAACGCCTCGCGCGCCTGCTGAAGCAGAAGCTCGTCCTCCGTCCGCTCCGGCTCGTCGTCGCTGCAGCGCGTGGGCAGGACGGCCGCCAGATCGCCATTGGCGGGGCGCAGTCTGCCCGACTCGATCACCATCGGCGTGTAGGGCGTGGTCTGCGCGGTCGGGCTCGACAGACGCAGGACATAGCAGCCGGCGAACACATGCGCCTCGCCATTGGTGTTCTGCGCGAGAATGGCGACGGGCAGGTGATAGCGTACCGTTCCCGCTCCCGCATCCGCAAAGGGTACGCCGGTCAGGACCTCGACGCTCTGCGTGCCGGCAAAGCCCTTCTCGTAGTCGTCGAAGGACGGGGCCGGCGGATCGGCGAAGTAGCTGTAGGCGCGTCCGTACTCGTGCCGGTTGATCGCGTTGTAGAGCGAGCGGATGAGCTGCTGCGGCCTCGAACGGTCATCGAGATAGGGCGGCTGGGACTGGGCAACGGCGGGTATGGCCTGGGCGAAAACAGCCAGGCTGGCGGCTGCAAGCAGCTGGATCGGCCTCATGGAGCCTCCTTACTTATCCGAATCCGCATCTCGCAAGAGCATAGCACGCGATCGTACAAACAGAAGGCGGCAGCGTCTGCGGGGACGCTGCCGCCTTACGGTGATGCAATGGGGTGGAACCCGGGTCAGTCGCGCACCAGGATCGCCTGAAACGCCATCTCGTTCTCACGGAAGTGCTTCAGCCGGTCCAGCCAGCGATGGAACAGGAGAAGCGCCACAACCACGAGACCGATGCAGAGGCCCGTCCAGATACCCGCGCCACCAAGGCCGAAGCCGAAGCCCAGCACGAGGCTCGCGGTCATGCCGATCAGCCAGTAGCCGATGCCCGCGTAGATCATCGGCAGGGTCGTGTCGTGCAGTCCGCGAAGCATGCCGGAGGTCACCGCCTGCGCGCCGTCGGCGATCTGGAAGATTGCGGCGAAGACGAGGAACGTCGTCGCCAGGGCGACGACCGGCTGGTTCTCCGGCGCGCTCACGTCGAGATATACGCCGATGAGCAGGCGCGGAGCAAACAGCATCAGCAGCGCCATGAAGGCCATGAAGGAGATGCTGAGGACGAAGGCGGCCCAGCCCGCGCGGGTCACGCCGTCCAGATCGCCACGGCCGGCGGAGCGGCCTACGCGCACGGTCACGGCCTGTCCCAGCCCCATCGGGAACATGAAGCTGATCGAGGCGATGGAGATGGCGATGCTGTGGGCGGCCACCGTCACCGTGTCGAAGCGGCCCATCAGCATGGCGGCGATGTTGAAGATCGAGACCTCGAAGGTCATGATGCCGGAGATCGGCAGGCCGAGCTTCAGCATGGACTTCAGGCGCGGCCAGTCGGATCGCCAGAAGTTGCCGAACAGGTGGAAGCGGCGGAACTGGCGGTCGCAGAGGATGACAGCCACCAGTCCCAGAAACAGAAGCGTGCAGGAGAGGGTGGTGGCGATGCCGGCACCGAACAATCCCAGGGCCGGGAAGCCGAAACGACCGAAGATCAGCGTCCAGGCGGCGAGCGCATTGAAGGAGACGGCGAGGAAGGCAATCAGCATTGCCCAGCCCGGGCGCTCGAGGGCGGCAAGGAAGGATCGCAGGACGATATAGCAGAAGAAGGGCAGCATCGCCCATTGCAGCGTCAGCATGTATTCGGCCGCGTCCGCGCTGAGCCGCTCGTTCGCGGTGATGAGCAGAAGCAGGTCCTCCGCGTGCCAGAGGATGGTCCACATGACGGCGCAAGTCATCACTGCGAGCCACAGCGCCTGGCGCACCGTGCGGCGGACGTCGCGGACCATGTGGAGCTTGCGCCCGATCGCCTGAGCCATCATCGGGGAGGAGGCAAGCACCAGGCCCATGCCGGCAATGGTGAAGAGGAAGTAGAGATTGTGACCCAGGGTGCCCGCGGCCAACGCTTCCGGCGAAAGGCGGCCGAGCAGCATGACGTCCGTCGCCGTCATCGCCGTCTGCGCCAGATTGGTGAGCACCATCGGCCAGGCGAGACGGATGGTCGCCCGGATTTCGGAAAGCCAAGAATTCTGCTGCGGAAGCGTTACTCCTGCCTCAAGCACGGACATGGGGATTATCCAAAAAATAGAGCGGCTGCCATACAGCCGCTTCAAAAACAATCATTTGTATGATCGGTCTCTAGCATGGATGGCGTCGAAACGCCAACCTGGCAACAGTTCACGAGATGGTCAGATCGAGAAACTGGTGCCGCAACCGCAGGAGGCGACAGCGTTGGGGTTGTTGATGCGGAACGACTGGCCCATCAGGTCGTCCACGAAATCGACCTCCGAACCGCCCATGTAGACCAGCGAGATCTCGTCCACGAAGAGCTTCGCCCCGTCACGCTCGAACACGCGGTCGTCGTCGTTCAGGGTGTCGGTGAGCTCGATGCGGTAGGAAAAGCCGGAGCATCCGCCGCCGTCCACGGCAATGCGCAGCGCGATCTTGTCCGGCTCCTCGGCCAGAATCTGCTTGATGCGCGCGGCAGCTGCTTCCGTTAGCGTCACGCCCTTCATGTCGATTTTCGCATCAACGCCCATTGGTGATCACCTTGCGTTCGCTTATGTGCCATAGGTATGAACGTGCGGGCATCAAGTCAACAAGCGGCACAATGACGATTTCCCATTCCCTCGACAGCATCGGTTTCGGCTACCGGCCGCGCGCGGCCTACGCCTGCGACCCGGCGAGGTCGCGGGGGCGGCTGCATCCGGAGCCGGCGAGTCCGACACGGACGCCCTTCCAGCGCGACCGCGACCGGATCATCCATTCGACCGCGTTCCGAAGGCTCAAGCACAAGACGCAGGTGTTCATCGCCCATGAGGGCGACCACTACCGCGAACGGCTCACGCATACGATCGAGGTGGCGCAGATCGCCCGGGCGCTCGCGCGGGCATTGTGCTGCGACGAGGATCTCGCGGAGGCCATTGCGCTGGTGCACGACTTCGGTCACACGCCGTTCGGGCACACGGGCGAGGACGCGCTGGACGAGAAAATGGCCGCGTGGGGTGGCTTCGACCATAACGCCCAGTCGCTGCGCATCGTCACCCGGCTTGAACATCGCTATGCGGAGTTCGACGGGCTCAACCTCTCGTGGGAGACCCTGGAAGGGCTCGTCAAGCACAATGGTCCGCTGATGGATGCCGAGGGCAACGGCCTGCGCGGCCCGGTGCACCCGACCATCCTTGCCTACAACTCGATCAACGATCTCGAACTTGCGAGCTACGCCAGCATCGAGGCACAGTGCGCGGCCATCGCCGACGACATCGCCTATAACGCGCATGACATCGACGACGGGTTGCGTTCCGGGCTGCTCACGCTGCCGATGCTGGAGGAAGTGGCGCTGCCGGGCCGGATCCTGCGGCTCGTGCGCCAGCACTATCCCGGACTCGATCCGGTGCGCACGACCCACGAGCTGGTGCGGCGGCAGATCACCATGATGGTCGAGGACGTCATCATCACCGCCCGCGAGAAGCTTGACCGGCTGGCGCCGCAGTCGCCCGACGCGGTGCGCGCGGCGGGCGAGACGATCGTGACCTTCTCCGGCGCCATGGCCGAGCAGGAGAGGGAGCTCAAGCGCTTTCTCTACAAGAACCTCTACCGGCATCCGTCGGTGGTGGCAGTGCGGGCAAAGGCGGACCAGGTGGTGCGCGACCTGTTCGACGCCTATTTCGCCGATCCCATGCTCATGCCATCCGATTGGTGTCAGGGGCTCGATGAGGCCGACGAGGGAGTGCGGGCGATTGCCATCGCCGACTTCCTGGCGGGCATGACAGACACCTACGCGCTCAAGGAACATCAGCGTCTGTTTGACCGCACACCAGAATTGCGTTAGGGCGCTGGCTGAAGAAGACCGCAGTTGCGGCAACCAAAGATCTGGACAACCACCAATGAACATCTTCGCAGATTTTTCCGCCCGGGTGAAAAAGGCCATCGAAACGCTTGGCCTGCAGCCCAGGGATGGCGGCATCCTCGACGTGACGCGCGTGACCGTCGAGCCGCCGCGGGACGCCAGCCACGGCGACCTCGCCACCAATGCAGCGATGGTGCTGGCGAAGGCCGTTGGCGAAAATCCGCGGGCGCTGGCCGAGAAGCTCGCGGCCGAACTCGGCAGGGATCCTGACGTCGCCGAGGCGACGGTCGCCGGCCCGGGCTTCGTCAACCTGCGCCTGAGCCAGGCGTTCTGGCACCGCCAGTTGGACGAGATCCTCGACGAGGGTACCGACTACGGCCGCTCCAATCTCGGCGGCGGCAAGAAGGTCAACGTCGAGTACGTCTCCGCGAACCCGACGGGCCCGATGCACGTCGGCCATTGCCGCGGCGCCGTGGTGGGCGACGCGCTGGCAAACCTGCTCGCCTTCACCGGCCACGATGTGACGCGCGAGTACTACATCAACGATGCCGGCGCGCAGATCGACGTGCTCGGCCGCTCGGCCATGCTGCGCTACCGCGAGGCGCTGGGTGAGCAGATCGGCGAGATCCCGGCCGGCCTTTATCCGGGCGACTATCTCAAGCCCGTGGGCGAGGCGCTGGCGAAGGAATACGGCACGAAGCTCCTCGAGATGCCGGAGGCCGAGGCGCTCGCCATCGTCAAGGACAAGGCTGTCGAGATGATGATGGCGATGATCCGCGACGACCTCGCGGCGCTCAACGTCCATCACGACGTGTTCTTCTCGGAGCGGTCACTGCACGCGGCCAATGGCGGAGCCATCCGCTCGGCTATCAACGATCTCACCCTCAAGGGCCATGTCTACAAGGGCAAGCTGCCGCCGCCCAAGGGCCAGCTGCCGGAGGACTGGGAGGATCGCGAGCAGACGCTGTTCCGTTCGACCGAGGTCGGCGACGACATCGACCGCCCGCTCATCAAGTCGGACGGCAGCTTCACCTATTTCGCCGCCGACGTCGCCTACATGAAGGACAAGTACGAGCGGGGCTTCGAGCACCTGATCTACATCCTTGGCGCGGACCACGGCGGTTACGTGAAGCGCCTGGAGGCGCTGGCCCGGGCGCTTTCAGGCGGCAAGCTGAAGCTTACGGTATTGCTCTGCCAGCTGGTCAAGCTCTTCCGCGGCGGCGAGCCGGTGCGCATGTCCAAGCGGGCGGGCGAGTTCGTCACGCTGCGCGACGTCATCGACGAGGTGGGCCGCGATCCCGTCCGCTTCATGATGCTCTACCGCAAGAGCGACGCGCCGCTGGACTTCGACTTCCAGAAGGTGACGGAGCAGTCGAAGGACAATCCGGTCTTTTACGTGCAGTACGCCTCGGCACGCTGCCACTCCGTCTTCCGCCAGGCGAGGGAGCAGTTCCCCGGCGTCGAATTTTCGCGCGAGGACCTGAAGAAATACGCGCATCTCCTTGTCGATGAAGGAGAATTGGCCCTGATCCGAAAGCTGGTGGAATACCCGCGCATGCTCGAGGGAGCGGCGCTTGCCATGGAGCCTCACCGAATTGCCTTCTACCTCTATGACCTTGCCAGCATGTTCCATGCGCAATGGAACAGAGGTACCGATACGGAATCGTTACGTTTTGTTAAGGTTAACGACCGAGAGTTAACGGCGGCCAGGCTTGGATTGGTGCAGGCTGTACTGGATGTACTGTCCTCCGGTCTTGCGCTGATCGGGGCAGAGGCACCGGCAGAAATGCGATAATACCAAAGCATTTACTGTCACCTTTTGCCCACAATGCGCTGGTAATGGCGAGTACAACTGTAAGAAGCCGGTAACCGGTCAAAGGTGGATTCCATGGCTGACAACCAACTGAGCGCCAGGACGAACGAGCTTCCGGACGATGATCCGTTTGCGGAACTGACGCGTATCATGGGGCAGGGAGCCGTTATCCGTCCTCGCGCCGTTGATGAGGGCCTGGAAGACCTGGGACTGGACCTGGAGAAGGAGCTGCTCGCTGATTTCGGCTCCTTCGACAGCGGCGCTTCGGCGGGTTCCCGGCAGGACGAGGGCTCGCAGGAGCAGGTCGATCTCGCCGGGGCTTTCGGTGAGAGCGATCCGGCGAGCGGGTTCCTGGACGACTTCCAGTTCGGCGGGGCCGAAGCGGAGCAAGGCGCCGCCCCGACACCTCGGGAGCCGGAAGCGGCGTTCGATTTCGATCTGGATTTCGGCAGCAGCCCGCCGGCGCAGGAAGCTCCGGCCTGGGATGAACTCTCGTTTTCTCCACGGGATGACGACGCTTCCCTGGGAGGTTACCCGGCCGGTTCATCGGCCGGCGCCGAGCCGGACTTCTCCGGCCTTTCGTTCGATCTCAACCCGGAAGAGCAGGCGCAGCCGGACAGTGAGGTCAGCGCCGCCGAGGTTGATCCTTTCGCAAGCATTTCGGATTCCCTGTTCACGCCGCGGGCCGAAGCTCCGGCATCCGCTGCGCGTGCCGACGAGTTCCTTGCCGCTCCCTCCCGCGATGACCATTCGGATGTGGAGACCGCGAGCGGCGGTGAACCGGATTTCTCAGCGCTTTTCAGCGGTCTCGACCTGCAGGACGAGCAGGACACCGGTGCGCCCGAGGCCGCTTCCCACGATGCATTCCAACAGGCCGAGCCTGATCCGTTCGCCGATCTCGATCTGCGCGGAACCAGGGCTGACGACGTGGTTGATCACGACTACAACGCAGCGGCGGTCGAGCCGGCGATGGAGGATGAGCTCGCAAACGCCCTGAGACTCGACGCCGACTGGATGGAGAACGATGCAGGGTTCTCCTTTGATCCGCGCGACATGCCGGGGGAGCCCGCCGACGCGGAGGCGGCCGACGAGGTCGAAAGTCAGACTGCCGCAGCCGAAGAAGCCGCATGGGATCATGGGCCACAGGCCGTCACGCCGGATCAGGATTCTTCCGCTGCCACGGAAACAGGGTGGAACTGGGACGATTCCCAGCCGTCAGCGGATTGGAGCTTCGAGCCGGACAGCGTCCGCAACAGCGGACAGGAACAGGCCGGTTTTGAGCAGTCCGCAGCGGTCGCGGCGGACGCATATGCGGCCTCCGATTATGCCGCCGTGGAGCAGTCGCAGGACGTTCAAGGTTACGGCCAGGAGCAGTCCTGGACGGAGAACGGACCCGCGGATGACTGGACCGGCGGCGGCGATGCCATGGATGAATTTCAGGCCTTCGGACCGGCGGGCGGCGATGTGCCCCCGGAAATCGAAACGGTCGAGATCCCGGAGAAGGCGGTGGCCGTCACCGACGCCCTCGACCTTCCCGAAGTGCCGTACCGTGAGGATGTGAAGCCGGCCGCTCCCCTCGACGATATCGAGGAGCTGCTGGCGGGCGCCTTCGGCTCGCTTGAACAGACGCCGCAGGAGGACGAAGGTTGGGCCAAGTCTGAGCCCGAAGCCGCGCAGGAAGAAGACAATCAGGACGACAGCGCGTTTGACGAGCTGCTGGCCGCTGCGGGGCTCGCGGCGGTGACCTCGGCGGCTGCTTCGCGCAACGCCTATGGGCGCTCCGAGGCCGACCCCGGACCCGAGTGGAATTCGGTTCCGTTTGAAGAGGCGCCGCGTCCGATGCCGGGCACGCCGCCGCCGCCCGCGCCGTCGCAGGGGCTTTTCGGCCGCCGCGGCGTGCGGATCGCCGCGCTGCTGGCCGGTGTGGCCATCATCGGTGCCGGCGGTTATTTCGCGCTCGGCAAGTTGGGTGGCGGCGACGGCGGCGAGATCGCGCTCATCCGGGCCGACGACTCGCCCATCAAGGTGAAGCCCGAAAATCCGGGTGGCCCGAACATTCCGAACCAGGACAGCCAGGTCTACCGTCAGGTGGCCGGCGAGACGTCGCAGACGGCGAACCAGTCGCAGCTGGTGACTTCCGCCGAGGAGCCGATCGAGCTGCCGAGCCCCAACGACGATGTCGAGGACATCATCGCCGAGGACGACGGGTTCATTCCTCAGGGGGCCGCTTCGCCTGAGGCGGGGGCGGACCAACAGGTTGCCAAGTTCGAGGACCGTTTGACGTCGACCGGCGCGGAGGAAGGCGCTGCCGGATCGTCCGAAACCTTCACGACGCTGACGCCGCGACGCGTCCGCTCCTTCGTGGTGCGGCCTGACGGCACCATGGTGCCGCGCGAGGTCGAAACTCCGGCAGCCGCCAGCAACGCAGGCACGGCCGCGGCTGGTGCAGGCGAGAATGCCGGCGCCGGTAACGATCTCCCCGGCGTGAACAACGAGCGCGTGGACGTGGCGGTACGCAATCCGCAGGACGGCGGTCTCGTCGCGGGGCAGGAGGTACCGCCGCTGGGCGGTCAGGCCAACGCGTCCGCGCCGTCCCAGAATTCCGCGCCGTCCCAGAATGATGTCGCGATGCCGAGCACGGCGCCGATCCCCGCGCCCCGACCGGCTGCCGCTCCGCGGTCCGTCGCGGCTGCCCAGGCGCCAACGCCGGCAGCGGCTCCGGTCCCCGCGCAGCAGGCGCCTGCCCAGCCTGCGCCCACGCAGGTTGCCGCCGCGCAGCCTGCGGCTCCGGCACAGTCGGCCGCTTCCTCAGGCTGGTCGGTGCAGATTGCCTCGCAGCCGACGCTGGAGGCTGCGCAGCAGTCCTACCAGAGCCTTGCGCGGCGTTATGGCACCATGCTGCAGGGCAAGGGCGTGAACATCGTGAAGGCCGAGGTTCCGGGCAAGGGCACCTACTACCGCGTGCGCATTCCGGCCGGCTCGAAGAACGAGGCGATCGCGCTCTGCGAGGCGCTCAAGTCGCAGGGCGGCACCTGCTTCGTCTCGCAGTAGGTTCGCTGAACAGTCATCAGCAAGCCGGCGTCCAGGGGGGCGCCGGCTTTTGCATGGGCGCAAGGCCGCGGGGTACCCCCGGGCCATTCGGTGCGGGACGCCGCCAAACAGGGTAATCTTGGGCATGAGCGAATCAAAAGCCATGATCATGGGGGCCGCGGGCACCCGTCTCTCCGCCGAGGAGTTTGCCTTCTTCCGGAACGAGCGGCCGTGGGGCTTCATCCTGTTCGCCCGCAACATCAGCGAGCCCGAGCAGGTCCGCGACCTGGTGGCGTCCATGCGGGACGCGGTCGGGCGTCCGGAGGCTCCGGTGTTCGTCGATCAGGAGGGAGGGCGCGTGCAGCGGCTGCGCCCGCCGCTCGCGCCGAACTATCCGCCGGCGGCGGCGCTCGGCCGTCTTTTCGCAATGGATCAGCGGAAGGGCCTGCGAGCGGCCTGGCTCATGTCGCGGCTCCATGCCTTCGATCTCCAGAAGCTCGGCATCACAGCCGACTGCATGCCGGTGCTCGACGTGCCCGTTCCGGGCTCCCATGATGTTATCGGCGACCGCGCCTACGCGCATGATGCGGAGACGGTCGCGAAGCTCGGCCGCGCGGCGGCCGACGGGCTGCTCGCCGGCGGCGTGCTGCCGGTCATGAAGCACGTGCCTGGGCACGGGCGCGCGTTTGCCGACAGTCACAAGGAGCTGCCGCGCGTGGATGTCTCGGCGGACGAGTTGCGCGGGCAGGACTTCCTGCCGTTCCGCGCGCTCAACGACCTGCCGATGGCGATGACCGCGCATGTCGTCTATTCCGCACTTGACCCCGACAGTCCCGCCACGACCTCGCGGCGGGTGGTGGAGGACATCATCCGCGGGGAGATCGGATTCGATGGCCTGCTGATGAGCGATGACATTTCGATGCACGCACTTTCTGGGGATTTCGGCGATCGCGTCGACGCAATCCTTGCAGCAGGATGCGATGTGGTACTTCACTGCAATGGCGTCATGGAGGAGATGCGCGCCGTGGCAAACCGGACGCCGGAACTCGCCGGCAAGTCCCGGGAGCGCGCCGGAGCGGCTCTGCTGGCGTTGCGTACAGCCGACGATACGGACGAGGCGGCGGCACGGGCGGAGTTTGCGGAGCATTTCGCGCTGGTCAGTTGATGGAAAAGGACGGCTGAGGTGGCCGAACTGGCAAGAGGAGCAGGGAACAACGCTGCCGCCCCCCTCGAGAAGCTGTGGGGGGAGCCGGAGGTTGCGGACCGTGGCGTTTCCGAACCCACGCTGACGGTCGACGTCGACGGCTTTGAAGGCCCGCTGGACCTTCTGCTCCATCTTGCGCGCGCGCAGAAGGTGGATCTCTCCCGGATCTCGGTGCTGGCGCTTGCCGAACAGTACATCGACTACATCAACCGGGTGCGCAAGGCGCGGCTGGAGCTGGCCGCCGACTATCTGGTGATGGCGGCGTGGCTCGCCTACCTGAAATCGCGCCTGCTCTTGCCCAAGCCGCAAAACGACGATCAGCCGAGCGGCGAGGAGATGGCGGCCCTCCTGCAGTTCCGCCTGAAGCGCCTCGAGGCGATGCGGGATGCCGTGGCCCGCCTCGTCAACCGCAACCGGCTCGGCCGCGATGTGTTTCCGCGCGGCATGCCGGAGGCTGTGATCGTCTCGAAGAAGAGCGCGTTCCAGGCCACGCTCTACGATCTGCTGACGGCCTATGCCGCGCAGCGGCAGCGCCGCGCGATCACCAACGTGCAGATCGCCAAGCGGCATGTCTGGTCGCTCAAGCAGGCGCGCGAGATCCTGACGCGGCTGGTCGGCACGACCTACGACTGGACGCCGCTTGACAGGTTCCTGATCGCTTTCCTGACCACGCCGGAGGAGCGCGCGACGGCGCGGGCGAGCAGTTTCGCCGCATCGCTGGAGCTGGTGCGGGAGGGCGCTCTCGAAATCCGGCAGATGGAAGCGTTTGGCGAAATCTATTTGCGAAGCGGACCGAAGGCCGCCAAGTTCAATCCCGGGTTAGCCAATGACTGACGACGACATGACCTCGATTGCCGCCGGCGGGGAAGGCGCCGAAACCGGACCGGGGGTGGACGAGCTCACATTCCTCGAAGCCAAACGCATGGCGGAGGCACTGGTCTTCGCCAGTGCCACGCCCGTGTCGGAGAAAGTGCTTGCGGAGCGGCTTCCGCAGGGTGTGGACGTGCGTGCCGTCATGGAGGAACTGAAGCGGGACTATTCCAGTCGCGGCGTGAACCTCAACCGCGTGGAGGACAGCTGGGCCTTCCGCACCGCGCCGGATCTGGCCTTCCTGCTCAACCGGGACGCCGTGCAGCAGAAGAAGCTGTCGCGCGCCGCGCTCGAGGTGCTAGCCATCATCGCCTATCATCAGCCGGTCACGCGCGCCGAGATCGAGGAGATCCGCGGTGTCGAAACCTCGAAGGGCACGCTCGACCTCCTGCTCGAGACGGGATGGGTGCGGATGCGCGGGCGTCGACGGACCCCGGGCCGCCCGGTGACCTATGGCACGACGCCCGAATTCCTGGACCATTTCGGCCTCGAGGAGCTGGGCGACCTGCCGGGCCTCGAAGAGCTCAAGGGAGCGGGACTGCTTTCGCCCAGGATGCCTACGAATTTCTCGGTGCCGACGCCGCTCTCCGATCCCGGCGTGCTCGCCGACGACGAGGATCCGCTTACCGATATCGATCTCGAGGAACTGGGGCTGTTCGCTCCGAAGGCAGAGGACGAGTAGGACGGGGTGGAAACTCCATTGCTGCCCGCCGAATCCGTCACCCCGCGCGCTTTGTCACAGGCGGGCGCATTCGTTTCCCGCGATTGTGAAAGTGCCCGGTTCACACGATTGAATCAGTTTGGCAGCGAATCCGCGCAGCGCGGTGAAATTCCACAAGGATTCTGGCGCGGCAGGAGTGGTGCGGGCCGCGCGGTCTGCTATACCCAAATGAGGAAAACAATTCAGGGGAACTGCGAAATATGCAATATTGTAGCCAGATGCGCGGGACGTCAGGATAAGTTCACCATCATCCTGACGCACTAATGTTTGAAACGAGACGCGAAAGCGAATAATCAGGGTTCATCCCGAAACTGGTAGAGACAAGTCATGGGTTCCTTTTCGATCTGGCACTGGCTCATCGTCCTCGTCGTTGTTCTGCTGCTCTTCGGACGCGGCAAGATTCCGGAGCTGATGGGCGACGTGGCCAAGGGCATCAAGAACTTCCGCAAGGGCATGAGTGAGGACGATGCCGAGAAGGAAGAGACGAAGACGGTCGAGCACAAGGCTGACGAGCCGATCCGCACGACCGTGAAGAAGACCAGCGAGAGCTGAGTTCAAATCCGTCTCTTCAGGTGAGCTGTAGATGTTTGATCTCGGCTGGTCCGAAATCCTTGTCATTGCCATCGTTCTGATTGTCGTCGTCGGGCCGAAAGATCTGCCGAAGGTGCTCCGCAGTTTCGGCAGGACCACGGCCAAGCTACGGACGATGGCGGGAGAATTCCGCCGTCAGTTTGACGATGCGCTGCGCGAGGCCGAACTCGACGACGTGAAGACGCTGGTGGATGATGTCCGCAAGCTCGATCCGCGTAACGAGATCAAGAAACATCTCAATCCGCTCCAGCAGGTGGGTCGCGACATCAAGAAGGAGCTTGACGACACGACGCGCCTGATGTCGTCGCCGGAGCCTTCCGCGTCCACGTCTGCCCAGCCGGCGGAGCCGCTGAAGGCGGGGCCCGCACCTCTCGCAGGCGAGGGATCGGGCGATGCGACGCCTCCGCTCAAGGCATTCGAGGCCGCGGCCGGCGAAGCCAGGCCGGCGGAGACTGCCGCGACATCCGGCGCGGCCCCTGAGTCCAGCCCGGCCCCTGTTACCGCTGAGACGAAGGTCAAGGCGCCGGCGAAGTCCGGCACGGCGAAGCGCACCGCGTCCGCCAGTGCGACCAAGGCCGTGGGCCCGAAGTCCACGAAATCGGCGAAAAGCGGCACCGCCAGGACTACGGCGGCCAAGGCAGCCGCCAGCGACAGCAAGCCCAGCGCAGCCTCACGCAGCAGGAAGAAGAACGGGAGCGACACGCAGTGAGGGCCCCAGACGAAGAAGAAGAGATTGAAAAGTCCGCCGCGCCTCTGATCGAGCATCTCATCGAGCTGCGCCAGCGGCTCATCTGGGCCATCGGGGCGTTTTTCGTCGCGTTCCTGGTCTGCTTCTATTTCGCCAAGCAGATCTTCAACCTGCTCGTCATTCCCTTCAAGTGGGCGACGGATTGGGCGGGCCTTCCCACCGACAAGGTCGACCTGATCTATACCGCGCCGCAGGAGTTCTTCTTCACCCAGATCAAGCTCGCCATGTTCGGCGGTCTGGTCCTGGCCTTCCCGATGATCGCGACGCAGATCTACAAGTTCGTGGCGCCGGGCCTCTACCGCAACGAACGCCGCGCCTTCCTGCCGTTCCTGATCGCTTCCCCGATCCTGTTCCTGATCGGCGCAGCGCTTGTCTATTTCTTTTTCACCCCGATGGTGATGTGGTTCTTCCTGTCGATGCAGCAGGTGGGACCGGATACCGACGTGCAGATTTCGCTGCTGCCGAAGGTGTCAGAATACCTCGGCCTGATCATGACGCTGATCCTCTCCTTCGGTCTGGTGTTCCAGCTGCCAGTCGTCACCACGCTGCTGGCGCGCGTGGGGCTGCTTTCATCCGAGGCGCTGGTCAGCAAGCGCAAGGTGATGATCGTGGTCGCCTTCGTCGTGGCGGCGGTGCTCACACCGCCCGATCCGATCAGCCAGATCGGTCTTGCACTTCCCACGATCCTTCTCTACGAGATCGGCATCTGGTGCGCACGCATGGTGGAGCGCAAGCGAGAGGAAGAAGCGCAGGCCGCCGCCAATGCTTCGTCCGGAGCCGATGGCGCAGCCTCCTGAGCGATGGGGGGCCTCCGCAACCCGCCCGGCGTGTCACTCCGTATTGTCTGGAAGCTGACCGATGCTCGATATCAAGTGGATACGTGAAAACCCTGAAGCTCTCGTGCAGGCACTCAGGAACAGGGGACAGTCGGAGAGCGACGCCCGCGCGACCGTCCAGAGCGTGATCTCGACGGACGAGGAGCGTCGCGCCCACGTGACCCGGCTGCAGGAGGCGCAGGAGCGCCGCAACGCGGCGTCGAAGGAGATCGGCAAGGCCATGGCTTCCGGCGACAAGGAGCGGGCCGAAAAGCTGAAGGCGGAGGTTGCCGACCTCAAGACCTTCGTGCAGAACGGCGAGGTGCGGGAGCGGGAGCTCGACGAGTCGCTGCGCAACCAGCTCGCCAGCATCCCGAACGTGCCGCTCCAGGACGTGCCGGTCGGTAGGGACGAGAAGGACAACGTCGAGATCCGCCGCTTCGGCGAACCGGCCCTCAATCCGTGGTCGAAGGAGCATTTCGATATCGGCGAGAGCCTGGGGTTCATGGATTTCGAGCGCGCCGCGAAGCTTGCCGGAACGCGCTTCACGGTGCTCACCGGGCAGCTCGCAAGGCTCGAGCGCGCCCTCGGCCAGTTCATGCTGGACCTGCACACGCGCGAGCATGGCTACACTGAAGTGCAGCCACCGCTGCTCGTGCGCGACGAGGTGCTGTTCGGCACCGGGCAGTTGCCGAAGTTCGCCGAGGATCTGTTCCGCACGACTGACGACCGCTGGCTGATTCCCACCGCGGAAGTGCCACTCACCAACCTGGTGGCGGGTGAAATCCTCGAGGGCGAGAAGCTGCCGCTGCGCTTCACGGCGCTGACGCCGTGCTTCCGCTCCGAGGCGGGTTCGGCCGGACGCGACACGCGAGGCATGTTGCGCCAGCACCAGTTCAACAAGGTGGAGCTGGTCTCGATCACGGACGCGGACTCATCCATCGCCGAGCACGAGCGGATGACGGAATGCGCCGAGACGGTTCTGAAAAAGCTGGAGCTGCCGTTCCGTACCATCGTGCTGTGCACTGGCGACATGGGCTTCGGCGCGCAGAAGACCTACGACATCGAGGTCTGGCTGCCTGGCCAGAAGACCTACCGCGAGATTTCCTCGTGTTCCGTCTGCGGCGATTTCCAGGCCCGCCGCATGAACACGCGCTACCGGATGGCCGGGGAGAAGCAGACCCGCTTCGTCCATACGCTCAACGGCTCGGGCGTGGCGGTCGGCCGCGCGCTGATCGCGGTGATGGAGAACTACCTGAACGAGGATGGCAGCATCAGCGTGCCGTCCGTCCTGCAGCCCTACATGGGAGGCGTCACGCGCATCGAGCGCGCGTAGCGCATCCGGCTGGGTGATCAGACTGCGCGGGGGCGAACAGGCAGGAACGAAAGGACGAGCGGTGCGAATTCTTCTGACCAACGACGACGGGATCCACGCCGAGGGTATCCAGGTCCTGGAGCGCATCGCCCGGACCCTGTCTGATGACGTCTGGGTGGTGGCGCCGGAGGCGGACCAGTCGGGCTTCGCCCATTCGCTCTCGCTGTCGGAGCCGCTGCGCATGCGCAAGATCAACGACCGGCATTTCGCGCTGCGCGGCACGCCGACCGACTGCGTGATCATGGGCGTGCGCAAGCTCATGGACACACCGCCTGACCTGATCCTGTCGGGCGTCAACAGCGGCGCCAACATGGCTGACGATGTGACCTATTCCGGCACGATCGCCGGAGCCATGGAGGGGGCGCTGCTGGGCATCCGTTCCATCGCGCTCAGCCAGGCTTACGACTACGTGGACGAGATGCGCTATGTGCCGTGGGACACGGCCGAGACGCTGGGGCCGGACCTGCTCAAGCGGCTGATCGAACTCGAAATCCCGAAGGGCGTGTTCCTCAACGTCAATTTCCCGAAGATTCCGGCCGCGGAGGTCAAGGGCGTGAAGGTCACCTCGCAGGGGCGGCTCACGCACGGCCTCTGGATCGACGAACGCCGGGACGGCCGCGGCTATCCCTATTACTGGCTGCGCTTCGGAAGGGCCGAGGCGGAGCTGCGCGAAGGGAGCGACCAGGCGGCCATCCGTGACGGCTACGTGTCGGTGACGCCGCTTCACCTCGATCTCACCGCGCATGCGTTGCGCGACAAGTTGGCCAAGGCGCTTGCATGAACGGGCGGGTGGGGGAACGAGAGGGGTTTGCCGCCTTCATGCTGCGCATGAGAGCGCGCGGCATCCTCAACAATCCGCTCTTTGCCGCCATGGAAGCGATTCCCCGCGGCAGTTTCGTGCCGGTGGAATGGCACAACTGGACCTGGTCGCACCGGTCGGTTCCCATCGACTGCGGCGAGGTGATCGAGGGTTGCGACCTGCAGGGTGTGGTGCTCGATGCGCTGGAACTCGGCCCCGGCCACAAGGTGCTCGAAATCGGCAGCGGTTCCGGCTACACGGCGGCCGTGATGTCCCGGCTCGTCTCCAAGGTCGTGTCGATCGACCGCTACAAGCGGCTGATCGAGGACGCGCGGGTGCGGCACGAGGCGCTCGGCATCAACAACATCGTCATGCGGCAGGCAAACGGTCTTGACGCGATCGAGGACGGCCCCTTCGACCGCATCGTCGCCTGGGCGGCCTTCGAGGAGCATCCGCGCCGCTTCGCCGATCTGCTCACCAGCGGCGGTATTTTGGTCGCGCCGGTGGGGCCGGGAGACGGCGAACAGATGCTGCAAAAGTTCGTCAAGATGGGAAGCCGGTTCGAGCGCACAGACCTGATGCCGGTGCGAATGCAACCGCTTGCCAAGGGTCTGCCGCTGGCCCTGTAGGCGGGCGTGGCGCAGGCTTCTGCCTTCTTTTCATTTCAGCTCAGCAGCGGCCAAATCGCCCACGTGAACGGGCAAGTGGATGATTCCACACAGGTCGTTACCCGTATCGTTACCGCAAGTTCTGATGCCTTAACCGCACGGTAACTTTAATGCGTTTTCATTATCAAACGTAATCAAGCGGGACGAGTGCGGGTTGGTCATGCGTTCTAGTATCTCGGCACAGTTCAAAATTGGGTTGGCGCGGGGCGTTGCCGTCGTTGTTCTCTGTGGCGCGGCCGTGGGCTGCAGCCGCGGGATGGACGGACTGACCGACGGCCTCACGACCAGCTCGACGAACTCCTATTCCAACGAGCGGGTCATCCGTCCGCAGGTTCCCGTGGGTGGCGGCTATGGCACCGTGGAGACGGCGCCCCAGTACAGCCAGCTTCCTCCGCCGGCACCTGCAGCGCCTGTCGCGGCCGCACCCGTCTCGCCCGTCTATTCCTCGCCGATTTCATCGCCGCCGCTGCCGCCTCCGCAGAACCCTGGCGGCGCCGTCGCAACGGCTCCGCAGCCAGTCGCGCCTCAGCAGGTCGCGGCCGCCACAAGCAACGTCACGCCTCCTCCGGTTTTCGCGCCGGCAGCCCCCGCACCGGCGAACCGTCCGGCAGCCCAGGCGGGCGGCACCTATACGGTCGAGCCGGGTGACACGCTCTACGGAATCGCCCGCAAGACCGGCGCGAGCGCTGCGGCCATCCAGTCGGCAAACAATCTCTCGAGCCCCGATTCGATCCGGGTCGGCCAGCGCCTGGTGATCCCCGGCGGCAACACGCAGGCCGCCAAGGTCGCCGCCAATCCGGCGCCGACGCCGGCTGCCGCTCCCGCAAAGCAGGAGAAGTCCGTCACGGTCGCCGCTCCCGTTGAGGCGCCGAAACCTGCGCAGGTGCAGAAACCGGCGACCGTCGCCACCTACACGCCACCGGCGACCGCGTCATCCCCGTCTTCCGGACAGGCCACTTCGAGCGCCCAGTCCGCCTCCTCGTCGGGCGAGACCCAGCAGATGGCCGCGATCTCGCCGGAGGAGACCGGCGGCGGCAAGCTGCGCTGGCCGGTGCAGGGCCGCGTGATCTCCCAGTTCGGCAAGAGCTCCGGCGGCAAGAGCAACGACGGCATCGACATCGCCGTGCCGGAAGGCACCTCCATCCGCGCCGCCGAGGCGGGCACGGTGATTTACGCCGGCGACGGCCTCAAGGGCTTCGGAAATACGGTGCTCATCCGTCACGAGGACGGTCTCGTCACGGTCTACGGTCATGCCTCGCAACTCAAGGTGAAGCGCGGTGACACGGTCAAGCGCGGGCAGGAGATTGCGCTCTCCGGCATGACAGGCGACGCCGACCGCCCGAAGCTGCACTTCGAGGTGCGCAGGGGCACGAGCCCGGTCAATCCGATGACCTATCTCAACTGACCGGCATTCTCAGGCAACGGGCAGGGGAGCAGCGCAAGCTGCTCCCTTTGCTTTTGCAGTGCGCCCAGTGCTCAATTGCGAAAGGCGTGAAAAAGATTGAGTGGGTAAGGCAGCTACCCCTCCCTGATCACCAACTGCAAGCCTTTCGCAATGGTTCTATTGCTGTGGCGGATGATCAAGGCGAAGGATTCACGGATGGTGATGCGTCCCTGAAAGAAGAAACCCCGCCGGAGCGGGGTTTCATGAAATCGGGCCTTGGTGACTGCTTCAAGCCTTCAGCTTCTGTCCCAGCCTGCCGGCGAGGTCCTGGATGAACTGCCAGGCGACGCGGCCCGAGCGGCTGCCGCGGGTGGTGGCCCATTCCAGTGCCTCGGCCCGCAGCGTCTCCGGATCGATCTTGAGCCCGTGATAGCGGACGTAGCCTTCCACCATCTGCAGGTATTCATCCTGGGAGCATTTGTGGAAGCCAAGCCAGAGGCCGAAACGGTCCGACAGGGAGACCTTCTCCTCCACCGCCTCGGAAGGATTGATGGCGGTGGAACGTTCATTCTCCATCATGTCGCGCGGCAGGAGATGGCGGCGGTTCGACGTTGCGTAGAAGATCACGTTGTCCGGACGGCCCTCAACGCCACCTTCCAGCACCGCCTTCAGGGACTTGTAGGAGGTGTCGTCATGATCGAAAGAGAGGTCGTCGCAGAAGAGGATGAAGCGATAGGGCGCAGTCTTGAGCAGCCCCATCAGCTTCGGAAGGGTGTCGATATCCTCGCGATGGATCTCCACCAGCTTGAGGGGAGGGGTGTCGGCGCCGCGGGTACGGTTCACTTCCGCGTGAGCGGCCTTCACCAGTGACGACTTGCCCATGCCGCGCGCGCCCCACAGAAGCACGTTGTTGGCCGGCAGGGATTCGGCGAAGCGGCGGGTGTTGTCGAGCAGGATATCGCGAACGCGGTCCACGCCGGTAATCAGGCTGATATCCACGCGGTTCACATGGGGGACAGGCTGGAGCGTGCCGGTGTCGGCCTGCCAGACAAAGCAGTCCGCTGCGTCGAAGTCCGGCGCGGGCGCAGGCTGCGGCACCATGCGGCCAATGAGCTCAAGGAGACTGTCGAGCTTGCGGTTCAGCGTTTCGATTGCGGTGTCAGCCATCATGTTCCCCATGCAGTGCGAACAGTACCGTACGGTACGGTTCCTGTTTACTCCCGCAATCTGGATGAGGCAAGCTTCGCCTGTGCGCTGAAGGCAGCCTGCGGGACGGCAATGTTGCATGGGCGAGCCGAATGTTTATATTCCGCGCAACCTTCAGAACGTACGGGACGCGCGTCCCGGCGACCATTTCGGGAGTTTCTTGATGTTTGTAACGCCAGCCTATGCACAAGCCGCGACGGGTGGGGCACCGGATGTTTTCATGAGCATCCTGCCGTTCATCCTCATTTTCGCCGTCATGTATTTCCTTATCATCCGTCCGCAGCGGCAGCAGATGAAGAAGCGGGCCGAGATGCTCGCCAACATCCGCCGCGGTGACACGGTTGTGACGGGCGGCGGCCTGGTCGGCAAGGTGACCAAGGTGATCAGCGACGGCGAGGTCGAGATCGACCTTGGAAATGGCGTGAAGGTCGTGGCCGTGCGCGCAATGCTGGCGGATGTCCGCACCAAGGGCGAACCGGTCGCTGCGGAAGCCGCGAAGAAGTAGGCCAATACATACGAAGCTCGTGACTGGGGTGGCATAGCCTGGCCCGCAAAGGAATACACTGCATGTTATACTTCAAACGCTGGCAGACGATCCTTATTTGGCTGGCGGTCGCACTCAGCGTCCTCTACGCTGCGCCAAACGTTCTTCCCCAGTCATGGCTGTCATCCATGCCGAGCTGGGCGCCATCGCGCCCCATGACACTCGGCCTCGACCTGCAGGGCGGATCGCATATCCTGCTGCAGGTCGACCGGAACGACCTCATCCACGAGCGGCTGACGGCGGCACGCGATGACGTACGCCGCATCCTGCGCGATGCCAAGGTCGGCTACACGGGCCTGGCGCTGTCCGGCAATGCCGTTCAGGTCAGGGTGCGCGACGAAGCCCAGCGCGAGGCTGCTCGCACGGCGCTTGCCGAGCTCGAGCAGCCCATCTCGTCCGGCCTGTTCGGCACGGGCTCCGTCCGCGAGTTCAGCGTGACCGAGCAGGAGCCGGGCCTTTTCCGGATCGCCATGACGGACGAGGGCCTCGACTACCGGCTTTCCAACGCCGTGACCCAGTCCATCGAGGTGATCGGCCGACGCGTGAACGAGCTTGGCACGACCGAGCCGATCATCCAGCGGCAGGGCCTCGACCGGGTGCTGGTGCAGGTGCCGGGCCTCGAGGACCCGCAACGCCTCAAGGACATACTCGGGCAGACGGCGAAGCTGACCTTCCAGATGGTCGACATGTCCGTGTCGCCGCAGGAGGTCATCGCCAATGGCGGCCGTGCGCCCGCCGGCACCACGCTGATGTATTCCATCGACAACCCGCCGGTCCCCTATGTCATCGAGGACCGCGTGATCGTGTCGGGCGAAAACCTGGTGGACGCGCAGCCGGGCTTCGACCAGCGGACCAACGAGCCGATCGTTTCCTTCCGCTTTGATACGCGCGGCGCCACCCGCTTCGGCCAGGCCACCCAGGAGAATGTCGGCCGGCTGTTCGCCATCGTGCTCGACGGCAAGGTGATCTCGGCGCCGCAGATCCGCGAGCCGATCCTCGGCGGCTCTGGCCAGATCTCCGGCAACTTCACCGTTCAGAGCGCGAACGACCTCGCCGTGCTGCTGCGCGCGGGCGCGCTGCCCGCCACGCTGACCGTGGTGGAAGAGCGCACCGTCGGCCCCGGCCTCGGCCAGGATTCGATCGACGCCGGCATCATGGCGTCCATCATCGGTTCGGTCCTCGTGATCGTCTTCATGATCCTTGCCTACGGGTTCCTCGGCGTCATCGCCGACGTCGCGTTGATCCTCAACGTGGTGATGATCATCGCGATCCTGTCCATCCTTGGGGCAACGCTCACATTGCCCGGTATCGCGGGTATCGTGCTCACCGTCGGCATGGCCGTGGACTCGAACGTGCTCATCTATGAACGCATCCGCGAGGAGCGGCGGCTCGGGCGCTCCGTGCTGAAGTCGTTTGACGCGGGCTTCGAGCGCGCACTTGCCACCATCGTCGACTCGAACCTGACGACCCTCATCGCCGCACTGGTGCTGTTCCTGGTCGGTACCGGCCCGGTGAAGGGCTTCGCCGTCACGCTTGCCATCGGCATCGGCACGACGCTGTTCACTGCCTTCACCTTCACCCGCTGGGTGGTGGCCTTCTGGCTGCGGCGCAGCAAGCCTACCGAGGTGCCGAAGGGCTTCTTCCGCCTGGTGCCCGAGGTGACGCGCATCCCCTTCATGAAGGTGCGCCTGCAGGTGTTCGCGTTGTCAGTGCTGCTCAGCGTCGCCTCCATCGCGCTGCTGTTCACGGTCAAGCCGAACTTCGGCATCGACTTCACCGGCGGCACGCTGATCGAGGTGCGCGCGAAGGATGGCACGGCCGACACGGGCGAGATCCGCCAGAAGCTTCTGGAAGCCGGCATCCGCGAGGTGCAGGTGCAGGGCTTCGGCGAAGCTTCCGACGCGCTGATCCGTCTTGGCGCGGCTGAGGACGAGGCGACGGGCAACGCCATGGTTGCCCAGGCGCAGCAGATACTCTCGTCCGATTATGACATCCGCCGAACCGAGGTCGTAGGCCCGACGGTCTCAAACGAGCTTATGTGGTCGGCCATCATCGGCGTGCTGGTGGCGATGGCCGGCATCATGATCTACGTCTGGGTGCGGTTCGAGTGGCAGTTCGCCATCGGCGCGATCATGTCCACCATCAACGACGTCTGCTTGACGCTTGGTTTCCTCGTGGTGACGCAGATCCAGGTGGACCTCACGACCGTGGCGGCGATGCTGACCATCGTCGGCTACTCGCTCAATGACACGGTGGTCATCTACGACCGGGTCCGCGAGAACCTGCGCCGCTTCAAGAAGATGCCGCTCGGGCAACTGCTCGACCTCTCTGACAACGAGATGCTTGCCCGCACGGTGATGACCTCCGTCACGACCCTGCTTGCCCTGCTTGCCCTGTACTTCTTCGGCGGCGAGGTGATACGCTCCTTCGTGGCGTCCATGATCTTCGGCATCGTGATCGGCACACTGTCGTCGATCTTCATCTCCGCACCCGCGCTCATCTTCTTCAACCTGCGGCCCACCAAGGGGCAGCTCATCTCTGAAGAGGAGATCCGCGCGGGAGAGGCGAGGGATCTCAAGACGGAGGCCAAACAGGCTTCGGCAAGCTGATGGCAAAGGGTATCGAAATTCGCGCGGCCCATTTTCCGGGCCGCGCTCCCATCGACGCCTACGGCAACGGAGGATTCCGCTTCGCCGAAATGTCCCACCGCGGCTCGCTGCTCTGCGTGCCGTCGGGCATCCACGGTTGGGCGCCGGTGAGCCATGCCGAGCTGGACGAGGTGGCGTTCCAGCGCGTTTTCGACGAGGCGGCCGAGATCCAGATCCTGCTGGTCGGAACCGGCGACCGGCTTCAGCCGTTGCCTCCCACTCTCAAGGCCAGATTGCGGGAGGCCGGCGTGAGCGTTGAAGTGATGTCGACGGGAGCCGCAGTGCGGACCTACAACGTTCTCCTGGAGGAGGACCGCGCGGTCGCGGCTGCGTTGATTGCCGTTGAGTGAAACCTTTCTGACAGCCGAGACTGAGGCGCTGGTACGGCAGGCCGATGCCGACCGGTATCTCGCCACCCTTTACGCGCCGCAAGACAAGCGCGCGGCGTTGCTTTCCCTTTACGCCTTCAACGTGGAAATTGCCTCGGTGCGCGAACGCGTATCGCAGCCACTGCCGGGTGAAATCCGCCTGCAGTGGTGGCGTAATGTGCTCGAGTCCGGCTCGCCCGAACAGGCGGGCGGCAGTCCGGTGGCAACAGCGCTGCTCACCACCGTCCGTACGCACGATCTTCCGGTGCAGCCGCTTCTCGACATGCTGGAGGCGCGGATCTTCGACCTCTATGACGATCCGATGCCGAGCCGAACCGACCTCGAGGGCTATTGCGGCGAGACGGCCTCGGCGCTCCTCCAGCTGTCGGCGCTGGTGCTTGACCGGGACGCGGCGCGCGGGGCGGCGGACGCGGCGGGCCATGGCGGTTGCGCACAGGCGATCGCGGGTCTTCTGCGGTCGCTGCCGATCCACCGCGCCCGCGGGCAATGCTACATGCCCGCCGACCTCCTGAACTCGGTCGGCGTAACGCCGCAGGCCATCGTCGAGGGAAGGGACCGGGAGGGAATTGCCCGGGCCGTCGCGGCCATGGTCGCGCTCGGGCGGGATCATTTCGCCGCCTTCCGCAGCCATGCGCGGAAACTGCCTTCAAGCCTGCGGCCTGCGTTCCTGCCGGTGGCGCTTGCCGGGGCCTATCTCGACCGGCTGGAGGCGGACGGGACGGCAGCGATCGACCAGATCGTCAACATCTCGCCGATCCGCAGGCAATGGATCATGCTGCGCCACGCCCTGCGTGGCTGGTAGGGGTCTGGAAGAACCGGCCGCAGTGAGGGCGATGCAAGGCCCTTCGAGGAACTGGGTTCAATTCGCCCGTCCGGCCAATTGCAGGACGTGGGCCCCATGCGCAGCTGGCTTGCTCTCGCGATAAAGATTGGAAACGGGTGCAGATGACCGGAGGCCCCGCCGATCATTCGGCAGCGGCGAGGGTCTCAATGCGGTCGAGCCAGGCGCGGCAGTCCGCAAGGGCGCGGGCGGCCATGGCCTGCTTCTTGGCGGCTGTCTTTTCCTTGCCGCGCAGACGCTTCCCTTCCGTCCTGGGCAGCTCCACGGGCGGGAAGAGGCCGAAATTGATGTTCATCGGCTGGAACGAGCGCTTGCCCGGCTCCTCATCAGTGAGGATGTGGCCGCCGGTGATGTGGTTGATGAGCGCCCCGAAGGCGGTTGTGGGCGGCGGCGGCACGACCGGCTTGCCCAGACGCTGGGCGGCGGCGAAGCGGCCGGCGACGAGGCCCATCGCGGCGCTCTCCACATAGCCCTCGCAGCCGGTGATCTGGCCGGCGAAGCGCAGGCCGGGTCGGGACTTGAGCTGCAACGTGCCGTCGAGCAGCGCGGGCGAGTTGATGTAGGTGTTGCGGTGCAGGCCGCCAAGACGCGCGAACTCCGCGTTCTCCAGGCCCGGGATCATGCGGAAGATGCGTACCTGCTCGGCGTATTTCAGCTTCGTCTGGAAGCCGACCATGTTGTAGAGCGTGCCCAGCGCATTGTCCTGGCGCAGCTGGACCACCGCGTAAGGCTTGACCGACGGATTGTGCGCGTTGGTGAGGCCCATGGGCTTCATGGGGCCGTGACGCAGCGTCTCCGGTCCGCGCTCGGCCATGACCTCGATGGGCAGGCAGCCGTCGAAATAGGGCGTACCCTCCCATTCACGGAAGGCGGTCTTCTCGCCTTCGAGAAGCGCCTGGACGAAGGCGTCATACTGCTCCTTGGTCATGGGGCAGTTGATGTAGTCCTTGCCGGTACCGCCAGGGCCGACCTTGTCGTAACGCGACTGGAACCAGCAGACGTTCATGTCGATCGTGTCGAAGTGGACGATCGGCGCGATCGCATCGAAGAAGGCAAGCGACTCCTCGCCGGTTTCCTTCCGAATCGCCTCGGCGAGCGACGGAGCGGTGAGGGGGCCGGTGGCAATGATCGCGATGTCCCAGTTCGCAGGCGGCAGGCCCGTGACCTCCTCGCGCACGATCGTGATCAGCGGATGCTCCTCCAGCGCCCGCGTGACGGCCTCGGAGAACCCTTCGCGGTCCACGGCAAGCGCGCCGCCGGCCGGAACCTGGTTGGCGTCACCCGAGCGCATGATGAGCGAACCCGCCATGCGCATCTCGGCATGCAGGACGCCGACCGCATTGCTCGTGGCATCGTCGGACCGGAAGGAGTTGGAGCAGACGAGCTCCGCCAGCCGGTCGGTCTTGTGGGCTTCGGTCCCGCGCACGGGACGCATCTCATGCAGAATGACGGGAACGCCAGCGCTGGCAATCTGCCAGGCTGCCTCGGAACCGGCGAGGCCACCGCCAATGACGTGGATCGGTTTGTGTGTCATGGGGTGGAAATAGGGGGAAGCCGAAAAGAATGCAACGCCAACGTTGCGCCCGGGAGCATTTGGTGCGGTGCTCAACGAATAGGCATTCTCGCAAACGCACAAAAAAACAACACTCGCTGGGGGAGGGGCCAGCGAGTGTTGTTAAGTGGACCGGCAATTTTGGGAGGAGGAGGAGGAAGATGCCGGTCTTATTCGTCGGACCTGGGAGGAGGAGGAGGATTATCCGACGAAATCTGGGAATTCTTTCTTAGAACGAGGACTTACGGGCGACGTAAGGAATCTCGCTGCGGGAAATTCCGAGGTCTGCCAGCTCGCGGTTGGACAGACGGCTCAGCTCGTTCATCGTCTCGCGGTAACGGCGCCAGTTGCGGAAGTTCTGGATCAGGTTCATCGTCGTGCTCGCTCGCTTGGAAAATCGATCATCAATCTTGTTGCCTCTCAAATAGTCAGGGCCTGCCTCTTTTTGAAGCGCGAATGCTGCATAGCAGTAATGCGTATTGTGCATTGCAATATTGATCTGGCGCATGGCGCCGGCGAGCACGAAAGCCGTAGACTAAGAAATTGATTTTTCCGAAGTTTTTGACCGCCGGATGTGCGCGTCGGAATTTGTCTCCGCCGGGAAGACGCGTGCGCTGCACGCCCGGCAGCGGAACGGTCGGCGGTGGTGCGGGTGGAGGGACTTGAACCCCCACGCCTCTCGGCGCCAGAACCTAAATCTGGTGCGTCTGCCAATTTCGCCACACCCGCAACGGCCCCGTCCCTAAGATAAGTCTTGCGTGTTTGCAAGGTCTCATTTAACGACACAACTCGTGTTCGGACGGGTAACCGCTTCCTCGCAGGGGACCCGTCACAGGTTTTGGAAGGAGTGGCGAAACCCTTTGCAAGGCAGAGGGAAGCGGATAGGTAGTATCGGATTTTCGTTCCAGCGGTAAAAGCCGCGGGGATTCGGTCCCTCTAACCGCATGGAGCCGCCCTCAATCTTCGGCAAGGCTGGACGGTCTGGAAAAAGCCGTTAAGAGCGGCGCATGAAACACAAAAAGGTTTGATTGATGCAGGTAAGCGAAATTCTCAATTCCGGCCTGAAGCGCGAGATCAAGGTGATCGTGCCCGCTCAGGATTTGGAAAACCGCCTGATGGAGCGGTTGCAGGATGCTGCCACGAAAGTTCGCCTGAAGGGCTTCCGCCCGGGCAAGGTGCCGGTGCAGCATCTGCGCCGCGTGTACGGCAAGTCGATGATGGCCGAGATCGTCAACGAGATCCTGACGGAGACCTCGCGCAACATCATCAGCGAGCGCGGTGAGAAGGCGGCCATGCAGCCCGAGGTCAAGATGACCGAGGACGAGAAGGAAGCCGAAAAGATCCTGTCCGGCGCCGCCGACTTCGAGTTTTCGCTGTCCTACGAGGTTATCCCGACCATCGAGCTCAAGGACTTCTCGGAGATCAAGATCACCCGTCCGGTCTATGATGTGACCGACGAGGAGGTCGACGAGCAGATCAAGCGCATCGCCGAGTCCACCCGGACCTACAGCGAAAAGGACGGCAAGGCAGAGAAGGGCGACAAGGTCACCATCGACTACGTCGGCAAGCTCGACGGCGAGCCGTTCGAGGGCGGTTCCGCCGAGGATTCCGATGTGGTGATCGGCTTCGGCCAGTTCATCCCGGGCTTCGAAGAAGAACTCATCGGCCTCAAGGCCGGCGACAAGAAAACCTTCAAGATCAAGTTCCCGGACAACTATGCGGCGGCACACCTCGCCGGCAAGGAAGCCGAGTTCGACATCACGGTGAAGAAGGTCGCCTCCGGCGACGAGATCGAGATCAACGACGCGCTCGCCGAAAAGCTCGGTCTCGAGTCCGCCGAGAAGCTGCGCGAGATCGTCCGCGGCCAGCTCGAGAGCCAGTTCGGTTCGGTCACCCGCCAGAAGGCCAAGCGCCAGTTGCTCGACGCGCTGGATGAGGCCTACAAGTTCGAGGCGCCGTCCAAGCTGATCGAGGCCGAGTTCAACAACATCTGGACGCAGGTCACCCGCGAGCTGGAGCAGGCCGGCCGTACCTTCGAGGACGAGGACACGACCGAAGAGGCTGCCCGCGAGGAGTACCAGCGACTGGCCGAGCGCCGCGTGCGCCTGGGCCTCGTGCTCGCGCAGATCGGCGAAGAGGCTGGCGTGCAGGTTTCCGAGGACGAGCTGCAGCGCGCCCTGTTCGACACGATCCGCCGTTTCCCGGCCGACCAGCAGCAGCAGGTCTTCGAGTTCTACCGCCAGAACCCGCAGGCGCTCGCCGGCATCCGCGCGCCGATCTATGAGGAGAAGGTGGTCGACCACCTGCTCACGAAGGTCAATGTCACCGACAACAAGGTGACCCGCGAGGAGCTGCTCGCCGACGACGAGGAAGAAGAGGCCAAGCCGGCCGAGGCCAAGGAGAAGCCTGCCAAGAAGGCTCCGGCCAAGAAGAAGTCCTCGAAGAAGGCTGAAGAGAAGTCCGAGGAAAAGGAAGGCGAAGCCTGATCTTCCTCAGGTGATTGTCATCGAAAAGCCGCCGGTCATGCCGGCGGCTTTCTTGTTTCGGCACCCTGTTCCGGGAGCCGCTTCAGTATAGAAGTTGCGCCAGCTGCCGGCCGACCTGGATGAACTGCATCGGATTGAGCGGTTCGCCGTTGCGGCGGATCTCGTAATGAAGGTGCGGTCCGGTCGAGCGCCCGCTGTTGCCCGCATGGCCGATGGGAGCCGCGGCGGGCACCGTCTCTCCCTCGCTGACAAGTATTTCCTGCAGATGGGCGTAGCGCGTGGTGATGCCGCTGCCGTGGTCGATCTCCACCATCCGTCCATAACCGCCGTGCCAGCCTGCCTTGATGACGCGGCCGCCATTGGCCGCCCGCACGAGGTCGCCGCGCTTGGCGCGAAAGTCGACGCCCGAATGAAATGCCACCTGCTTGTGAAAGGGGTCCTTCCGTTTGCCGAACCTGCTTGTGACCCTGGCTCCGGGGAGGGGATTGATGAGCGGGATGCTTCCGGCGAAGACCCGCAACCGGTCCAGGTTTGCGAGGGCTTCGTCCAGCTCCTGCAACTGGTACTCGAACGGCGTCAGTCCTGTCGTCACGGTGAGGGGGCCGCCAGCGGGCGTGGCGGGCGCAATGCCGATGGACTCCAGGAGTTCCTCCAGCGTCTCGGCGGTCTGGTAGACGTGGCGGGTGAGGGTGTCGATCTGGGCGAGCTGCTTCTGCTCGGCCTCAAGCAGGGAATGCTTCAGGGCGTTGACCGGGGAGTCCGGAAGCCCATCCTTGCCATCAGGCTCTTCCGGAATGGCTGGGACATCCATCCGCAGTGGCCATTGGATCTGCGGCCGCATCTCCGGGGCGAAGGCAGAAGCGTTGATCGGAGGATCCTTGGGCTCGGCCGGCACCTGCGCTGTCCGGGTCGACGGACGCGGGCGCGGAATGGGCACGGTTTGCCTGGCCGGCTGCGCGGCGGGGCGGCGTTTGCGGTCAAACAGGGGCTCCAGCCGGTCCTGTCGTTCGGCGATCAGCTGCTGGCGTTCAAGAAGCTCGCGCACCTTTTCATGGACGTCGGATTGTTCCAGCGTGGTTTGCGTGCCGAGCTCGAGCATGCGGCCGCGGAGCTCCGCGATCTTGTCCTCGTACTGGTACAGTCGCGGCGCTCGCAGCGTGGATAGAATGTCGTCGCGCAGGATGAGATAACTCGCTGCGCCCAGATTACCGAGCATGCCCAGAACCACAAGGGCCGAAAGCCAGCGGACCTGACGGGGTTTCAGGGTTATGTGACGGATCTTTTCACCCCGGGCGAGGATGATCAGGAAAGGTGGCTTGGCGCTGCGGTTCTGCTTACTGCGGGCGTTGCTCACGGCCGAAACCATCAAGTGGTCAGAAGGCCGCATTACAATGGATTATGGTTAATAATTCCTATGCGACCGACTGGAGAAGCTTTTTCAGAGCCTCCAGGACCGCGTCGACGTGGCCGGGAATCTTCACCTTGATCCAGGAAGTCACGATCTTCCCTTCCGGGTCGATGAGGAAGGTGCTGCGCTCGACGCCCATGTACTTGCGGCCGTAAAGGCTCTTCTCGATCCACAGGCCATACTGCTGCACCACCTGCTTCTCCTCGTCGGACAACAGGTCGATGGTGAGGCCGTGCTTTGCCTTGAACTTGTCGTGCTTCTTCACGGAATCCGGGGAAACGCCGAGGATGACCGCGCCGAGCGCGTCGAAATCGGATTTGCGCGCGGTGAAATCCAGCGCCTCGGTGGTGCAGCCGGAGGTGTCATCCTTGGGGTAGAAGTAAAGCACCACGGGTCTGCCGCGCAGGCTGGACAGACGGACGGTTCCACCGCCATCCTTCGGCAGCTCAAAATCCGGGGCGAAAGAGCCTGGTTCAGGCACTGCCATCTTCTCACCTTCCTTTGTTGAAATAGGGCGGGCGAATGCCCCGTTCGCCAAACTTTTGCTTTTGTCGTTCGGGGATACCCATAGCTATAATCTTCCGGAGGATTCGTCCAATCAATGTGGATGAGGCATTGACGGCCGCGCGAAACGAAAAGGTTGCTATCGGACAGGACGATCTTCGCTTCGACAGTGAAGAAGCGACGTCGCGGCCGTTGGATCCTCCAGGCGACAATCCCGCGCAGACGGCCCGGGAGCGGGCGGGACAACGGCGCAGGCGGCGCTGGATGAGGCGTCTGTCCCTTGCCCTCGCAGGGCTGTTCCTGCTTCTCATTGCGGCGGCCCTGGTCATCTATGTTGTCGGCGTCGATGCGATCGGAAACGAGCGGCTGCGCCAGCAGGCCGAGCTCGCGCTCACGCGCATGGTCGGCGAGGATGTGGATGTGCAGCTTGGAAGGCTGGAGCTGCGGCCGGGAACCACAAGCCTCTTTGCACTCGAGGTGCAAAACGCACGCATCGCGCTTGAAGATGACGGCGCCTTCATTGCGCGCGCCGGGACGCTCCGATTCGGCATCCGCGCATTGCCGCTCCTGTTCGGGCGGGTCGAACTCAGCCAGGTGATGCTGGCGGACGCGGATCTGTCGGCCGCCACGTTGCAGCCGCTGTTCGGAAGCGGCGAGCCGAAAACCGTGTTCACGGCGACCGAAGCGGAGACGGCCGTCTTCGATGCGGTGCGAACCCTTTTTGCGTCCATGCTCGGGACGGGCATCTCGCGCTTCCGATTTCAGAATGTCGCCCTGCTGGGCGAGAACGATGAACCGCTCCTGCGGCTCGAAAGGCTCGACTTCAGGGTGTCGGGCGAACGGCGGCTGCATGTCGAGGGAGCACTGCAGATCGCCGGCCAGGATCTTGCCCTTGACGGCGAGGCTGAACGCGAACCGGACACGGGGCTTGTGAGCGAGCTAGCGGTGCGCGTCGCGGTTGACGGTGTTGGCCGTCTGCCGCGGAACGACATGGGCGGCGTGCTGCGGCAGTTCGGGCGCGTCGACGCGACGCTGCAGGGAACGGAAACCGATCCCAATGGAGCCTGGCTGCTCGCGGATCTGAAGCTCGGGGACTTCGTCCTGATGCTGCAGAAGGAAGAGCTGGATCTAAAGGCCGCCGCGCTGCGGATCCGCATGCACCGCGAGGAGGACGCGTTCTCGATTGTCGACTCCTCCGTCTCCATCGGGCGAAGCCTCGTTACCTTCGGGGGGACGGTGAGACCCGAGACGGGACGGCCGGACACGTACCGCTTCGACTTCCTGTCCCGCAATTCGCTGCTTGCGCCTCGCGATTCCACCGAAGAGCCGCTGCGGTTCGCCTCGCGCTTTACCGGCATTTTCGACATCTCTCAGACGACTCTGACCGCCGAACAACTGGAGGTGGTAACGGACAATGGCGGTGTTTCGCTTTCCGGCGGCCTGGTCCTGAAGTCCGGGCAGGCGCCGGGCATCTCGCTCGATCTCAGGGTCGACCAGCTTCCCACCGCGGAAGCAAAGCAGCTGTGGCCGTGGTTTGCCGCGCCGGGAACACGCCGCTGGGTGATGGACAATCTGTTCGGGGGAATGCTGCGGGACAGCCACCTGCGCTACAGCGTGGCGCCCGGACGGCTCGCCAACGGCGTGCCGCTTTCGAAGGATGAGTTCAACGGACAGTTCAACATCTACGGCGCGCGCTTCGATCTCGTCGGAGACCTGCCCGCCGTGCGCGACAGCGACGGCTGGGTGGACATCGAGGGAACTGACGTGCTGGTCGGCCTCACCAAGGGCGCTGCCTATCTTCCCAGTGGCCGCGTGGTGCACACCGGAGGCGGCGTCATGGAAATCGCCGCCACCCACCTGCGCCCGCGCATCGGCAAGCTCGCAATCGACATTTCCGGCGATGCGCAGGCGGTGGCGGAATTCGCGTCCCTGCCTCCGATCAATGCGTCTTTTCTCGACCTCAAGCCGGAGGACCTGTCGGGCCGGGTTTCGGGTCATGTCCGCGCGGACATTCCGCTTAGCGAGGGCGTTCCGCGGGAACGGCTGGGCTGGGCTGCGGAACTCAGCTACGAGCAGCTTTCCATTGCCAAACCCGTCGACGGACAGATCATACGCAACGCCACGGGCACGATGGAGATCGACCGCACCAGCGCGCGGATTTCCGCGAACGCCGAACTCAATGGCCTCGTTGCGAAAGTGGAGCTGGTTGAACCGCTCGGAGGGGTCCGGGATGGTCGCAAGCGCCACATCGAAATGGAAGTGAATGACGAAGCCCGCGGCAAGATGTTTCCCGGGCTCGGCCAGCTGGTTTCCGGGCCGATGGAGGTGAGCTTCGAGCAGGGCAGTGGCAAGGACCGCCGCATTGAGGTGAACCTCCTCAGGGCGAAGCTCAGCGTTCCCTGGATCGGATGGGAGAAGGGCGCTGGCATTCCCGCGCGCGCCAGCTTCGTCCTGAAGGATGCAGATGGCCAGATGGAACTTTCCGACTTTAGGCTGACAGGAGAGACCTTCGGCCTGGCCGGGCGGGTGTTCGTGGCGCAGGGGCGGCTCCGGGAGGCCAATTTCAGCAACGTGCGCTTCAACCGGGACGACGATCTGTCGGTGGACATCAGGGCCAGGGGAAACGGCTATGACGTCGTCGCACGGGGCAATTCGTTCGATGCCCGCTCGGTCATCAAGCTGGTGACCGGCAAGGACACGAAGCCCGAGGACGCTTCCGCCGGGACGCCGATCAAGCTGCAGGCAAGCCTCAAGCAGGTGACAGGCTTCCACGACGTGCGCCTGGAGCAGGTCACGGCCGAATACGCTTCCGGCAACGGTCCTGACCGGCTCTCCATCCGGGCGGCCACCCCGGTTTTCGGCTCCGTCATCTTCGCACGCTGGACCGAGGGCGGGCAGCGGCAGCTCCGTCTGCAGTCGGAAAACGGCGGCGCGGTGCTGCGCTTCCTGAACTTCTACCGTTACATGGAGGGTGGCAAGCTAAACCTCCAACTGGCCGGACTCAATGACAACGCCCTCAGGGGCCGCATCCAGATCAACGATTTCTGGGTCGTCAACGAACCGCGGCTGAGCTCACTGGTGGCGGCAAGCTCAAAGTCGGGCAAGCCGAGCAAGAGTGTCGACGTTACGCGCGTGCAGTTCGGCACGGCCTTCGCGGACATCGCGAAGGGAAAGCAGCGGGTGGACCTGGCAAACGGCATCATTCGCGGGCCGACCATCGGCTTCGCGTTCCAGGGCACTCTGTTCGACGAGAAAAACAATACCAACATGACCGGCACCTTCATGCCGGCCTACGGGCTCAACCGCATTTTTGGCGAGATTCCGCTGATCGGGCAGATCCTCGGCAACGGCCGCGACCGCGGCCTGATCGGCATCACATTCCGCGTGGTCGGCCCGTTCGACCAGCCAAATCTCGAAATCAATCCGATCTCCGCCATCGCGCCGGGCATTTTCCGCCAGATCTTCGAGTTTGATTAGTGCGGCGCGGACCGGTTGCTCGAGGCGGGATACCGGTTCCGTATTGCCCGAAGCCGTGCCTGATCCACCCTCTGCCACGATCAGACACCTGGATTTGCCAAGCTGTCGATTGTGCATTCTCCCCCAAAAAAGAGACCAGGACACTCGGGAAAAGAAAGGCGCCGGGGGAGGCCCCCGGCGCCTTTCAGGTTTCTGCTGCGGAATGTCCTTATTCCGGGCGGACGAGGACGTGCTTCTTGCGGCCGAGCGACAGCTTGATCACGCCGTCGGAGGTCACGTCCTTTGCGCCGACGGTGTACTTATCGTCCTGGATCTGCGAGTCGTTTACGCGCACGGCGCCGCCCTGGACGTGGCGGCGCGCCTCGCCGTTGGAGGCGGCGAGGCCGGCGCGGACGAACAGTGCGAGAAGGCCGATGCCGGCGTCGAGGTCCCCTGCGGGAACGGTAATGGTCGGCAGCGTCTCGGCCAACGCGCCTTCCTCGAAGGTCTTGCGGGCCGTCTCCGCCGCCTGTTCGGCCGCTTCGCGACCGTGGGCCATGGCGGTGACCTCGTTGGCGAGGATCTTCTTCGCCTCATTGATCTCCGCGCCCTGCAGCTTCTCCAAGCGCGCGATCTCGTCCATCGGCAGGGTGGTGAAGAGCTTCAGGAAGCGGCCGACGTCGGCGTCCTCGGTGTTGCGCCAGTACTGCCAGAAGTCATAGGGGCTCAACAGGTCCGGATTGAGCCACACGGCGCCTGAGGCCGTCTTGCCCATCTTCTGGCCGGAAGCGGTGGTGAGCAGCGGCGAGGTCAGCGCATAGAGCTGCGGCAGGCCCAGACGGTGACCAAGGTCGATGCCGTTCACGATGTTTCCCCACTGGTCGGAACCGCCCATCTGCAGGCGGCAGCCGTAGCGCTGGCACAGCACGGTGAAGTCATAGGCCTGGAGGATCATGTAGTTGAATTCCAGGAAGGACAGCGACTGCTCGCGGTCGAGGCGCAGCTTCACCGAATCGAAGGAGAGCATGCGGTTGACCGAGAAATGGCGGCCAATGTCGCGCAGAAAGTCGATGTACTTGAGCTCGAGCAGCCAGTCGGCATTGTTGACCATGAGTGCGTCGTTCGGGCCGTCACCGAAACGCAGGTAACGGGAGAACGACTGCTTCATCTTGGCGAGGTTGTCGTTGATGACCTCCGGCGTCAGCAGCTTGCGCGCTTCGTCCTTGAAGGACGGGTCGCCGATCATGCCCGTGCCGCCGCCCATGAGCGTGATGGGACGGTGGCCCGTCTGCTGGAGCCAGTAGAGCATCATGATCTGCGTCAGGTGACCGACGTGCAGGCTGTTCCCCGTCGGGTCATAGCCGATATACGCGGTGACGGTCTCCTTGCTGAAAAGCTCGTCCAGGCCACGATCATCAGAGGTCTGGTGGATAAAGCCGCGCTCGGACAGAATGCGCAGGAAATCAGATTTAAACTCGGGCATTTTTCCGCAGATCCCGTACAACAAGGAGGTAAAGTGGGTGCGAGCGGCCTTTACCATTGAACCATCCTCAGGGACAAGCGGCAGAGCTGCCTCAGGTCCGCTGTTTTTCGCCGGTCTGCCATGCACGGGGCGATCCGGGGACCGGGAAAGGAGTGTGCACTCGTCCGGCAGGATTTCGCAGGAGCAGACAGATGGCATTGATGACGGCGCTCGGACTGATGAGCGGCACCTCCATGGACGGGATCGACATCGCGGCGATCCGCACCGACGGCGAGGGCCATGTGGAGCGCGGGCCATTCCTGTTCGTCCCGTATGACGCGGCGTTCCGGTCCAGGCTTGAACAGGGGCTCGATGACGCGCGTCAGATCCGGGAGCGCAGGGATCGGCCGGGCATTCTTGCCGAACTCGAACGGGAGCTTACCGAGTGGCACGCGGAAGCGGTCAGGCGTTTTCTGGAGGAGCATGGTGAGGCCTGGCGCCCCGACGTCATAGGCTTCCATGGCCAGACGGTGCTCCACAGGCCGCAGGAGGCGCTCACGGTGCAGATCGGTGATGGCGAGGCGCTGGCGCGGGCTATCGGTATCCGGGTTGTCTATGACATGCGGGCGGAGGACATGCGCCAGGGCGGGCAGGGGGCGCCGCTGGTTCCCGTCTATCATGCGGCGCTGGCCGCATCGCTGCCCGAGCAGTACCGGAGGCTGCCGCTCTGCTTCGTCAACATCGGTGGCATTTCCAACATCACCTATATCCCGGCCGAAGGCGATCCCGTCGCCTTCGACACCGGGCCAGGCAACGCGCTTATCGACCAGTGGGTCGCGGAAACGGCTGGCGTATCCTTTGACGAGGGCGGCAGGATCGCGGCCGAGGGCAAGGTCGTGCGTCCGGCCGTGGAGGACTATCTGGCGCATCCGTTCTTCATGCGGGCTGCGCCAAAGTCACTCGACCGCAGGGATTTCGACCTCGGTCCGGTGCGCGGCCTCAGCGCCGCGGACGGGGCGCGGACGCTCGCGGCCGTCACGGCGGAAGCGATCTTCAAGGCCGTGGAGCTTCTGGAAGAAGCGCCAAGGCTCTGGATCGTTTGCGGGGGCGGACGGAAAAACCCTTTTATTATCAGCGATATGAAGCTTCTTGCTGAATCGCTTTCTGCAGGTCTTGAATCAGTTTCTGAAGTCGTGACCGCGGATGATGTCGGGGTGGACGGGGATGCCATGGAGGCGGAAGCCTGGGCCTATCTCGCGGTCCGGTCTCTTGTCGGGCTGCCGCTCACCTTCCCGACGACCACGGGCTGCCGCGAGGCGGCAAGCGGCGGGGTGGTGGCGGAGCCCGCCTGACCCGCCGTAACGGGGGGCACGTGAGAAAAGCCCGGCAGCGGCTGCCGGGCTTTCGGATTTCCGGGCTTGTCTTGTGAAACCTGGACAGGTTCAGCGCAGCCGCTTCGGGCGTGTCTCCGCCAGTTCACCGCGCATGCGCGCATCCAGGTAGGCAGCGCACTCCTCGATCAGCTCGTCGTGATGGTTCGAGAAGAAGTGGTTGGCGCCCTGGATGATCTTCTGGGTGATCGTGATGCCCTTCTGGGTGTGGAGCTTGTCGACCAGCGCCTGAACGTGCTGGGCCGGCGCCACCTTGTCCTCGCTGCCGTGGATGATCAGGCCCGACGAGGGGCAGGGGGCCAGGAAGGAGAAGTCGTAGACGTTCGGCTGCGGAGCGACGGAAATGAAACCCTCGATCTCCGGACGACGCATCAGAAGCTGCATGCCGATCCAGGCACCGAAGGAATAGCCCGCCACCCAGCAGCTCTTGGAATCCGGATGGAGCGACTGGATCCAGTCCAGGGCGGCCGCCGCGTCGGACAGCTCGCCATGGCCGTGGTCGAAGGAGCCCTGGCTGCGGCCGATGCCCCGGAAGTTGAAGCGCAGCGTCGTGAAGCCCCTCTTCTGGAACATGTAGAAGAGATCATAGACGATCTTATTGTTCATCGTGCCGCCAAACTGAGGATGCGGATGCAGCACGATCGCAATCGGCGCATTCTTCTCGGGTGACGGCTGATAACGGCCTTCGAGACGGCCGGCAGGACCATTGAAAATGACCTCGGGCATAGTGACTCCAGCTTGGGCGGTTATCCTCCTGCACAGTCATGGCAGGACTTGACGTAACGCCTGTGCCTCCATAGAAGCTTGTTTAGAACCGTTCAAAAGTTGTGCGAACCGCACACCGGCAACTCGCGTAGATAGGACGGCTTGCCTAAAAAATTCAAGGGAATTGCGTTCTCCCGGCTGTGACTTGAGACGCGAAGTGAAGAAACCATGACGAGAAGGCGCATCTATCTCGACTATAACGCGACGGCGCCGCTGCTTCCCGCGGCGCGGCAGGCAATGGTCGATGCGCTGGATGCCGCCAATCCGTCGTCCGTCCATGCGGAGGGAAGGGCCGCCCGGCACATTGTGGACCAGGCGCGCCGCGATGTGGCGGTGCTGGTCAACGCAAAGCCGGAGCACGTCATCTTTACCTCGGGCGCAACGGAAGCAGCGAACATGCTGCTTGCCCCGAACTGGCAGATGGGGCGCTCGCCGGTGCGCTATTCGCGCGCCTACGTGTCGGCCGCCGATCACCCCTGCGTGCTCGCGGGAGGCCGCTTTCCGCCGGAAGCGGTGGAGGTCCTGCCGGTCCGCCCCGACGGCGTGATCGACCTCGATGCGCTTTCCCGCGCTCTCGCCGCGCACGATGCCTCCCAGGGGCTGCCGCTCGTCATGATCCACAGCGCCAACAACGAGACGGGCGTGCTGCAGCCAATGCGGGAGATCGCAGCGATTGTGCGGGCCGCCGGCGGGCTGATGATCTTCGACGCGGTACAGGCAGCGGGCCGCGTTTTACTCGACATGTCAGCGGGTTATGCCGATTTCCTGATTCTGTCCGCGCACAAGATCGGCGGCCCGAAGGGCGTCGGCGCGGTGGTGGGGCAGTCCGACCTGCTCATGCCGCTGCCGCTTATCAAGGGCGGTGGACAGGAGAGAAGCCATCGCGCCGGTACCGAAAATGTGGCGGGTATCGCCGGGTTCGGTGCCGCTGCGCGTGAAGCGCTGACCGGGCTGGCGGAGATTGACGCGGTGCAGGTGCGCCGCGAACGAATCGAGCGAATGATCCGCGAGGCTGTCCCGCAGGCCGTCATCCACGGGGAGGGCGCGGGGCGGCTGCCCAACACCGTGTTCTTCTCGATGCCGGGCATCAAGGCGGAGACGGCGCAGATTGCTCTTGACCTGGCGGGTATCGCCGTGTCGGCCGGATCGGCCTGTTCTTCGGGCAAGGTCGGGCCGAGCCATGTGCTGAAGGCGATGGGGTATGCGGATGCGGGCGGTGCGCTGCGCGTTTCCATCGGGCGGGACACCACGGATGAGGATGTGGAGGCATTCGGCACGGCGCTGCAGAAGTTCATCGCCGGACGGCGGCGGGCAGCGCCGCGTGAGCGGTCATGGACGCGACTTCGAAAATTGGAGTAAAAGACACATATTTTTGGTTTCTCAGGGTGCATTCGGCGCTGTAACACACTAGATACGGGGCATCCCTGGCGAAGCTGCAATAACCGGACCTTGAATCCGGGATAATGGAGAACGTTGATGGCTGCAGTACAGGAAACCATTGATACGGTCCGAACGCTCGACGTGGACCAGTACAAGTACGGTTTCGAGACACTCATCGAGAGCGACAAGGCTCCCAAGGGCCTGAACGAGGACATCATCCGCTTCATCTCGGCAAAGAAGGGCGAGCCGGAGTGGATGCTCGAGTGGCGTCTGGGCGCTTACCGGCGCTGGCTGACGATGGAGGAGCCCACCTGGGCCCGCGTCTCGTACCCGAAGATCGATTTCCAGGACATCCATTACTTTGCAGCGCCGAAGGGAGTTACCGGCCCCAAGTCCCTGGACGAGGTGGATCCTGAACTGCTGAAGACCTACGAGAAGCTCGGCATTCCACTCCAGGAGCAGGAAATCCTTGCCGGCGTGCGCAAGCCGTCCGAGGAGCCGGGGGACAATGTCTACGCGTCCGGCCGCGTGGCCGTTGACGCGGTGTTCGACTCCGTTTCGGTCGTGACCACCTTCAAGGAGGAGCTTGCCAAGGCGGGCGTGATCTTTTGCTCGATCTCCGAGGCGATCCGCGAGTATCCGGAGCTGGTGCGCAAGTACCTGGGCTCCGTCGTGCCGGTCTCCGACAACTTCTATGCGACGCTCAACTCGGCGGTGTTCACGGACGGCTCGTTCGTCTACGTGCCGAAGGGCGTGCGCTGCCCGATGGAACTTTCCACCTACTTCCGCATCAACGAGCGCAACACCGGTCAGTTTGAGCGCACGCTGATCATCGCGGATGAGGGCGCCTACGTGTCCTACCTCGAGGGCTGCACGGCGCCGCAGCGCGACGAGAACCAGCTGCACGCCGCCGTGGTCGAGCTGATCGCGCTTGACGACGCCGAGATCAAGTACTCGACGGTCCAGAACTGGTACCCGGGCGACAAGGAAGGCAAGGGCGGCATCTACAACTTCGTGACCAAGCGCGGCGACTGCCGCGGCAAGAACTCGAAGATTTCCTGGACGCAGGTGGAGACCGGCTCGGCCATCACCTGGAAGTATCCGTCCTGCATCCTGCGCGGCGACAACTCGCGCGGCGAGTTCTATTCGATCGCGGTGTCGAACGGCCACCAGCAGATCGACTCCGGCACCAAGATGATCCACCTGGGCAAGAACACGTCCAGCCGCATCATCTCCAAGGGCATTTCCGCCGGCAAGTCGAACAACACCTATCGCGGCCAGGTGTCGATCCACCGCAAGGCGGAGAACGCCCGCAACTTCACCAACTGCGACTCGCTGCTGATCGGCAACGAGTGCGGCGCCCACACGGTGCCCTATATCGAGGCGAACAACTCATCCGCCAAGGTCGAGCATGAGGCGACCACCTCGAAGATTTCCGAGGACCAGAAGTTCTACGTCATGCAGCGCGGCATTCCGGAAGAGGAGGCCATCGCGCTCATCGTGAACGGCTTCGTCAAGGAAGTCATCCAGGAGCTGCCGATGGAGTTCGCCGTCGAGGCTCAGAAGCTCATCAGCATTTCGCTTGAAGGCTCGGTCGGCTGAGCGCCGCCGCAAGGAATTTGGGAAAAGATTACGATGCTAGAGATCAAGAACCTTCACGCACGCATTGCCGAGGACGGCACCGAGATCCTGCGCGGCGTCAACCTGACCGTGAAGCCCGGCGAAGTGGTCGCCATCATGGGTCCCAACGGTTCGGGCAAGTCCACGCTCTCCTATGTGCTGGCCGGCCGTGACGACTACGAGATCACCGAGGGCGACATCCTGTTCAAGGGCCAGTCCATCCTCGAGATGGACCCGGCCGAGCGCGCGAGCGCCGGCATCTTCCTCGCCTTCCAGTATCCGATGGAGATCCCGGGCGTCGCCACCATGGAGTTCCTGAAGGTGGCCATGAATGCCCAGCGCAAGGCGCGGGGCGAAGAGGAACTCAAGATCCCCGAGTTCATGAAGCGGGTGCGCCAGGCGGCCGAGGAGCTTCACATGGACATGAACATGCTGAAGCGCCCGCTCAACGTCGGCTTCTCGGGCGGCGAGAAGAAGCGCGCCGAGATCCTGCAGATGAAGCTGCTTGAGCCGTCGCTCTGTGTCCTCGACGAGACGGACTCCGGCCTCGACATCGACGCGCTGCGAATCGTCGCCGAGGGCGTGAATGCGCTGCGTTCGCCGGATCGGGCGATCGTTGTCATCACCCACTACCAGCGCCTGCTCGACTACATCGTTCCGGACACCGTCCATGTGCTCTACAAGGGCCGCGTGGTGAAGTCCGGCGGCAAGGAGCTGGCGCAGGAGCTCGAGAAGTCCGGTTACGCCGACATCGTCGGTGAAGCTGCCTAGGGATAGCCATGAACATCCAGACCCAGATACAGCGAACGGCTGCCGAAGAGCTTCTGCTGGACGCCTTCGCTTCGCATGGCGGGGCGCTCCCGGGCGACCCCTCTGTCCAGGCCAGGCGCAAGGCGGCCATCGACCTGATCGGCCGCGGGTTGCCCACGCGCCGCGTCGAATCCTGGCATTACACTGACCTTCGCCGGCTTCTTTCCAAGCTCCCTGCCTTCGCGCAGGAGGCGGGTGCGAGCGTGCTCGAGCCGCTGCTCGATGGCTCGCTGGTGCTGCCGGTGCTGGGTGGCAAGGCGGCGGCCGGGCAGGGTGCCGAAGGCATTGCCGTCCGGCCTCTCGCCGACAGCCTCGCCGACGGCGGACTCGCCGAGCGCCTTGCGGTCGCCGAAACTGACGACACGGTCGGCGCGATCAACGCCGCCTTCGTCGCCGATGGTCTGTCCATCACGCTCGACGCGGGCGCGGAAATCGAGCAGCCGATCGAGCTGCAGAACGTGCATGCGGGCGGTCACGTCCACAGCCGTTTCGTGGTGAAGGCAGGAGCCGGTTCCAAGGCCGTGTTCATCGAGCGCCAGACTGGCAACGGTCAGGCGCTGATCTCTTCCGTCTCGGAGCTCGAGGTCGGCGAAGGGGCGGACATCCTCTGGATCGTCCTGCAGGACCAGCCGGAGAACGTCCATCATCTGGCCCAGTTCAAGGCGAGCGTCGCAGGCGGTGCTAAGCTCACGCTGTTCGTCATGAACGTGGGCGCGAAGCTCGCCCGGCAGGAGGTCCGCGTGCGAATGGAGGGCGAGCATTCGGAGTTCCGCCTGCGCGGCGCGAACCTGATGGCCGATGAGCAGCATTCCGACACCACCATGGTGCTGCATCACCTGGCGCCGGACACCTATTCGACGGAGACGATCCGCAACATCGTGACCGGCAGGGCCCAGGGAGTGTTCCAGGGCATGATCCGCGTGGCGCAGGCGGCGCAGAAGACCGACGCCAAGATGGCCTGCAACACGCTGCTACTCTCGGACGAGGCAGGCTTCTCCACCAAGCCCGAGCTCGAGATCTTCGCCGACGATGTGGCCTGCGGCCACGGCGCGACGGTCACCGAGATCGAGAAGGACCACCTGTTCTACCTGATGGCACGCGGCATCGACGAGAAGTCGGCGCGCGGCTTGCTGGTCAAGGCTTTCCTCGCTGAAGTCATCGAGGAGCTGGAGGACGAGCGGGTCATCGACATGCTTGAAGCCAGGCTTACGCGCTGGTTCGACGAGCACGCCTGACGAAACCGGCATGGCCCCGCCGTCTGCGGCGGGGCCGCGCCTTGGCATTCATGCGGAGACCGAATGGATCTGAAAGTGGAAAACCTTTCCTACGACGTGGAGGCGGTCCGCCGCGATTTTCCGATTCTTTCACGCCAGGTTTACGGAAAGCCGCTCGTCTATCTGGACAACGCCGCTTCGGCCCAGAAGCCCCAGGCGATGATCGACGCCGTGACGCATGCCTACACGCAGGAATATGCGAACGTGCACCGCGGCCTGCATTTCCTCTCCAATGCTGCCACCGAAGCCTACGAGAACGCGCGGGAGACCGTGCGCGCCTTCATCGGCGCGAAGTCGGTGAACGAGATCGTCTTCACCCGCTCGGCGACGGAGGCGATCAACCTCGTTGCCTATGGTTACGGCATGCCGCGCATCGGCGAGGGCGACGAGATCGTGCTCTCCATCATGGAGCACCATTCCAACATCGTGCCGTGGCACTTCATTCGCGAGCGGCAGGGGGCGAAGCTGGTCTTCGTGCCGGTCCATGACGACGGCAGCTTCCACCTCGAGGATTTCGAGAAGTGCCTGACCGAGCGCACCAGGCTCGTCGCCATCACGCACATGTCGAACATGCTCGGCACGGTGACACCCATCAAGGACATCGTGCGGATAGCACATGAACGCGGCATCAAGGTGCTGGTCGACGGCAGCCAGGCAGCCGTGCACCTGCCGGTCAACGTGCAGGATCTCGGCTGCGACTTCTACGTCTGCACCGGCCACAAGCTCTATGGCCCTTCGGGAATCGGTTTCCTGTATGGCCGCGAGGAGCTGTTGCACGAGATGCGCCCGTTCATGGGCGGCGGCGAGATGATCGAGACCGTCACGGTGGATACCGTCACCTACAACGAGCCGCCGCACCGGTTCGAGGCTGGCACGCCGCCGATCGTGCAGGCGATCGGGCTTGCCGCATCGCTCCGCTACATCGAGCAGATCGGCCGCGAGAAGATCGTTGTGCACGAAGCCGATCTCGTCGCCTACGCGCACCAGAGACTCTCGGAGATCAATTCGCTGCGCATCTTCGGTCACGCGCCCGGGAAGGGGGCCATCGTCTCCTTCGAACTCGAAGGCATCCATGCCCATGACGTGTCGATGATCATCGACCGCGCCGGCGTGGCGGTGCGCGCGGGCACCCATTGCGCGCAGCCGTTGCTGCAGCGCTTCGGCGTGACCTCGACATGCCGGGCCTCCTTCGCCATGTACAATACGAGGGCCGAGGTGGACGCCCTGGCCAATGCGCTCATCGAGGCGCGCAAGTTCTTCGGATGACCCCATGACGGATGACAACACGACAACCGGGACGGAGCAGAAGAGCGCGCAGGTTTCCGCCATCCCGCCGGAAGAGCTGGAGCGGATGACTGACGATATCATCGCCGCGCTCAAGACCGTCTACGACCCGGAAATCCCGGCCGACATCTACGAGCTCGGACTGGTCTACCGGATCGACATCGAGGATGACCGGACGGTGAAGATCGAAATGACGCTCACCGCGCCGGGTTGCCCGGTGGCGGGCGAGATGCCCGGCTGGGTGCAGAATGCGGTCGGCGCCGTCGAAGGCGTGGCGGATGTCGAGGTCAAGATGGTGTTCGATCCGCCGTGGACACCGGACCGCATGTCCGAGGAAGCGCGCGTCGCGGTCGGCTGGTACTGAGCTGCGCAGGGCCGGCGGGCTTGCAAATTGCCCGCTGCCTGACCATTTTACATCCATGAGGAACCCATTCCGCGAGTCTTGACCTCGCCGCGAACGGAGAAGCAGATGGCCCGATTTCAGGTAATCACCATGACCGACGCCGCTGCGGAGCGCGTGCGCCAGATCATGAAGGCGCAGAACGCGCATGGAATCCGTCTTGGCATCAAGAAGGGCGGCTGTGCCGGAATGGAATACACGGTCGATGTGGTGAAGGAGCCCAATCCGAAGGACGACCACGTCGAGAAGGATGGCGCGCATGTCTATGTCGCGCCCGAGGCGGCGCTGTTTCTCCTCGGCACGGAAATGGACTTCGAGACCACGCGGGTGCGCTCGGGATTCGTCTTCAACAATCCCAATCAGTCTTCCGCCTGCGGCTGCGGCGAATCGGTGGAGCTGAAGCCCGCCGACCTCAAGGCCCTGGCAGAGGCCCGTGCCGCCGCCGGTGCCAATCCGGCGGAGTGATCAAGCAAACTTGTTGCGTCCCGCCCCGCGCACCTGAGCTTGCGAGGGGGCGAAGTATCGGGAAGGCTGGCCGCCTTTTCCTGGTCTCGTCCTTCCACGGATTCAGGATGAGGCGTGGAGCGTGGCACGCCGCCCTGATTGATGCGCTACTCTTTTCCGCCTGCAAAAGCAGTTTTCTCCGTTTCCCGAATTTACTAGGCTGGCTCAGCATTTCTTGAAGGTTGTGTTCCAGGCCGTGGCCCAGTTGATGCTGGCCGCCTGGGGCTCGCAAGCCTGAGGGGGAGCAGCCGATGGCATCCGCCAACATCACGATCGGCGTTGATCGGACACCGCCGCCGCTTCAATTCGTGCTGCTGTCACTTCAGTACGCCTTTCTTCTGTCGATGTATCTCGTGCTGGTGGTCATCGTCGTGCATGCGGCGAAGGCAGATGCCGACACGGCGCGAAGCGTGGTCAGCATGGCCATGGTGGCCTCGGCGGCAGGAACGGTGCTGCAGGCTCTCCATCGCGGGCCGGTGGGTTCCGGCTTCTTCGCACCGCCGGTGTTTTCGGCCATCTATCTGGGCCCCTCGATCCTGGCGGCGAAGGCCGGCGGGCTGCCGGCCGTGGCCTGCATGACCGTCTGCGCGGGACTGTTCGAGATCCTGATTGCGTGGTTCCTAAGGCACCTGCGTATCATCATGCAACCGGTGATCAGCGGGCTGATCATCACCATCATCGCGCTCGAGCTGGGTATCGTCGGATTGCAGCAGGTGCTCGACGTGAGCGGTGAGCATACGCCGCCGTTCGCCCGTAACGTGATGGCGGGCGCGCTCACCTTCGCCGTCTGTGCGGGCTTCGCCGTATGGGGCAAGGGTGTGTGGCGGCTCATCTGCTCGCTTCTGGGCATGGTCACGGGCGTGGCCGTGGCCTTCGCGCTATCGCTGTTCGGAGATGATGCGATGCGCGACATCGCGGCTTCGCCGTGGTTCGCGGTCCCGAGTCTCTCCTACATGTCGCTCGCCCACTGGGACCCAAGCCTGATGCCGGCCTTCATGGCCGCCGGCATGGCTGCGGCGATCCGCACCGTCGGCGTGGTCACCACCTGTCAGCGCGCCAACGAGCCGGGCTGGACACGTCCGGACTTCGTCAGCATCCGCAAGGGCATCCTGGCGGACGGTCTCGGCTGCGCCCTCGGCGGCATGGTGGGCGCGCCGGGCATGAACATCGGGCCGAGCCTCGTCGGGGTGTCGATCGCCACGGGCGTCACCTCGCGCAGCATCGCCTACGGAACGGCAGTGGTGATGGTGATCCTCGCCTTCATGCCGAAGGTGGCGGATATATTCCTGCAGCTGCCGCTGTCGGTAGCGGGCGGGCTTCTGCTTTTCACGTCCTGCATCATGCTGGCGAGCGGGCTGCAGCTCATGACGGTCAAGGCGCTCGACACGCGCATGACCTTCGTGGTCGGCCTCGGCATCCTGTTCCCGCTGGTGCAGATGGTCTCGACCAGCTACTTCACCAGTCTGCCGGCGTGGCTCAGCCCCGTCACCAACAGCGGACTCGCGCTCGGGCTGCTGGCAGCCATCGGCCTGCTCATGATCTTCCGCATCGCCACGGACCGGCAGCAGACGATCCTGTGGAGCCAGTCGAAGGACGCTGTCACTGACCTCAAGGCAACGCTGGAGAAGAACGCCCAGGCCTGGGAACTCACGCAGGAGGTCATTGCCCGCGGCGTGGCCAATGTGAAGAGAAGAGTGGTGGAGCTTCTGCGGGAAGGGCAGCTGATGGCGGAGCCCGTGGCCATCCTCGCGCGTGAGCAGGACAATTCGCTCGAAATCGAGCTGCGCTACCGCGGTACGCCGCTGTTTCTACCCAGCCACGAACTCAACCCGACCAGCAATGAGGAGGCCGCCATGAGCGGCGGCCTGCGCGACGTGGCCGTAGGCCTGTTCGCCGACCGCGTTTCCACCACCACGCGGGGCGGGGAGGTGGCGCTCCACCTGCGGTTCGACATGTAAGGGAAGAGAGAAAGGCGGAAGGCCTTGGCGTATCCGCCTGGAAGGCAAGGCCGGCGGTCAGACCTTGCCGGGGATCTTCATGAAATCCGGAATGAAGTCGCCGAAGCCGACCACAACCTTCTCCTCGTGACCCCTGTGCCGGGAATGGCCATGGTCCTGGGCGGAGCGGTGCTGGCGGTCCTTTGCAGGTGCTGAAGCCTCGTGCGAGGCCTTGGCCTTCTGCTGTCTGGCCTTCTGGCCCTCCTGTCTGGCGGGGGCGGGTTCCGCGGCGGCGCTTTCTTCCGCCGGTTTGTCCGTGGCAGGCTTTTCTGCCGGCCTGGACGGAGACTCCTTCTGCCGCGACTGGCGGGAATCCTTGCCCCTGCGGCGGGAGCCGGACTTGCCGGTCTGCTTCTCCTCTGCCTCATCCTCGGGGGTGAGGGTGGAGAGATCGCCGTCATACCATTCGAGCTGCTGGCCGATCAGCTTCTCGATGGCCTGGACATATTTCATGTCCGGTTTGGTGACGATGGTGAAGGCCTTGCCGGTGCGGCCACCTCGGCCCGTGCGGCCGATGCGGTGCACGTAGTCCTCGGAGTGAACAGGCACGTCGAAGTTGAAGACATGGCTCACGTCCGGGATGTCAAGGCCGCGGGCGGCGACATCGGAAGCCACCAGCAGGCGCAGCTTGCCCTTGCGGAAGTTTTCCAGCATCGTCGTGCGCGACCGCTGGTCCATGTCGCCATGCAGGGCGCCGGCGTCGAACTCGTGGCGGACAAGCGAACGGAAGAGCGTCGAAACGTCCGTCTTGCGGTTGCAGAAGATGATCGCGTTCTTGAGCTCGTCACCCTCGGCGCGGATCAGCTCGCGCAGACGCGCGCGCTTGGCCCAGGGCTTGGAGCCGGACTTGACGAGCTTCTGCGTGATGCTCTCGTTCGTGGTCGCGGGCTTGGCGACTTCGATGCGGACCGGTGCCTGCAGGAACTGCTCGGTGAGCTTGGTTATCTCGGGCGGCATCGTCGCGGAGAAGAACAGCGTCTGCCGCGTGAACGGAAGCAGCTTGCAGATGCGCTCGATGTCCGGGATGAAGCCCATGTCGAGCATGCGATCCGCCTCGTCGATCACGAGGATCTCGACGCCGGTCAGCAGCAGTTTGCCGCGCTCGAAATGGTCGATGAGGCGGCCGGGCGTGGCGATCAGCACGTCGGCCCCGCGCTCAAGCTTGCGCTCCTGGTCCTCGAACGAAACGCCGCCGATCAGCAGGGCGATGTTCAGCCGGTGGTTCTTGCCGTAGCGGGTGAAGTTTTCCTCCACCTGGGCGGCAAGTTCGCGGGTCGGTTCGAGGATCAGCGTGCGCGGCATGCGGGCGCGGGCACGGCCACGCTCCAGCCGCACCAGCATCGGCAGGACGAACGACGCCGTCTTGCCCGTTCCGGTCTGGGCGATGCCGAGGACATCCTTGCCGGCCAGTACGTGCGGAATGGCGCCAGCCTGGATCGGCGTGGGCGTCGTGTATCCCGCATCCTTGACAGCAGAAAGAACCTTGGGCGACAGGCCCAGTTCCTCAAAGGTGGTAACTTGCTGCGTGATTTCCTGAACGTCTGTATCTGACACGGAGTGACGTCTTTGCTCTCTGCAGTGCTAATGCTGCGCGTGAATACGCCTACAAACGGGGGCGAAAGTGCAATACCCCCGTTGCGCGACGTAAGACCAAGCAGGCTCAATGTCAACACTGCGTTGCAGTTTGACTAAAAACAGTTCCGTATCCACCTGCCGCGGCGATACCAGAAATGCGTTCCGGGCGCCGATCGCGAAAATCAGTAGCGGAACTGTTCGGCGACGATGCGCTCCTCCCACGGGTGGCTCGCGTCGAACAGAAGCGTCGCCGTGTGGTTGAGCGATGAATGCACGCGCACGGTGATGACCGACTTGACCTCCCGGTTGTCGGCTACCGCGTTGACCGGGCGCTTCTGTGGTTCCAGCACCGTGAATTCAACGGTGGAGCGGTTGGGAATCAAGGCGCCTCGCCAGCGCCGCGGACGGAAGGGGCTCACCGGCGTGAGGGCGAGCAGGGGCGCGTCGAGCGGCAGGATAGGCCCGTGCGCTGAAAGGTTGTAGGCGGTCGAGCCGGCCGGTGTCGCCACCATCACGCCATCGCAGATGAGCTCGTCGACCCGCACCTTGCCGTCGATGGCGATCTGGATCTTGGCCGCCTGGAAGGACTGGCGGAACAGCGAAACCTCGTTGATCGCCAGGGCGCTTACCGTGTCGCCGTTCACGTCCGTGGCGTGCATTTCCAGCGGACGGATCGTTTCGGGGACCGCTTCCTCAATGCGGCGGTAGAGATCTTCCTCGTGATATTCGTTCATGAGGAAGCCAATGGTGCCGCGGTTCATTCCGTAGAGCCTTTTGCCCGAACCCATGGTCTCGCGCAGCGTCTGCAGCATGAAGCCGTCGCCGCCGAGCACGACAATGACGTCCGCGTCTTCCGGCGGTCGCTGGCCGTAGATCTCGGTGAGACGGGCGAGGGCGCTGCGAGCGTCGTCCGTGTCGGCCGACACGAAAGCGATCGTCGGAGCGGTCGAGGGCAGGGGAGACGTTTTCATGCGTAATCGACGGATGGTTCTGGAGCCTGCGGCAAGCGTTACCATGTCTGGTACCACGCTTGGGCGCGCGGTCATAGCGCTTTCCTGTAAAGGGGGACAGGGGCCCTGGAGCCAGTCCGCTATGAATTGCCGTGGATTGCAGGGACCGTGCACAATGGGGCCCTGCCATGGAGCTGGCAATCTTGAGGCTCCAACGTCCCGAAACCACGAGGTGCTTCAGATGCCTCTATTACCTTTGTCAATTGTTCCGGCGTTCACGGATGGAAGCCGGGGGCAGCCTTTCCTGCACGGTTCAGGCGTTCGTCGCAGAACGCCTGGTGCGCGGTTGACGGTTCGAGCCAGTTTGCGAGGGCGATCCTCTTAGTCTGCCGGTTGCTGGGCGGTCATGCCGCTGTCGATGCAGTCCTGCAGCGTGATCGCGGACAGGTCGAAGCTCCTGCCGCCGCGGTCCTCCTGTCCATCACTGTCCGGTTGGTTGGTGGCGCGTTCCGGTTCGGTAGTCTCGGGCTGCTGGCTTCCCGTCACGCCCTGCTGAACCTGAAGCTCTTCGCAACGTTCACGAACGGCACTGAGCTGGCTTTCCGGGATAGACATGTTGCTGCCGCTGTTTTCCTGGGCGATGGCGGACGGCGCGGCCAGGGCGAACAGAAGGATCGGAACGGCAGTCTCAAGGATTCTCTTCATCAGGTATCTCCCTTTTCCGCCCAACCCGCGGGAGGGGAGAGTGTTCCGGTGCGTTGTCCTCCTGCCCAGGCGCGTGAAACCGTCAGCATCCTGAAAGGTTTATTTGGGCAGAGGCGGAGTGCTGAATACGTGGACACATGGGATTGTAGAAACTGCAAACATCACGGCCCATAGCGGGTAGTGCAGCCAAGCGCGGAAAACCCAGAGCAATCGCGAAATTGCAGGCGAGTTATCGCAATGGGTCGGGGTGATGAACATATTCATTTCCGCAAGTGGATCATTCGGCGCTGTTCTTCAGTGAGGATGCACTGGCCCACAGCCGTGACAAAATCCACGCCGTAACTCAGATACTGAGCGGAAAATCCGGTACTGAGCGGGAAACCTGGTCCGCAAATGCCAAGGTAATGGGTTTCCGCCTGACGGATGGCAATGTTCGGCCATACACGGTGGCAAATGGTGCCCCCGGCAGGATTCGAACCCGCGACCTACCGCTTACAAGGCGGTTGCTCTACCAGCTGAGCTACAAGGGCACGCGCGCTCCGATAGCATAAAGCGCCCGGGAGTAAAATCCATTCTTTTCCACCCCGGCACAAGTTCACAGGCCAGACCTGTGCCGCCGGGATACAGGCGTGTCTCCGAACGCCGGTTTAGGCATGGCCCTCAAGCGCTGGGAGGCGCGCAGGGCCCTGGACGGCCGGGACTCGGGTGTCACACTGCGGACAGAAAGGTTGGTCTTGTCCGGCTCCGGGAAAAGCCCGGTCCACGGACGAGGGGCGGCGGTGCCCGCAGGAACGTTGCCTTCCGGCGCAACAAGACGGTTGCTGTCAACACCCAGCACCACGCTTTGCGCTCAGGATAGTGGCGAAGGGGAGTTTGTGCCATAAATCATGCGCGTGGGGTTTTGGGGATCCGTCCCCGGGAGGCAGTCAATTGAGTCGTACCGTTCAGGACAACAGCTTCATGGTCATGGTCGTGCTCGTCACGATCGCCTTCATCTGGCTGCTGCTCCCGTTCTACGGGGCGCTGCTGTGGGCGGCGATCCTGGCGCTGTTGTTCCATCCGCTGCAGCGATGGCTGGTCGTGCATCTCAACGGACGCAAGAACCTCGCGGCCGCGCTGACGCTCACCGTCTGCCTCTGCATTGTCGTCATCCCCGGAACGCTGATCCTTGCCTCTCTCGCGCAGGAGGCCACGGCTCTCTACGTGCGCATCAGCCGCAGCCAGTTCGACCTGGTGGCGGCTGTCGAACGGATCCGCAGCTCGCTTCCAAGCTACATCGTCGACCTGCTCGGCAATTTCGAGCTCGACAGTCTGGAGCAGATTCAGAACAAGCTGACGACCTATGCCACGCAGGTGGCGCAGTTCATCGCGTCGCGCGCGGTCAGCATTGGGCAGGGCACGGCGCAGCTGTTCGTCAGCCTCGGCGTCATGCTCTACGTGCTGTTCTTCCTGTTCCGGGATGGCGCAGCGATCGCCCGCATCATCCGCCGGGCAAGCCCCCTCAACGACTTCCACACGGACTACGTGCTCAAGAAGTTCGCCACCGTGGTGAAGGCCACCGTGAAGGGCAACGTCATCATCGCCGTCCTGCAGGGCGCGATCGGCGGCATCACCTTCTGGTTCCTCGGCGTCGAGGCGGCGCTGTTGTGGGGCGTGCTGATGTCGGTGCTGTCGCTGCTGCCGGCGATCGGATCGTTCCTGGTCTGGGGACCAGTGGCCATCTATCTGCTGCTCACCGGCGACTACCTGCGCGCGGCGATCCTGTTCTTCGTCGGCGTGTTCGTCATCGGTCTGATTGACAACCTGCTGCGGCCGCCGCTCGTCGGCAAGGATACGCGCCTGCCGGACTACGTGGTGCTGGTGTCCACCGTGGGCGGCATCTCGCTCCTGGGCATCAACGGCTTCGTGATAGGCCCGCTGATCGCGGCACTGTTCTTCGCCGTGTGGTCGCTCTTCGCCAGCCGCGAAAGGGTGCGGGACCTGGAACAGGTGCGCACGCTCGAGAAGATGGAAGAGCTTGGAGATAGAAGCGACCAGTCCGACATCGCCGCCGGTTCCATTGAATCGAAGAGCTGAGACGGCTGGGCGTTTCGGCCGCTATGCCCGCTTGTCTGTCATTGCGTCAGGTATGCGGATGAGGGGCGCTGGATCCGCGCGGAACGCCGCGCATCGCCCCCGCGAAAATTCCGGTGGAGGGAAACACCGGACTCCGGCATGGGAAACCCGCCGGAGACGGCGGGTTCCTGCAAGCCAGACGACGGTACGGCCAGTCAGCGGAGGCTGCCATCACCGTCCTTGTCGGCCGCGTCGAAGTCCTTCATCACCTGCCGCATGAACTCCTGGCGGCTGATGCGGCCGTTCTGGTTGGTGTCCACGGCCCGGATCTGCTCCTGAGTCAGGACCTTGGAAGCTTCCTCGACGCTGAGGGAGCCGTCCTTGTTGGTGTCGAGCGCCCGGAAGGTCGAGTTCATGAAGTCCTCGTACTCGACCCGGGTCAGGGCGCCGTCCTTGTTGTCGTCCAGGTGGTTGAGATGGTGTTCATAGAGGTCCTGGGCGGACGCCATGCCGGCGCTGACGAGGAGAGCGGTGAAAGTCGCGGCGATGATCTTGCGCATGGGGATCTCTCCTATCAGCATGCAAGGCGATTGCCGATCAGGCCGCCGGCACCGATGCCGGCCGCTGTAGCCAGGACGGAGCCGCGGCCCGAACCGATGGTGCTGCCGATCAGGCCACCGATGATGGCGCCGCCGACCGTGCCGGCCATGCAGCCGAACTCATGGTTGCGGGTATGCCCGTAGGGCGTGGACGATGACTGGCAACCAGCCAGGGCCGTGGAAGCGGCCAGGGCGGCGCTCAGAAAAAGGTTGCGCGCTGCTTTCATGTTCCCTCGCTGAAGTTTCGCCGCAGACACTCCCGCCTGCAGCGGCCGAATTCGGTCCCGATGCCACGCAAGGCATTCAAACATGCAAAGATTAGCAAGCTAACAGAATTCCGCAATTGGTAATTGGGAGAACCTTTTATCAGACATGACAATCCGCCGGACGTGCGTTTTTGGCGGAACCTCCGGCGCAACCATGGCGTTTCCCCGCTTTGTCACGGGAGTGTGTACCATGGCGCCGCGCGCGACGTGGAAGGGTTACATCAGGCTGGCGGAGCTGGCGTTTCCAGTCTCGCTCTATGCGGGAGCGACAACCTCCAAGCGGGTCTCCTTTCATATCATCAACCGCAAGACCGGGAACCGGGCGAGCCGGGAGTACATCGACGAGGACACGTCGAAGCCGGTCGACCGTGAACATCAGGTGAAGGGATACGAGACCGGGGAGGGGGACTATGTCATCCTCACGCCGGAGGAGATCGCCGCTGCCCTCCCGGAAAGCGACAAGACGATCAGCATCGAGGGCTTCGTGCCGCTCGACGAGGTGGATACGGTCTTCCTCGACAAGCCCTATTACCTCGCCCCCGCGGACGGCATCCTGGGCGAAACCTTCGCGGTGCTGCGTGAAGGCATGCGGCGGCGCAAGGTGGCGGCCATCGGCAAGGCGATCCTCTTCAAGCGGGCGCGCACGCTGGTCCTGAGGCCCGAAGGGCCGGGGCTCGCCGCCTGCTCGCTCAACTACAACTATGAAGTCCGGCCCGCCTCGGAGGTCTTCCGGGATCTGCCGGATCTCAAGATAGAAGGTGAAATGCTCGACCTCGCCAGGCACATCATCGAGACGAAGATGGGCGAATTCGATCCCCGCAGCTTCGACGACCGCTACGACCAGGCACTTGCCGAGCTCGTCAAGGCCAAGGCCGAGGGTAAGGAGATCAAGGTGCCGCCGCGCAAGCGCGAGGAAAAGGTGGTCAACCTGCTCGATGCGCTGCGGGAAAGCGCAAAGGCCGCCAAGGCATCAGGGAGCAAACGGGCGGCGAGCGGCAGCAAGTCTCAGGCCGCGTCTCGCCGGAAGGCCGGCTAAATGGCGCTCGAAACCTATCAGGCCAAGCGCAATTTCAAGGCGACGCCGGAGCCGCGCGGGGCCAAGCGTCGGCGCAAGGCACCGGCCGAGCCCACCTTCGTCATCCAGAAGCATGTGGCGCGAAGGCTCCATTACGACCTGCGTCTCGAAATCGACGGTGTGCTGAAAAGCTGGGCCGTGACACGCGGCCCGAGCCTGGTGCCGGGCGAAAAGCGGCTCGCCGTGCATGTGGAGGACCATCCGCTCGAATACGGTTCCTTCGAGGGTACGATCCCGAAGGGCGAATATGGCGGCGGTACCGTCATCGTCTGGGATCGCGGCACCTGGGAACCGGTCGGCGACGTCGCGAAAGGCTATGCCAAGGGCCATCTCGATTTCCGACTCAAGGGCGAAAAGCTTTCCGGCGAGTGGCACCTCGTGCGCATGGCCCGCCGGAAGGGTGAGAAGGCCGACAACTGGCTGCTGATCAAAGCGGACGACGAATCCGCGCGAACGGAGGCCGATCCCGACATTCTCGAGGAACGGCCGGAGTCGGTAAAGACCGGGCGTCTGGTCGAAGAAGTGGCAGGCGAGGAGCCTGGCTGGTCGTCGAAGCGTGGGAAGCTTCGCGAGCCGGAACCAGAGCTTCCGCTGCCAGAGCGCGCGAAGAAGGCGCGCTGGCCGGGGTTTATTCCCCCGGCGCTGGCGACGCTTGCCAAGCAGCCCCCTTCCGGCGGCCAATGGCTGCACGAGATCAAGTTCGACGGATACCGCCTGCAGGCGCAGGTGCGTGACGGCAAGGTGAAACTCATCACGCGCGGAGGGCTCGACTGGACGAAGCGGTTCGGCAAGGAGCTCGCGGAAGCGCTCGCCTCGCTGACGGTGGAGAACGCCATTCTCGATGGCGAGGTGGTCGTGGAGGACGGCGGCGGCGTTGCCAGCTTCGCCGAGCTTCAGTCAGACCTCTCGGAAGGGCGAAGCGACCGCATGGTTTTCTACCTGTTCGACCTTCCCTACGTGAACGGCATGGACCTCAGGGCGGCAACGCTTGCCGAACGCAAGCGCACGCTGCAACTTCTCCTGCACGGCGCGCCGCCGGTGCTCCGTTTCAGCGAGCATTTCGAGGAAGACGGCAAGACCGTGCTGGAACACGCCTGCCGTCTGGACCTGGAAGGGATCGTGTCCAAGAAGGTCGCGTCTGCGTACGGGAGCGGCCGGAGCAAGGATTGGCTCAAGACCAAGTGCTCCCAGCGGCAGGAGTTCGTAGTGGTAGGCTTTACGCTTTCCTCCACCTCGAACCGGGCCATCGGCTCGCTGGCACTTGGGTATTTCGACAAAGATGATCTCATCTATGCCGGGCGCGTCGGTACCGGCTTCAACCGCAAGGTGGCGGGGGACCTCTACCGCAGGCTCTCCAAGCTCGCGATTGACAGGAGCCCGCTCAAGCGGAAGCTTTCAGCCACGGAGGCCAGGGGTCTCGTCTTCGTCCGTCCGGAAACGGTGGTGGAGGTGGATTTTCAGACATGGACGGCGGACGGCATCATCCGCCATGCTGCTTTCCGCGGCCTGCGCGAAGACAAGGCGTCCAGGGAGATCGTCCGCGAAACGGAGGACCGTGCCGTGAAGGAGACGGTGCCGCTGCCCAAGGTGAAACTCACGCATCCGGACCGGGTGTACTGGCAGGATGCGGGCGTTACCAAGCAGGACCTCGCCGAATATTACGCGCAAGTCTGGCCGCGCATGGAGCCTTTCGTGGTCAGCCGGCCGCTCGCACTGCTACGCTGCCCGGACGGCGCGGAGGGTGAATGCTTCTTCCAGAAGCATCCCTGGAAGGGCCTGTCCAAGGACATCATCATTGCGGAAGATCCGGAGGATAAGGAGCCGCTCATCGCCGTGAAATCGCTCGCCGGTCTCCTCGGCCTGGTGCAGGCGGGCGCGCTCGAGATCCATCCATGGGGCGCGACGCTCAAGGATATGGAGAGGCCGGATTACATCACCCTGGACCTCGATCCCGGGCCGGGCGTCGAATGGAAGGACGTAATCCGGGCTGCGCAAGACGTGCGCGAGCGACTCGCGGCAAAGGGTCTCGCCAGTTTCGTCAAGACCACCGGGGGCAAGGGGCTCCACGTGGTGGCGCCGCTCAAGCCGAAGGCCGGATGGGACGAGGTGAAGGCGTTCGCCAAGGCGATTGCCGATTCCATGGCCGAGGATGAGCCGGGCCGATACGTCGCCACAGTTGCCAAGGCAAAGCGGAAGGGTAAAATCCTGATCGACTACCTACGCAACGGGCGGGGGGCAACCGCCGTTGCTCCATACTCCAGCAGGGCGCGTGCGGGCGCGCCGGTTTCCATGCCGCTCGCATGGGAAGAGCTTTCGCCGGATATCGGGCCGGCCCATTTCACCGTCCTCAACGCAGCGGAGCGCCTGAGAGAGTCCGATCCGTGGGAGGACTTCCGCAAGGCGGCCGTAGAGTTGCCTGCGGAGAATCGGAAGCGCCGAGGAGGGCGGAAGGGGTAAAATTATAGATAAGTCAAAGCGTTAAGATCTTAGACTCAAGTGACTTGAAAAGTCCTTGAATCAACATCTTAGCTAACGCTTTCCCTTCTTCTCCTCGCGGATCGATCGTTTCAGCGCCTCCATGATGCTCACCACATTACTCGGCGCTTCAACCTCGTCATCCTTCTTCTGGCGAGATGGCTTCTTCTTCGCACCCTTTTCCTTCTCGGCGATGATGTCCTTGAGCCGGTTTTGCACCGGATCCTCTACCAGCGAGGGCGACCATTCCAGGGTCTTGTCCTTGATCAGCGTCTCAATGAGCGAGACCAGCTGCGGCTCCCCCTTGCGGGGTGCGCCGGAGCCGTAGACATCCTCCGGTGCGCGAACCTCATCGCCGTAGCGGAGCGTCCAGAGGATGATTCCCTTGTCCTCGGGCACCAGCATCACGGCCCGCTCCCGCCGGGCGAGAACGAGCCGGGAGATGCCGGCAGTGCCCGTCGCTTTCATGGCCTCGCGGATCACGGCAAATGCTTCCTCCGCCACTTCGTCCTCGGGCAGCAGGTAATAGGGCGTATCGTACCAGATCCAGTCGATGGAATCCGCCGGCACGAACTGCTCGATGTTGATGGTACGGGCGCTTTCCAGCGCTGCCGCCTCGATCTCCTCGTCCTCGAGAACGATGTGGCGGCCTTCCGCGATCTCGTAGCCTTTTGCCTGGTCCTTGTCGGCCACGACCTTTCCGGTCTCGGCATCGACATAGCGGCTGCGGACGCGGTTGCCGGTCTCGCTGTTGAGTGTGTGGAAGCGGATCTTTTCGGCGGGCGAGGTGGCCGGCGTCAGCGACACCGCACAGGTGACGAGCGACAGCTTGAGATAGCCCTTCCAGTAGCGCGGCGGTGCCATGAATCCTCTCCATGCCCAACCCCGAACCGGGACACGGGGCCCGGTACAACGCCGCAGTTGGTTACTGGTTGCCTGAGGGCGCGCATCGCGCCGCCAGGCGGGCGTTGGAATCAGGTTGCGGAGAGCTTGCTGCGGGCGATGTAGAGGGCGACGGCGCAAGCGTTCGAGACGTTTAGGGAGCGGATCGCGCCCGGCATGTCGAGGCGTGCCAGGGCTTTCACGGTCTCGCGCGTCTTCTGGCGCAGGCCCTTGCCTTCGGAGCCCAGCACCAGGGCGATGCGGTTGCCGCTGAGCGTCTCCTCGAGGATTTCGGGCCCTTCCGAATCGAGGCCGACGGTGAAGAAGCCGACCGCGTGCAGCTCCTCGAGGGCTGCTGCCAGATTCCTCACCTCGATGTGGTCGATATGTTCGAGCGCGCCGGAGGCGGCCTTGGCGAGCACACCCGATTCCTCCGGGCTGTGGCGGGCGGTGGTGATCAGCGCTCCGGCGCCGAAGGCCACGGCCGAGCGCATGATCGCGCCGACGTTGTGCGGGTCCGTGACCTGGTCAAGAACCAGCACCAGCGGCGTGTCGCCGAGGGCCGAGAGCGGCTTGGGTTCCAGCGGCTCAGCTTCGATCAGCACGCCCTGGTGAACCGCGTCGGAGCCCACCAGCAGATCGATAGCCCTGGGCTCGACCAGATCGACGGGAAAGGGCAGGGAATCGGGATCGGCCAGGTTCAGGCGCTGGGCCGCGTTGCGCGTGACGAACATGGCGCGAATCTTGCGGCGCGGGTTGTCGAGCGCGGCACGCACGGTGTGGAGGCCATAAAGGCGGACGAGCCCTTCCGGTGCGGGGGCGCCGGGAATCGACGGCCGCGGCCGGCGGCGCGATTCGCCCTTGCCCTGGCCGTCGCGGTAGGCGCGGCGCAGGCGCGCATAGTGGCTGTCCTTCGGTGTGGAATGCTTCTTTTCGTCAGTCATGGCACCCCCTATAGCGGAGGAGCCGCGCTGCGCCTATGTAAAAAGCGCGCGTTGCGGGCGAAAAGCGCGGGGTTTTCCCGGCAGGCGTCCGCGCGGGCTGAAGCCGGACGGAGTGGGGCGCTTGTGAAAAATCGCGCTGCCTGCATGTTTTTCACAACGACCCAGTTGACAGTCGCGCCGAGGATCGCCATAACGCGCCCATCACGGACAGCGGCCTTGCGAGAACGTGAGGTTGTTCCAGTTAAGTGCTTGTTAAGCAAGCGCATGGAGGGGTGTCCGAGTGGTTAAAGGAGACGGACTGTAAATCCGTTGGCTATGCCTACGCTGGTTCGAATCCAGCCCCCTCCACCATCCCGCTGCGGGTATAGCTCAATGGTAGAGCAGCAGCCTTCCAAGCTGAATATGCGGGTTCGATTCCCGCTACCCGCTCCATTTGTATTCATGATGGATCAGGTCGGTTGCGGCGACTGACACTTGTGTAGTGTGACTACTCTGGGATTGAGAACCGGTATCGAGCTATGGCTCGCTTTCTTGTCCGGGCATCATCTACCGGTGCTGGTAGGATTCAGATGGCGAATTTAGCGAAAAAACGGCCATGCGAGAATCGGAAATCGTTTCATCATAACGTTCGATGAACTTCAGTAGCTTATCCTTATCGTGGTTATAGCTCTCCCCCCATCTACAAATTGCAGATCCAATTTCCTGTAACAGTATATACAGGTTGGATGGCTTAGGAAGGCTGGGGTGAATGCTTGGCAAATGTTGTACTCCTCCGATGAATGGTATTATTCCTGACGTTTCTCCGCGGCGAACCTTGGGTGAGTTCAAATTTGTCATATGGAGAAGTGAATTCCTAAATTCCCAAAGTTCAGCAGGTGTGATTCCGCAGCGAGATAGATCAGAATATTCTTCAAGCCAACGCTCAAAATTCCCTTTGACGTCACCGAATTCAACATAAGCCATTGAATCAATACACGACATGAGAAGCTTTGCGCAGGAAACATATAGCCCATTATTAAAAAGCATTTTTATTGCCTTGAAATAATCATCATGGATTAATTGAGTAAAATGAAACCCTTGGTTGTCGACGTATATAGCTAAGTAGTCTGGAACCGAACCTCCCCCCGGGATCGCCGTCACAATGTCTCCCCGAAAGGGGCCATCTCCGCTTGATCCACCCCCATTGAACGGGTCCACCTTGAAGTATGGTTTTGACCATGAAGGAGGACCACAATGGCAAACAAGCGACACAAGCCCGACGAGATCGTCACGAAG
>NZ_BAABGS010000074.1:0-187074 GCF_039541695.1 Chelativorans composti | reverse complement strand
GTCACGCTGATCGTGCCGATCGCGATGGAAGAGCGCCTGCGCTTCGCCATCCGCGAGGGCGGCCGCACCGTCGGCGCCGGTATCGTCGCAAGCATTATCGAGTAAAGAGGCTGGACCTCGGGTTGTGGCGCGGATAAACCGCGCCACGAACTGAACAAGGAACGAATAAAATGAACAGGCAGAAAATCCGTATCCGCCTCAAAGGTAACGATCACCGCGTTCTGGATGCCTCGACGCGCGAGATCGTTTCTACCGCGAAGCGCACGGGCGCCCAGGTTCGGGGACCGATCCCGCTGCCGACGAACGTCGGGAAGTTTACCGTGAACCGCTCGCCTCACATCGACAAGAAGAGCCGCGAGCAGTTCGAGCGGCGCACGCACAAGCGTCTTCTCGACATCGTTGATCCGACGCCCCAGACGGTGGACGCGCTGATGAAGCTCGATCTCGCCGCGGGTGTGAATGTCGAGATCAAGCTTTAAGGCGGAATAAGTTAGGACCCGCGAGGGACAGTCACCAGCGGGTGACCTGAAAGGAAATCGAACCGATGCGTTCAGGTGTTATCGCACAGAAGATCGGGATGACGCGCGTTTACAACGAAGCGGGCGAGCACATCCCCGTCACGGTTCTGCGCATGGAAAATTGCCAGGTCGTGGCACATCGCACCCAGGAAAAGAACGGCTACACCGCCGTTCAGCTTGGCGTCGGTCTTGCCAAGGTGAAGAACACGTCCAAGGCGCTGCGCGGCCATTTCGCTGCAGCCGGCGTGGAGCCCAAGGCCAAGATCGCCGAGTTCCGGGTGTCTCCTGAGAACCTCATCGAAGTTGGCGCGGAAATCACCGCCGACCACTTCGTTCCGGGTCAGAAGGTTGACGTTACCGGTACCTCGATCGGTAAGGGCTTCCAGGGTGTCATGAAGCGCCACAACTTCGGCGGTGGTCGTGCATCCCACGGTAACTCGATTTCGCACCGTTCTCACGGTTCGACGGGTCAGCGCCAGGATCCGGGCAAGGTCTTCAAGAACAAGAAGATGGCCGGTCATATGGGTTCCGTCCGCGTGACCACGCAGAATCTCGAGGTCGTGTCCACCGACAAGGAGCGCGGCCTGATCCTGGTCCGGGGCGCAGTGCCTGGGTCGAAGGGATCTTGGATCATGGTTCGCGACGCCGTGAAGGCGCCGCTGCCGAAGGAGGCCCCGCTGCCGGGCGCCATCCGCAAGGCAGAGAACCAGGCCAAGGCTGAGGAAACCGCCGCCAGCGAAGGGTCAGAATAATGGATCTTAAGGTAACAACCCTCGCGGGTGAGGATGCCGGTAAGCTGACAGTCTCTGACGAGATTTTCGGCCTGGACCCCCGCGAAGACATCTTGCACCGCGTGGTTCGCTGGCAGCTGGCCAAGCGGCAGCAGGGCACGCATCAGTCGCAGTCGCGCGCCGACGTTTCGCGTACCGGCGCCAAGATGTACCGCCAGAAGGGTACGGGCCGCGCCCGTCACTCTTCGGCCCGCGCGCCGCAGTTCCGCGGCGGTGGCAAGGCGCACGGCCCGGTGGCCCGCAGCCACGCCCATGACCTGCCGAAGAAAGTCCGCGCCCTCGGCCTGCGCCATGCGCTGTCGGCGAAGGTGAAGGCTTCAAGCCTCATCGTCGTTGATGACCTGCAGGTGAACGAGGCCAAGACCAAGGTGCTCGCCGAGCAGTTTGCCAAGCTGGGCGTCAACAACGCGCTCATCATCGGCGGCTCGGAGATCGACGCGGGCTTCAAGAAGGCGGCCGCAAACCTGCCGAACGTCGATGTTCTGCCGGTCCAGGGCATCAATGTCTATGACATCCTGCGCCGCGGCACGCTCGTCCTTTCCAAGGCTGCCGTTGCAGCACTCGAGGAGCGGTTCAAATGACGGATCTTCGCCACTACGATGTGATCGTGAGCCCCGTGATCACGGAAAAGTCGACGCTCGCCTCGGAGAGCAACCAGGTCATCTTCAACGTCGCCCGCAAGGCCACGAAGCCTGAGATCAAGGCTGCCATCGAGGCTCTCTTCAACGTGAAGGTGAGCGCCGTCAACACGCTCGTTCGCAAGGGCAAGGTGAAGCGCTTCCGCGGGACGGTCGGCAAGCAGAGCGACGTCAAGAAGGCGATCGTGACGCTGGCTGAAGGTCACTCCATTGACGTTTCGACCGGTCTCTAAGGCGCGAGGATAGGGAAAATGGCACTTAAGCACTACAAGCCTACTACCCCGGGTCAGCGCCAGCTGGTGATCGTTGACCGCTCGGGCCTGTACAAGGGCAAGCCCGTCAAGGGCCTGACCGTCGGTCTGGTGAGCAAGGGCGGCCGCAACAACTACGGCCGCGTTACCGCCCGCTTCCAGGGCGGCGGCCACAAGCGGAGCTACCGTCTTGTTGACTTTAAGCGCAACAAGTTCGATATGACCGCCACGGTTGAGCGACTCGAGTACGACCCGAACCGCTCGGGCTTCATCGCTCTGGTCCGCTACGAGGACGGCGAGCTGCGCTACATCCTGGCGCCGCAGCGCCTGGCCCCCGGCGACCAGGTCGTCTCGTCGACCAAGGCTGTCGACGTGAAGCCCGGCAACGCGATGCCGCTCGCCAGCATCCCGGTCGGCACGATCGTTCACAACGTCGAGCTGAAGCCGGGCAAGGGTGGCCAGATCGCCCGTTCCGCCGGTGCCTATGCCCAGGTGGTCGGCCGTGACGGCAGCATGACGATCCTGCGCCTGAACTCCGGCGAGCAGCGCCTGGTTGCCGGCGCCTGCATGGCGACGGTCGGCGCGGTGTCCAACCCGGACCACGCGAACGTCAAGCTCGGCAAGGCTGGTCGCAGCCGCTGGCTCGGCAAGCGTCCGCATAACCGCGGCGTGTCCATGAACCCGGTCGACCATCCGCACGGTGGTGGTGAGGGGCGCACGTCGGGTGGCCGTCATCCGGTTACGCCTTGGGGCAAGCCCACGAAGGGTCGCAAGACCCGGTCGAACAAGGCGACCGACAAGTTTATCATGCGCTCGCGTCATCAGCGCTAGGCATAAGGAAAGGTAAGGGAACGTGGCCCGTTCAGTCTGGAAAGGTCCCTTCGTCGACGGCTACCTGCTCAAGAAGGCCGAGAAGGCTCACGCGAGCGGACGCAAGGACGTCATCAAGATCTGGAGCCGTCGCTCCACCATCCTGCCCCAGTTCGTGGGGCTCACCTTCGGCGTGTACAACGGCCAGAAGCATATTCCCGTGAATGTCACGGAAGAGATGGTGGGTCATAAGTTCGGTGAGTTCGCGCCGACCCGTACGTACTACGGGCACGGTGCGGACAAGAAGGCAAAGAGGAAGTAACCATGGGCAAGGCCAAAGCGCCACGCAGGCTCAAGGACAACGAGGCACGTGCAGTCCTGCGCACGATCCGCGTCAGCCCTCAGAAGCTGAACCTTGTTGCCGCAATGATTCGAGGCAAGAAGGTATCGAGCGCGCTTGCCGATCTGGAGTTTTCGCGCAAGCGGATCGCAGCAACGGTTAAGAAGACGCTCGAATCGGCAATTGCCAACGCCGAAAACAACCACAATCTCGATGTGGACTCCCTCGTGGTGGCTGAGGCCTTTGTCGGCAAGTCGATTGTCATGAAGCGTTTCCATGCGCGCGGCCGTGGTCGTGCAAACCGTATCGAGAAGCCGTATTCGCATCTTACCATCGTGGTGCGCGAAGTTGAGGAGGCCGCTTAATGGGTCAGAAAGTTAATCCGATCGGTCTTCGCCTCGGCATCAACCGCACCTGGGATTCGCGCTGGTACGCGAACAAGGGCGAGTACGCGAAGCTGCTCCACGAGGATCTGAAGATCCGTCAGTACATCGAGAGCGAGCTCAAGCAGGCCGCGATCTCGAAGGTTGTCATCGAGCGTCCGCACAAGAACTGCCGCGTGACGATCCATGCCGCCCGTCCTGGCCTGATCATCGGCAAGAAGGGCGCCGACATCGAGAAGCTGCGCAACAAGCTGCGCACGATGACGGACTCGGAAGTGCATCTCAACATCGTCGAGGTGCGCAAGCCGGAGATCGACGCCCGCCTGATCGCCCAGTCGATCGCCCAGCAGCTCGAGCGCCGCGTTGCATTCCGCCGCGCCATGAAGCGCGCCGTGCAGTCGGCTCTGCGCCTCGGTGCTGAGGGCATCCGGATCAACTGCGCCGGCCGTCTGGGTGGTGCCGAGATCGCCCGTACCGAATGGTACCGTGAAGGCCGCGTGCCGCTTCACACGCTGCGCGCAGACATCGACTACGGCACGGCCGAAGCCCACACCGCCTATGGCGTGTGCGGCGTCAAGGTCTGGGTCTTCAAGGGCGAGATCCTTGAGCATGATCCGTTCGCCTCGGAGCGTCGCGCCCTGGAGGGCGACAACACCGGTGGCCAGCGCCGTCGCGAGAACGCCTGAGCCGGAAGTTTGAGGTAGAAGAAAAATGCTGCAACCAAAGCGCACGAAATTCCGCAAGCAGTTCAAGGGGCGCATTCACGGCGCCTCCAAGGGCGGCACGGAACTGAACTTCGGCTCCTACGGCCTCAAGGCGCTCGAGCCGGAACGCGTCACGGCGCGACAGATTGAAGCAGCCCGACGCGCTATTACCCGCCAGATGAAGCGTCAGGGACGGGTCTGGATCCGCATTTTCCCTGATGTTCCGGTCACTTCGAAGCCGACCGAAGTCCGTATGGGTAAGGGCAAGGGCTCTGTTGACTATTGGGCGTTCCGCGTTAAACCCGGCCGCATCATGTTCGAGATCGATGGTGTTGATGAGGAGCTTGCACGCGAGGCTCTGCGTCTCGGTGCTTCCAAGCTCCCGATCAAGACGCGCTTTGTTCAGCGCATCGTAGAGTAGGAGAGGGCATTATGAAGGCCGCAGATATCAGGTCCATGACGCCTGATCAGCTCGAAGAGCAGCTGGCGAATCTCAAGAAGGAGCAGTTCAACCTGCGTTTCCAGAAGGCGACGGGTCAGCTCGAAAAAACCGCGCGTGTGCGAGAGGTTCGCCGGGACATTGCGCGCATTCTCACAATCCTGGCCGAGAAGAAGTCGGCCGGCATCAAAGCCTGAGGATAACAATGCCAAAGCGCGTATTGCAGGGCACGGTAGTTAGCGACAAGGCCGACAAGACGGTTGTTGTTCGCGTTGAGCGCCGTTTCACGCACCCGTTGCTCAAGAAGACCGTGCGCCGGTCGAAGAAGTACAAGGCGCACGACGAGAACAACACTTGCAAGATCGGCGACATCGTCACGATCCAGGAGTCGCGTCCGATTTCCAAGGACAAAACCTGGGTTGTCATCACGAACCATTCTCAGGCATAAGAAGCGCCTGAGTCGGTACTGAAGGAGAGGAAAGGGGCCGAAAGGCCCGCTTTCCATTAGTCATAATAAGAAGGCGGCCATCATGATTCAGATGCAAACAAACCTCGACGTGGCGGACAATTCCGGCGCCCGTCGTGTCATGTGCATCAAGGTGCTTGGCGGCTCGAAGCGGAAGTATGCTTCGGTTGGAGACATCATCGTTGTCTCCGTCAAGGAAGCGATCCCGCGCGGCCGCGTAAAGAAGGGTGACGTTATGAAGGCGGTTGTCGTGCGCACCGCCAAGGACATCCGTCGTCCTGACGGAAGCGTCATCCGCTTTGACACGAACGCTGCCGTGCTCATCGACAACAAGAAAGAACCGATCGGCACCCGTATCTTCGGACCGGTTCCCCGCGAGCTGCGCGCCAAGAACCACATGAAGATCATTTCGCTGGCGCCGGAAGTGCTTTAGGAGCCGGATTGATGCAGAAGATCAAGAAAGGCGACAAGGTCGTCGTGCTCACCGGCCGTGACAAGGGTCGTACGGGCGAAGTTATCAAGATGATGCCGAAGGAGGCCAAGGCTCTCGTTCGCGGCATCAACCTGGTGCGTCGCCACCAGAAGCAGACCGCCCAGACCGAGGGCGGCATTATCACGAAGGAAGCGCCGATTCACGTTTCAAACCTGGCGCTTGCCGACCCGAAGGATGGCAAACCGACCCGCGTCGGTTTCCGCATCCTCGAGGATGGCAAGAAGGTACGTGTGGCCAAGCGCTCAGGAGAAGTGATCGATGGCTAACACCGAATACAAGGCCCGTCTCAAGGTTCACTATGAAGAGGTCGTCCGCAAGCAGCTTACGGACACCTTCAAGTATGCCAACCCGATGCAGGTTCCGCGCATCGAGAAGGTCGTGCTGAACATGGGCGTCGGCGAGGCTACTGGCGACTCCAAGAAGCCGTCGGTCGCTGCCGAAGATCTTTCGCTCATCGCCGGCCAGAAGGCCGTCGTGACGCGCGCCCGCAAGTCCATCGCTGGCTTCAAGGTCCGCGAGGGCATGCCGATCGGCGCCAAGGTCACCCTGCGCGGTGACCGCATGTATGAGTTCCTTGACCGCCTGGTCAACATCGCTCTTCCGCGCGTCCGCGACTTCCGCGGCCTGAACCCGAAGAGCTTCGATGGCCGCGGCAACTACGCCTTCGGCATCAAGGAGCACATTATTTTTCCGGAGATCAACTACGACAAGGTAGATCAGATCTGGGGAATGGACGTCATCGTCTGTACGACTGCAAAGACCGACGACGAGGCTCGCGCCCTGTTGAAGGCCTTTAACTTCCCGTTCCGGCAGTAACGGCAGGCGAGAAGAAGGAACGCTTAAATGGCAAAAGTTAGCGCAGTCGAGAAGAACAAGAGGCGCAGGAAGCTGCTCGCCCAGTACGCTTCGAAGCGTGCCGCGCTCAAGGCGATCGTGATGGACAAGAGCAGGCCGATGGAGGAGCGCTTCAAGGCGCAGCTCAAGCTTGCCGCCCTTCCGCGCAACTCGTCGAAGACTCGCATCCGCAACCGCTGCGAAGTGACGGGTCGTCCGCGTGGTTACTACCGCGAGCTCGGAATGTCGCGTATCGCGCTTCGCGAGCTTGGCAGCCGCGGCCTGATTCCGGGCCTCGTGAAGTCCAGCTGGTAATTGGGGAGGCATGTAATGTCCGTTAATGATCCTATCGGCGATATGCTGACCCGCATCCGCAACGCTCTTGGCCGCAAGAAGAGCACGGTCACGACGCCTGCGTCCAAGCTGCGCGCCCGGGTTCTCGATGTGCTCAAGGCGGAAGGCTACATCCGCGACTACAGCCGCGTCGAATACGAGAACGGCAAGGCCGAGCTCAACATCGAGCTGAAGTACTACGAGGGTTCGCCCGTCATCCGCGAGATCGTCCGCGTCTCCAAGCCTGGTCGTCGCGTCTACGTGGGCGTGAACGGCATTCCGCGCGTGGCAAACGGTCTGGGCATCGCCATCCTTTCGACCCCGAAGGGCGTGATGGCCGACCATGAAGCTCGCGAGAAGAACGTCGGCGGAGAGGTTCTCTGCAAGATTTTCTGATCTAGCGGAAACGTAAGAAGGAACGAGGGCAAGATATGTCTCGTATAGGCAAAAAGCCGATTTCGTTGCCGGAAGGCGTGACCGCTACGGTTAACGGTCAGACGATCACGGCAAAGGGACCGAAGGGCGAGCTTCAGTTCGTCTTTACCGAACAGGTGAACGTGAAGGTCGAGGACGGCGCCGTCGTTGTCGAGCCTCGCGACGAGTCGAAGGACGCTCGTGCGAAGTGGGGCATGACCCGTTCGCAGATCAACAACATCGTGCAGGGCGTGAAGACCGGTTTCGAGCGCCGCCTTGAGATCAACGGCGTCGGTTACCGCGCCGCCATGCAGGGCAGCAATCTCTCGCTGTCGCTGGGCTTCAGCCACGATGTCACCTACGTGCCGCCGAAGGGCATCACGATTACCTGCCCGAAGCCGACGGAAATCGTCGTCTCCGGTATCGACAAGCAGGTCGTCGGCCAGGTTGCGGCCGAGATCCGCGCTTACCGCGGTCCGGAACCCTACAAGGGCAAGGGCGTGAAGTACGCGGAAGAAACCATCTTCCGCAAGGAAGGCAAGAAGAAGTAAGGATCGAGCCATGGTGTCGAAGGATTCCGCTACGCGACGTGCCGGGCGCGTCCGTCGCAAACTGAAGTCGGTCGCCAATGGCCGCATCCGGCTTTCGGTGTACCGTTCTTCCAAGAACATCTATGCCCAGCTGATCGACGACACGAAGGGCCACACGCTGGCCGCCGCGTCGACGCTCGACAAGGATCTGCGCGGCACGCTGAAGACCGGCGCGGACGTCGCAGCCGCTGCTGCGGTCGGCAAACTCATCGCCGAGCGTGGCAAGAAGGCTGGGGTCACGAAGGTCGTGTTCGACCGTGGCGCCTACATCTACCACGGCCGCGTGAAGGCTCTGGCCGACGCAGCCCGCGAGGGTGGCCTGGAGTTCTGATTTCGCTGCTCCCGCGCGATGATTTCGCGCGGGGGCTTTTACTGTAGAAACCGTGCTTCCGGAAAAGAACAAGGAAAAGGGCAATGGCACAGCAAGGACGTAAGGACGAGCGCCGTCAGCGCGAAGAGCGCGACAGCGAGCTCGTCGACAAGCTGGTCCACATCAATCGTGTGGCCAAGGTGGTCAAGGGTGGCCGCCGTTTCGGTTTTGCAGCTCTCGTCGTCGTCGGCGACCAGAAGGGCCGCGTCGGTTTCGGTCATGGCAAGGCACGTGAAGTGCCGGAAGCCATCCGCAAGGCTACCGAGGCTGCCAAGCGTGACATGATCTTTGTGCCATTGCGCGAAGGCCGTACGCTCCATCACGACGTTGAGGGCTCGCACGGCGCAGGCAAGGTGCTGATGCGCTCCGCGAAGCCTGGTACCGGTATCATCGCCGGTGGTCCGATGCGCGCGGTTTTCGAGGTGCTCGGCGTGCAGGACGTTGTCTCCAAGTCGCTCGGTTCCTCCAACCCCTACAACATGGTGCGTGCGACGTTCGACGCGCTGAAGCGCCAGGTCCATCCGAAGGACATCGCCGCGCAGCGTGGCATCAAGTACTCCGTTCTTCAGGCGCGCCGTGGCGCTGCCGCGGGTTCGGACGAGTAGGGCAATCCGCGCGGTGACTGCCGCTCCGGCAGTCTCGGCCGCAGGTAGAGGATGACGAAAATGGCAGAGAAAAAGAAGGGCAAGACGATCACCGTCGAGCAGATCGGCAGCCCCATTCGCCGCCCCAAGGTTCAGCGCGCTACGCTGATCGGTCTGGGGCTCAACAAGATGCACCGCCGTGTCACGCTGGAAGACACTCCGGCGGTACGTGGCATGATTGCCAGCGTGAGCCACCTGGTTCGCGTTGTCGAGGAAGCCTGAGAGATCGGGGATTAGAACAATGAAGCTCAACGAACTCAGGGATGCTGAAGGCGCCACCCACTCCCGCAAGCGCGTGGGTCGCGGTATCGGTTCCGGCCTCGGCAAGACTGGCGGCCGCGGCGTGAAGGGCCAGAAGTCCCGCTCCGGCGTTTCGATCAACGGCTTTGAAGGCGGCCAGATGCCGCTGTACCGCCGCCTGCCGAAGCGCGGTTTCGTGAATGTCTTCCGTGGCGACTACAACGAGGTGTCCCTCGGCCGCATCCAGGCCGCGATTGACGCCAAGAAGCTGGACGCATCCAAGACGATCGACACTGCCGCTCTGGTCGAGGCCGGCGTCATTCGCCGCGCCAAGGATGGTGTGCGGGTGCTTGGCAACGGCGAACTGACGGCGAAGATCACGCTCGAGGTTGCCTACGCCACCAAGTCGGCGATCGAGAAGATCGAAAAGGCCGGCGGATCGGTCAAACTGCCCGAGAAGGCTGCGTAATCCAGAACAATATGCAAGCGGTGTCGGAAGGCACCGCTTGCATCTTTACCGCTCCGGTCCTATCTCGACAATTTGCTGGCCGAAGAGAGTCGTCCGGCATCGTTTCAAGAGCAAGGGCGGGTATCCGGTTTGTAGCGCAGGTTAACTCCGGCGTATGAGCTTTACCGGCGTCCAAGAATTCACCGCCGCCGTAGAGCGTGCGTGAAGAAGCGGAGAGAACTGCATGGCCTCTGCAGCCGAGCAACTAGCATCCAATCTCAATTTCTCTGCGTTTGCCAAGGCAGAAGATCTCAAGAAGCGCATCTGGTTCACGCTGGGCGCCTTGCTGGTCTATCGTCTCGGCACCTATATCCCGTTGCCTGGCATCAACCCAGATGCTTTCGCGCAGGCGTTCCAGCAGCAGTCCGGCGGCGTTCTCGGCATGTTCAACATGTTCGCCGGTGGTGCCGTCGAGCGCATGGCGATCTTCGCTCTGGGCATCATGCCTTACATTTCCGCCTCCATCATCATGCAGCTGCTGACGAGCGTGATTCCGACGCTTGAGCAGCTCAAGAAGGAAGGCGAGCAGGGCCGCAAGGTCATCAACCAGTACACCCGGTACGGAACCGTCATTCTCGCTATCGTCCAGGCGTATGGTATCGCCGTCGGACTTGAGAGCGGCTCGAACATCGTGACGGATCCGGGCTGGTTCTTCCGAATTTCCGCCGTCATCACGCTGCTTGGCGGCACCATGTTTCTGATGTGGCTGGGCGAACAGATCACCGCCCGCGGCATCGGCAACGGCATTTCGCTCATCATTTTCTCCGGTATCGTCGCCGGCCTGCCGTCGGCCATCGCCGGCACGCTCGAGCTCGGCCGCACGGGCGCGATGTCCACCGGTCTGATCCTCGGGATCATCTTCATCGCCATCGCGGTCATCGCCATCATCGTGTTCTTCGAGCGCGCGCAGCGCCGACTGCTCATCCAGTACCCGAAGCGTCAGATCGGCAACCGGATGTTCCAGGGCGACACGTCGCACCTGCCGCTGAAGCTCAACACGGCCGGCGTCATTCCGCCGATCTTCGCGTCGTCGCTGCTGCTGCTGCCGGCCACGCTCGCCGGCTTCACCGACACGACGCAGCTTCCGGGCTGGGCTGCCACGGTGCTTGCCACGCTCGGCCACGGTCAGCCGCTCTACATGATCCTGTACGCCGCGCTGATCATTTTCTTCGCCTTCTTCTACACGGCGATCGTCTTCAACCCGAAGGACACCGCCGAGCAGCTGAAGAAGCATTCGGGCTTCATTCCCGGGTACCGTCCGGGTGAGCGCACCGCTGAGTACATCGACTACGTTCTGACCCGTATCACCGTGATCGGCGCCCTCTACCTGGTCGGTGTGTGTCTGCTTCCGGAATTCCTGATTTCCGCGACCGGCGTGCCGTTCTATCTCGGTGGTACCTCCCTGCTGATCGTCGTGAGCGTCACGCTCGACACGGTTGCGCAGATTCAGGGCCACTTGATCGCCCACCAATATGAGGGTTTGATCAAGAAGTCGAAACTTCGGGGAGGAAAGAGAGGTCGATGAGACTCATTCTTCTGGGTCCGCCTGGCGCGGGCAAGGGTACTCAGGCTCAGATCCTGGTCGAGCGGTACGGAATCCCCCAGCTTTCGACCGGTGACATGCTTCGCGCGGCGGTCCAGGCCGGAACCGAAGTCGGCAAGCGGGCCAAGGCTGTCATGGATGCCGGCGAGCTGGTGTCCGACGACATCGTGAACGCGATCGTCGCCGAGCGCATCGAGCAGCCTGATTGCGCGAACGGCTTCATCCTCGACGGATATCCGCGGACCCTTGCGCAGGCCGATGCCGTCGAGAAGATGCTCGCCGAGCGCGGATCGAAGCTGGACGCGGTGATCGAACTCGTCGTCGATGACAAGATCCTCGTCAACCGCATTCTGAAACGCGCGGAAGAGGCGAGGGCGGCCGGACAGCCGGTGCGCAAGGACGACAATGCGGAAGTGTTCGAGGAGCGCCTGCGCGAGTACTACAAGAAGACGGCTCCCCTGATCGGCTACTACTATGCGAAGGGGAAGCTTCGCTCGGTGGATGGCATGGCGTCCGTTCCGGAAGTGACGGAAGCGATCGCCAACATCCTGAAGGCGGTATGACCGGTATAACCAGTCGTTCCTGACAAGGAGTGACACGAAATCGTGGCGGCATTGGCTGCTACATGAGGTGCGGGCCCCGGGGGAGTTGACTTTTCCGGGAGAATCCGTCAAGACGGCGCCAATTCGCTGGATTTTGATGGCGGTCGGCGTCGGTCAAAGTGCATTGGCCGAGCTGGACGCTTTTGTCTTGTTCGGCTGGATGCAATAATTTGTCGAAAACGGCGGCGAAAAAGAAGAACCAAGGAGATACGACGTGGCCCGTATAGCTGGCGTCAACATTCCGACAGCAAAGCGCGTGATCATCGCGCTGCAGTACATTCACGGCATCGGACCGAAGTTCGCCCGTGAAATCATCACGAAGTGCAACATTCCGGAAGACAAGCGCGTTCACCAGCTGACCGACGCTGAAGTGCTCGCCATCCGCGAGACGATCGACCGCGACTACCAGGTCGAGGGTGACCTGCGTCGCGAAGTGTCGATGAACATCAAGCGCCTGATGGACCTGGGCTGCTACCGCGGTCTGCGCCATCGCCGCAACCTGCCGGTCCGCGGCCAGCGTACGCACACGAACGCCCGCACCCGGAAGGGTCCGGCGAAGCCCATCGCGGGCAAGAAGAAGTAATCATGCGGACGGGGCAGGGAGCCGCAGCCTGAGGGTGAGCAGGTTCCTCCGTCTGTTGAAGGTGTAGCCGCTGGAATTACGGCGGCGTAGAGATCGGTGAAAGGACTGATATGGCCAAGGAAGCCGCGCGCATCCGTCGCAGAGAGCGCAAGAACATTTCGTCGGGCGTCGCTCACGTGAACTCGACGTTCAACAACACGATGATCACCATTACGGACGCACAGGGCAACGCGATTGCCTGGTCGTCTGCTGGTGCACAGGGTTTCAAGGGCTCGCGCAAGTCGACCCCCTTTGCTGCACAGGTCGCCGCCGAAGATTGTGCACGCAAGGCGATGGAGCACGGAATGCGCACGCTGGAGGTTGAGGTTTGCGGTCCCGGTTCTGGCCGTGAGTCTGCCCTCCGCGCGCTTCAGGCTGCAGGCTTCACCATTACCGCGATCCGCGACGTGACGCCGATCCCGCACAACGGATGCCGTCCGCGCAAGAAGCGCCGCGTCTAAAGGCTTTTGCTGACGGTGGCATCCCGCCACCGCAGCTTCCAGAACGCCTGCACGATTGGATGGTGCAGGGTAACGGAAGGAACAATCCATGATCCAGAAAAACTGGCAGGAACTCATCAAGCCGAACAAGGTCGAGTTCACTTCCAACGGCCGTACGCAAACGGTCCTGGTTGCTGAACCGCTGGAGCGCGGTTTCGGTCTGACGCTGGGCAACGCCCTGCGTCGCGTCCTGCTGTCCTCGCTGCGTGGTGCAGCGGTGACGGCAGTGCAGATCGACGGTGTTCTGCACGAGTTCTCGTCGATCCCGGGTGTTCGCGAGGATGTCACCGACATCATCCTGAACATCAAGGAGATCGCCATCAAGATGGAAGGCGACGGCCCGAAGCGCATGGTTGCGCGCAAGCAGGGCCCGGGCGTGCTGACCGCCGGCGATATCCAGACGACGGGCGATATCGAGATCCTGAACCCGGACCACGTGCTTTGCACGCTGGACCAGAATGCGGAAATCCGCATGGAGTTCACGGTCAACACGGGCAAGGGTTACGTGCCTGCGGACCGCAACCGCGTCGAGGACGCTCCGATCGGGCTCATTCCGGTCGACGCTCTCTACTCGCCGGTCAAGCGTGTGTCGTACAAGGTGGAGAACACCCGTGAAGGTCAGGTTCTCGACTACGACAAGCTCACGCTGACCGTCGAGACGGACGGTTCCGTCAGCGGCGAGGACGCCGTGGCTTTCGCAGCCCGCATCCTGCAGGACCAGTTGTCCATCTTCGTCAACTTCGAGGAGCCGCAGAAGGAGCAGCCGGCGGAGCAGCCGACCGAGCTCGCCTTCAACCCGGCGCTGCTCAAGAAGGTCGACGAGCTGGAGCTGTCGGTCCGCTCGGCAAACTGCCTCAAGAACGACAACATCGTCTACATCGGCGACCTGATCCAGAAGACCGAGGCGGAAATGCTGCGCACTCCGAACTTCGGTCGCAAGTCGCTCAACGAAATCAAGGAAGTGCTTGCGTCGATGGGCCTGCACCTCGGCATGGAAGTGCCGGATTGGCCGCCGGAGAACATCGAAGAGCTCGCCAAGCGCTACGAAGACCAGTATTAACCCGCGGACCGCGTCCGCAGGGATATAAGGAGAACAAGCAATGCGCCACGGAAACAGCGGCCGCAAGCTGAACCGAACCTCTAGCCACCGCAAGGCCATGTTCGCCAACATGGCGGCTTCGCTCATCGAGCACGAACAGATCGTCACGACCCTGCCGAAGGCCAAGGATCTCCGCCCGATCGTGGAGAAGCTCGTCACCCTCGGCAAGCGCGGTGACCTGCATGCCCGCCGTCAGGCCATCTCGGCCCTGCGCAACGAGAATGCAGTCCGCCGTCTGTTTGAGACGCTCGCCCCGCGCTACGCCTCCCGCAATGGCGGCTACCTGCGCATCATGAAGGCGGGCTTCCGCTACGGTGACAACGCGCCGCTCGCCGTGATCGAGTTCGTTGACCGCGATCCGGCCGCCAAGGGCGCCGCCGACCGCGCCCGCGTCGAGGCCGAGCGCGCCGCCGAAGAGCAGGCCGCGTAAGCCTTACGCTGAAACTGATCTACGGAACGGCCTCGGGGTTTCCCGGGGCCGTTTTGTTTTCCGGAATCCTCATGCTGAGCCTGTCGAAACGGCAACCTGTTGACGCCGGGCTTGGCGAAGGGAGGGGGGACAAGCGGGAAGTTTGTCACGGCGGGCGCAGCGGGGTCGGGTGAGGCAGCCTGCAACGGTTTGGTGGTGATCCCGTCCAACGGCGGGCCGGTCTTTTCCCTCGATGTTGCGCATAGGCTTTGCCTCCTCATCCTTCGACAACGCGAGATGATGCTCTGGAAGCCTGTGGTGAGGGTACTGCAGGTGCTGGCCGTGGGGGGCCAGAGGGCTTACAGCGGCCCCTTGAAGATGAAGAAGGCGCCGAGGCAGATCAGTCCGAAACCGATGACGTGATTGATCGTGATCTGCTCGCCCAGGTAGAGCACGGAGAACACGGCGAAGACGCACAGGGTGATGACCTCCTGCATCGTCTTGAGCTCTGCCGCGCTGTAGACGCTGTGGCCGATACGGTTCGCCGGGACCGCGAAGCAGTATTCGATGAAGGCTATGGCCCAGCTCGCCACGATCACCAGGAACAGCGGCTTGCCGGTGAACTTAAGGTGTCCGTACCAGGCAAAGGTCATGAAGACGTTGGAGACTGCAAGCAGGACGATCGGCGCAATGTAGGAAAGGGCCATGAAAGACCTCGGCGTGCGGGAGAGCTGAACCGGAATGGATGAGACGGGTTTGAAATCCTGTGGCACCCCGGCGCAAAATGCGGGGGAAAGGCCGTTTCCTTTTCTTATACACATTCTTATGGGAGACAAGCGGCAGTATCGTGTTCCGGGTTCATCCAGACCGCGCTTGTTCGGGGAAATGGCGGGAACGCCCCGTGCGCGCACCGGCCTTGTGAGCCGCTTCGATAGTCGTGAGGCATTGCATGATGTTCAGGCGTTTCGTTGGTACTCTGTTGATCGCATCATTCGTTTTCGCGCCGCTGGCCGCTGAGGCCCAGGAGAGCGTGCGCGACACGCTTTCACAGCTCCTGCGCGGGACAGCGTCCACGGAGCAGCCGGTTCAGCGGAAGGTTCCCTTCAACAACGAGGAAGTGCTGCTTTCCTACGCGCCGCTGGTGAAGAAGATCGCGCCGGCGGTGGTCAACGTCTATGCCTCGACGCGGGTGGAGGTACGCTCGCCGTTCATGGGCGATCCTTTCTTCGAGCGGTTCTTCTCCTTCCCGCAGATGCCGCCCCGCGTGCAATCCTCGCTGGGCTCCGGCGTGCTGGTGGACGCAAGCGGCTTCGTCGTCACCAACTACCACGTGATCAGCGGCGCGGACGAGGTGCGCGTGGCTCTCGCCGACGGGCGGGAGTTTGCCGCCAAGATCGTGCTGCAGGACGAGGGGCTCGATCTTGCGGTGCTCAAGGTGGAGGCGGACGAGAAGTTTCCGGCCGCCGCCCTCGGCGACTCGGACGCGCTCGAAGTGGGCGACCTGGTGCTTGCCATCGGCAATCCGTTCGGCGTGGGCCAGACGACCACCAGCGGGATCGTTTCTGCTGTCGCGCGCTCGCTCGGCGGCATCGGCGACGTGGGCTATTTCATTCAGACGGACGCCGCGATCAATCCCGGCAATTCCGGCGGCGCGCTGGTCAATATGGCCGGTGAGGTGATCGGCATCAACACGGCCATCTACAGCCGTTCGGGCGGCTCGATCGGCATCGGCTTTGCCATTCCCGCCAATCTGGTGCGGGCGGTCGTGGAATCGGCCAAGAAGGGGCTCGACCATTTCGAGCGGCCCTATATCGGAGTGGATGTGGACCGCGTGACGCAGGACATCGCCCACGCGCTCGGCATGGCGCGCCCGGCCGGGGCGCTGATCACCAACATCGCCAAGGACAGCCCCGCGGAAAAGGCGGGCATCGAACCTGGCGACATCGTGGTATCCGTCGACGGCAAGCAGGTGGACACGCCAGAGAGCCTGGACTATCGCCTGGCCACGCTGCCGCTCGGTTCGACGGCGAGGATCGATGTACTGCGCAACGGCGAGACGAAAACGCTTTCGCTCTTGATCGAGAAGGCTTCGGAGGGCCAGGGCGTCGAACTCCTGATCGAGGGACGCGGGCCCTTCGCCGGGGCCAAGGTCTCGGATCTCACTCCCGCGCTCATCCAGCGGATGCGTCTGCCTGTCAATCGCACCGGAGTCGTGATAACGGACATTGCCCGCAATTCGCCGGCCGCGCGCGTGGGCCTGAGGCCCGGCGACATCATCCGCGAGCTCAACGGCGAGACGATCACCTCGGCCGAACAGCTGAAGCGGATCGCCGAGGGCGACGGGCGCATGTGGCGCTTTGCGATCGACCGGGGCGGGCGGATCATCGAACAGATCTTGCGTTACTGATACATGGCTGACCTTTTCGACCAGACCGCAGGAACAGCGAACCAGACGCCAGGAAAGCCGCTGGCCGACCGGCTGCGGCCGACCCGGCTCGCCGACGTCGTAGGGCAGGAGCATCTCACCGGTCCCGACGGAACGCTCACGCGCATGATCAACTCCGGTTCGCTGGGCTCGCTCATCTTCTGGGGGCCGCCCGGCACGGGCAAGACCACCGTCGCGCGGCTGCTCGCCAACGAGACCTCGCTCGCCTTCGAGCAGATCTCGGCGATCTTTTCGGGTGTTGCGGACCTCAAGAAGGTGTTCGACGCGGCCCGGCTGCGGCGCCAGCAGGGGCGGCAGACGCTGCTGTTCGTGGATGAGATCCATCGTTTCAACCGCGCGCAGCAGGATTCCTTCCTGCCGGTCATGGAAGACGGAACGGTCGTGCTGATCGGCGCGACGACGGAAAATCCATCCTTCGAGCTTAACGCGGCGCTGCTGTCGCGCGCGCGCGTGCTCAACTTCAAGCCGCATGACGCGGAGAGCCTCGAGAAGCTGCTCCAGCGCGCGGAGAAGGAAGAGGGCAAGGCACTGCCGCTCACCGAAGAGGCGCGCGGCGTGCTGATCCGCATGGCGGACGGGGACGGGCGCGCGGTGCTGACGCTTGCCGAAGAGGTCTGGCGCGCGGCGCGCCCGGGCGAGACCTTCGACGCGGAAACCCTTCAGAAGATCGTGCAGCGGCGCGCGCCGATCTATGACAAGAGCCAGGACGGGCACTACAATCTGATCTCCGCACTCCACAAGTCGGTGCGCGGATCGGACCCGGACGCCGCGCTCTATTACCTCTGCCGCATGTTCGACGCAGGCGAGGATCCGCTTTACATCGGCCGCAGGCTCGTGCGCATGGCGGTGGAGGACATCGGCCTCGCCGATCCGCAGGCGCTTGTCATCGCCAACGCGGCCAAGGACGCCTATGACTATCTGGGTTCTCCGGAAGGCGAGCTTGCACTGGCGCAGGCCTGCGTCTATCTCGCCACGGCGCCGAAGTCGAATGCGGTCTACACGGCGTTCAAAGCCGCCATGCGGTCGGCCAAGGAACACGGATCGCTGCTGCCGCCCAAGCATATCCTCAACGCGCCGACCAAGCTCATGAAGGAAACCGGCTACGGCGAGGGCTACCAGTACGACCACGACATGCCGGATGCGTTCTCGGGCCAGGACTATTTCCCGGAGGCCATGGGGCGGCAGACCTACTACAATCCGCCCGAGCGCGGTTTCGAACGGGAGATCCGCAAGCGGCTCGACTACTGGGCGCGGCTCCGGCGCGAGCGGTCCGGCAGGGGCTGAGACGGGCAACACGGCGATCTGAACAAGGAAAGGGACAGCCATCCTGTACCACCTGCTTCTGGTCTGTCTGGGCGGCGGAATCGGCGCCGGGCTGCGGCACCTGACGAATGTCGGCGCGGCGCGGCTGCTCGGTGTTGCGTTCCCGTGGGGCACGTTCACTGTTCCTGGCAACCGGGATTCTCGGCGGGTTCACCACCTTCTCGGCGTTTTCTCTGGATGCGACGCTGCTGTGGGAGCGCGGGGCGGTGTCTCTTGCGGCTGCCTACGTGCTGGCTAGCGTATTAGGGGCCATTCTTTTCCTGTTTGCGGGATTGTGGCTCGCAAGAAGCGTTTTCTAATGGTATGCCCGCCGAAATGGTGAAGACATGGCAGGCATAGAACAGATCAAGGTGGAAGACAGCGAGGCGGGCATGCGGCTCGATCGCTGGTTCAAGGTACATTATCCGGGGCTCGCGTTCGGGCAGCTGCAGAAGCTCCTGCGCACGGGCCAGATCCGGGTCGATGGCGGTCGCGTGAAAACGGACACGCGCGTGCAGCCCGGCCAGATCATTCGCGTGCCGCCGCTCGGTATCGACCGCAAGGGCGCGCAGCCCATGACGAGCCGTACGATTCGCGACCGCGGCGACGCCGAAGTGCTGGCGCAGATGCTGCTCTACGAGGACGACAAGGTGTTCGTCTTCAACAAGCCGGCGGGCCTCGCCGTCCAGGGCGGCTCGGGAGTCAACCGGCATGTGGACGGCATGCTCGAAGCCTGGCGCAACAAGAAGGGCGAGAAACCGCGCCTCGTGCACAGGCTCGACCGCGACACGTCCGGCGTGCTCGTCGTGGCGCGCACGCGGCTTGCGGCGGTGAAGCTTACGGAAGCGTTCCGCGAGCGCGAGACCAAGAAGGTCTACTGGGCGCTGGTGAAGGGCGTGCCGCGCAAGCGGGAAGGCAAGATCTCGACCTGGCTGCTGCGCGAGGCCACCCCGGACGGTGACAAGATGCGGATCGCCAAGCATGGCGAGCCAGGGGCGGAGCACGCCGTCACGCTCTACCGGGTGGTGGAGCAGGCCGGGCAGGCGCTGTCATGGCTCGAACTGGAGCCGCAGACCGGCCGCATGCACCAGCTGCGCGTGCATACGACGCATATCGGCTGCCCAATTATCGGGGACCCCAAGTATTTCGTCGCGGATCACAACTGGGAGCTCCCGGGCGGAATCCAGAACCGGCTGCATCTCCATGCCCGGCGCATCGTGATCCCGCATCCGGATCCCGGCAAGGGCGTGATTGACGTGACGGCCGAGCTGCCGCCGCACATGAAGCAGAGCTGGAACCTGCTCAGCTTCGACGAGGCTTCGGCCGAAGAAGAATGAAGGGAAGGTGGCCGCGCCAACGCCGCCGCCTATATGAATGACATGCGTGAACTTCTGAACGATCTCGAACAGGGGCGCCAGCCGGACCCGATCCGCGCCGCCCAGGAAAGCATGCGCCCGCAACTGCCCCGGCGCTTCTACAAGGAAGTAACGGTGGGCGGCGAGGAGGGGGCCTTCAAGGTGCTGCTCGACGGAAAGACCGTACGTACGCCCGGCGGAGCCGAAGTCATTCTCCCCAGGGAAGGCATGGCGCGGCTCGTGGCGGACGAATATGCCGCGCAGGGCGAGCGGATCGATCCGATGACCATGCCGGTGACGCGGCTCGTCAACACCGCCATCGACGGCGTGGCGCGCGACCCGCAGGCCGTTCTCGAGGATATCCTGCGGTATGCCTCGTCCGACCTGCTTTGCTACCGCGCCGAGTCGCCAGAGCGGCTTGTGCAGATGCAGCGGGATGCCTGGGATCCGGTGCTGGACTGGATCGAGGGGACGATCGGTGCGCGCTTCGTGCTCGCCGAAGGCGTGATGCACGTGCAGCAACCGCGCGAGACCATTGCTGCGGTCGGCAGCTATCTCGCGCAGCGGCGCGAGGTGTTCCGTCTGTCCTCCCTCCATGTCATGACGACGCTGATGGGATCGTCGATCCTGGCGTTGGCGGTCGAGGCCGGGTTCCTCGATGCCGAGGACGCCTGGAGGGCCGCCCACATCGACGAGGACTGGAACGCCAGCCAATGGGGCGAGGATTACGAAGCCGCCCAACGGCTTGCCGCTCGCAAGCGGGACATGATGGCGGCGGTTGAATTGTTGCGGATTCTCTAGTTAACTGATCAGCAGAGGCCGACCCTTTTCTCGCCGATCATCGAGGTGCCCGATGTCCCTTGAAACCTGGCTTGCATTCGCGGCGGCGTCTGCCGTGGTGGTCGCCATCCCCGGACCGACCATTCTTCTGGTGGTCTCCTACGCCCTGAGCCATGGGCGCAGAATCGCTTTTGCGACGGTCGCCGGCGTGACTCTCGGCGACTTCACCGCCATGACGGGCTCGATGCTCGGCCTGGGCGCTTTGCTCGCCACTTCGGCCACGCTGTTCACCGTGCTCAAGTGGATCGGCGCGGCCTATCTGATCTACCTTGGCATCAAGCTCTGGTGCGCGCCGGTGAGCGAGGAGAGGGGGGAGACGCCCGACGCCCCAGCTGCCACCTTGCGGCCAGGCCGGATCTTCCTGCACACCTATGCGGTAACCGCGCTCAACCCGAAGACGATTGTCTTCTTCGTCGCTTTCCTGCCGCAGTTCATGAACCCTTCATCGCCGTTGCTGCCGCAGATGGTCATTCTGGAAGTCACCTTCCTCGTCATCGCGACGGTGAACGCGGCGCTGTACGCGTTCATGGCCTCGGCCATCCGCTCGCGGATCGGCAATCCTACCGTCCAGTACGTTATCAATCGGACGGGCGGCACGCTGATGATCGGCGCCGGCCTGCTCGCGCTCGGCTGGAAGCGCGCAGCCGCTTAGAAGAGCAGTTCAGTTTTTTACGAAACACTGAACTGCTGTAGGTAAGCGGCTGGTCATGGTTCCGGACAGAAACCGGTTTCCACTTTCCTTGAACGGCTCCAGGCCCGGTTCCGAGCAGGTCTGAACCGTCTCCTTCCGGCCGCAGGAAGCATATGATTGGAGACGTTCAGATTTTCCCGGAGGTGCAGGTCGCTCAAAATCAGTTCCGCGGACTATCAGATTTCGATCCTTGATAAGTTTTAAAAAACAAATAGGTGAGTTAGAATCTTCACGTTCATGTGAAGGTTGAAGCTTTTGGAGTCGGTCAAAATCCTCCGGGGAAGACCGTAGCCCTGTTCGTTAGCTACGGGCAAGAGGTAGCGCTTTTCAAGCACGCCCCGGCGCGCGGATGGGAAACCGCTGCGGGCTTTCGTACAGAGCGGCGAAAAGGCTGGCTTGGGCCACACGAGGCTGAACATGTCAGGGCAGCTTGGGCCGGTCCTTCTCGCCGGGCAGGATGATCAGGTCGCTCTCCTCCGCAGGGCGCTGCAGGTGCCGCGCCTCGTCCCAAGGGGCGCGCAGCCAGATATCGATCTCCTCGTCACGGGTGAGGATGACTGGCATGGCCTTGGGGTGCACCTGCGCCACAAGGGCGTTCGACGCGGTGGTAAGAAAAGCATAAAGTTCGTGGGTGGCCGGTTCCTCGCGCGCGAGGCGCTTTCCGGTCCAGCGCGTCCGGAGCCCGGCGAAGAAAAAGGGGCGTCCGTCCGGCCGCGCGAACCAGGCGTCCGGAGTCCGTTCGCCCGGCCGCTTGCGCGCGGGATCAGGCTCGGCGAATTTCAGCACCGGCACCAGGCATCGGTGCCCGGGTGAGAGCCAGGGACGCCAATGGGGCGAGACGGTGTTGCGGATGTTGGTAATGCCATAGTCGAAGTCCTTGCCCTGGAGCATCGAGGGAGGAGAGGGCATGCCCCAGCGAGCGCGCACCATCTCAGGCCCGCCCTCGACCATGCGTATGACGGGACCGAACCGGTTCGGATAGACGTCGAAGCTTTCCTCATTGAAGAAGGCCCGGTCCGCCAGCCTGTCCAGAAGGCGCGAGAGCTGGCGAAGCGCCTCAATGTTCGTTGTGGAGGTGTAGAGGTTGCACATGGCCGTATAACCCGCCCTGACGGCAGGTACGATGGCTGGTTTTTGTCCAGCCTGGCAAGATACAGCGGCAATGTTGAAGGCTTGGTGCGGACGGCGGGGGTCGAACCCGCACGGGCGAAGCCCGAGGGATTTTAAGTCCCTTGCGTCTACCAGTTCCGCCACGTCCGCATTGTGGTCCTTTTCCCTTGCTTCAGCCGCTGCGTCAATTGCGGCAGAGACGTTTTCCGGACTCTTCCGCAAGGATTTGGTCCGCGCGGCAGTCTCGACAGATGCCACGAGCACTTGATGGCAAATGACCGCAACAGGCAACAGGGCAGGGCAGGGCCTGACGGCGGCCCCGCCGCATCATCACTCAGTGATACCGCCGGATGAGGCCGACGAGCTTGCCCTGCACCTTCACGCGGTGGGGCGGGAAGATGCGGGTCTCATAGGCGGGATTGGCGGCCTCCAGGGCGATGGAGGCGCCCTTGCGGCGGAAGCGCTTCAGCGTCGCCTCCTGGTCGTCCACCAGCGCCACGACGATGTCGCCCGGGTTGGCCGTCTGGGTGTGGCGGATGATCACCGTGTCGCCGTCGAAGATGCCGGCCTCAATCATCGAATCACCCTTGACCTCAAGCGCATAGTGCTCGCCGCCGGAAATCATGTCCGGCGGGACGGCGATGCTGTGGGTCACGTGCTGAATGGCGTCGATCGGCACGCCCGCGGCGATGCGGCCCATGACCGGAATGGATATGCTTGTCTCGCTGGAAACCGGCGTGGCACGCGAAGGCGTCGGCGCCGGTTCGGGCTGGCTCTGGCCGCCCTGGATGACCGAGGGGGAGAAGCCCCGGGAACGCGGCGGCACGTTCGGCATCATCGAATCCGGCAGGCGTATGACTTCCAGAGCCCGCGCGCGGTTCGGCAGGCGGCGGATGAAGCCGCGCTCTTCCAACGCGCTGATCAGGCGGTGGATCCCCGACTTTGACGCGAGGTCCAGAGCTTCCTTCATCTCGTCGAAGGAAGGCGGGATGCCGGTCTCCTTGAGACACTGGTGAATGAACAGCAAGAGTTCATGCTGCTTGCGGGTTAGCATCGGCTCCGAACCCCTGAATCAAAGTAAAAACAAATCCAGAACATAACGTAGACGTTCAGGATGTGTTCTGCAACTGGTAACTTGCAGGGCGAAAGGTTAGAGCGGCGTTAACGCAGCATGAGAACCTGGCAGCGCTCGCCGGCCTCCGCCGCCGGCGCATGCGGTTGGCGGATGATGAGCGCGTTCGCGGCGGCAAGCACGCTCAACATGGAGGAGTCCTGGACGGGGAAGGGGGTGGCGATGAGCCCGCCCGGTCCGGGGACCACCGTGGCGCGGACATAGTCGCGCCGGCCGTCGTTGGCGGGCATGGGGGCGCCGAGCTCCGCCTGGTGCAGGTTAGGCGCATGCAGCCGTCCGCCGAGGCGGCGCACGAGCGGCCGCAGGAAGACGTGGGCGCATATGAGACTCGAGACGGGATTGCCCGGCAGGCCGAGCACGGACATGCGGCCCAGGCGTCCGAAGATCAGCGGCTTGCCCGGCCGCATGGCGATCTTCCAGAAGGAGAGCTCCATGCCCTCTGCGGCAAGCACCTCGCGGGTGATGTCGCGGTCGCCGACGGAGGCGCCGCCTAGCGTCACCAGCACGTCGGCCCCCGCCTCGCGGGCGCGGCGCACGGCGGCGGCGAAACCCGCATGGTCGTCCGGCACAATGCCGAGATCGAGCACCCGGCCGCCGTCCTGCTGGACGAGGCCGGCGACGCCGAAATTGTTGGAAGCGATGATCTGATCCGGACCCGGCTCGGCTTCCGGGGGCACGAGTTCGTCGCCCGAGGCGATGAGTGCCACGAGCGGGCGACGGATGACCGGCACCTGAGCATGGCCCGACGCTGCCGCCAGGGACAGTGCCGCCGGATCGAGCGTGCGGCCCGCTTCCAGCACCGTGTCGCCAGACCGAAAGTCCAGTCCCGCGCGGCGGATATGGCGGCCTGGGGCGGCAGGCTCCAGCGCCTCGATCCTGCCTTCGTCGATGACCCGGGCGTTTTCCTGCAGAACGATCGTGGTGGCGCCCTTCGGCAGCGGAGCGCCGGTAAAGATGCGCACGGCGGTTCCGGCGGTCACTTCACCGTCGAATCTTTTGCCTGCGGCGGAAGTGCCGATGACCTTCAGGGTGACAGGCGTGCTGGCAATATCGGCGTCCCGCACTGCGTAGCCGTCCATGGCCGAGGCGTCGAAGGGCGGCTGCGTGCGGCGCGCCTCAATCGGAGCAGCCAGAACGCGGCCGACGGCCTCGGCGAGCGGAACGGTTTCAGCGGAGACGGGCTGCACGCCCTCCAGGATGCGCTCGAGGGCCTCATCGACAGAAAGCAGGGCCATCAGTCCCGCTCCCCGCGCTTCCAGTGGCCGGACTTGCCGCCAAGCTTCTCCTCAAGCCGGATTTCCCCGATCACCATGTCCTTATCGAGCGCCTTGGCCATGTCGTAGATGGTGAGGCAGGTAACGGAGACAGCCGTCAGCGCCTCCATCTCGACGCCGGTCTTGCCGGTGAGTTTGGCGAGGGCGCGGATCCGCAGGCCGGGCAGGGCCTCGTCCGGCTCGATGTCGACGGAAACCTTGGTGAGTGCAAGCGGGTGGCAGAGCGGAATGAGGTCGCTCGTCCTCTTCGCTGCCATGATGCCCGCGACGCGCGCCACACCGATCACGTCGCCCTTCTTCGCGTTGCCGGCAAGAATGGCCTGCAGCGTTTCAGGCGCCATCCGAACGCAGCCGGTCGCGACCGCCACGCGCTCCGTATCCGCCTTGGCTCCCACGTCGACCATGTCGGCCTTGCCCTCGGCGTCGAGATGGGTAAGCCGCTTATCCTCCTCCGCGGACATGAAAACCCTCCTTCAGGCGGCCGGGGCGAGCCCCAGCAGGCTGCGCGTTGCCTCCGCCACGTTCTGCTGGCGCATCAGGCTTTCGCCGACGAGGAAGCTGCGAATGCCCACCTTGGCAAGCCGCTGACAGTCTTCGTGGGTGAAGATGCCGCTTTCGCCGACGATCAGCCGGTCGGACGGGATCATGGGTGCGAGCCTCTCGGACGTGGCCAGCGTCGTCTCGAAGGTTCTGAGGTTGCGGTTGTTGATGCCGATCATGCGGGAGGAAAGCTTCAGCGCCCGTTCCAGTTCCTCCTCGTCATGCACCTCGATGAGCGCGTCCATGCCGAGCTCGAAGGCCGTTTCCTCCAGCGCGCGCGCCGTGTCGTCATCGACGCTCGCCATAATGATGAGGATCGCGTCGGCGCCGAGCAGACGGGCTTCCAGCACCTGGTAGGTGTCGAGCATGAAGTCCTTGCGGATGGCTGGCAGCGAACAGGCCGCCCGCGCCTGGACCAGAAACTCGGGCGCACCCTGGAAAGAGGGGCCGTCGGTGAGCACGGAAAGGCAGGCAGCGCCGCCCTGCTCATACTCCTTCGCCAGCGCCGGCGGATCGAAATCGGCGCGGATAAGGCCCTTCGAGGGGCTAGCCTTCTTGATCTCGGCGATGAGACCGAAGCCGCCCTGGTCCTGTTTCGCCTTCAGCGCATTCATGAAGCCGCGCACGGGCGAGGCGTCCTTCAGCCGCGCCTTCAGTTCCGCCTGGGGGAGGGCGGCCTTGGCAGCAACGATTTCCTCGCGCTTGTAGGCTTCGATCTTGCGCAGAATGTCCGCCATCAGATGCTCCTTCCAGTGCAGCGGGCAGTTGTCGTTTGCGTCGGTGAAGGGCAGGGCCTCAGTCAGCCGTTTTCCGGTTGGAGACCTCCACGAGCTTCTCGAGCGTGCGCAGGGCAGCGCCTGTGTCGAGCGACTGCGTCGCCATCGCGATGCCTTCCTCAAGGCTCGAAGCCTTGTCAGCCACCACCAGCGCGCCCGCGGCATTGAGAACCGCGATGTCGCGGTAGGGGTTCCTGGCGCCTTCCAGAACGGCGCGCAGCGCCTTGGCGTTCGCGACGCCGTCACCGCCGCGCAGCGAGGCCATGTCGGCCTGTGCGAGGCCGACGGATTCCGGCGTGATCTCGAAGGTCTTCACCTCGCCATTTTCGAGGCTCGCCACCAGCGTCTTGCCGGTCGTCGTCATCTCATCGAGGCCGTCACCGTGAACGACCCAGGCCTTCTCGGCGCCAAGGTTGCGGAGGACATGGGCGAGCGGCTCCACCCATTGCGGCGCGAACACGCCGAGCAGCTGACGCTTGGCTCCGGCCGGATTGGCGAGCGGTCCGAGCAGGTTGAAGATCGTGCGCGTGCCGAGCTCGAGGCGCGTCGGGCCCACGTGGCGCATGGCTGAATGGTGCATGGGCGCAAACATGAAGCCGATGCCGGCTTCAGCAATGCAGGCCGCGATCTCATCCGGCCCCAGCTCGATGTTGACGCCGAGGGCGGCCAGCGAGTCGGCCGCGCCGGACTTCGAGGAGAGGGCGCGGTTGCCATGCTTTGCCACCGGCACGCCGCACCCTGCCACGATGAAGGCGGCACAGGTGGATACGTTGTAGGAGCCGGAGGCATCGCCGCCGGTGCCGACAATGTCGACGGCGCCTTCGGGCGCGCTGACGCGCAGCATCTTGGCGCGCATGGTCTCCACCGCGCCGGTGATTTCGGCCACCGTCTCGCCGCGCACCCGCAGCGCCATCAGGAAGCCGCCCATCTGGCTCGGGGTCGCCTCACCGGACATGATGATGTCGAAGGCCTCGCGCGCTTCCTCGTGGGTCAGCGGCGTACCCGTTGCCACCTTCGCAATATGCGCCTTCAGATCAGCCATGACTTACCTCAGAACAGGGTGAGGGCCTGCTGTACCGCAGCCCGGTTGACCGTGACACCCAGATCGGCCTGCAGGCGCGCGGCAAGCTGAACCAGCAGATCCTGGGTCATGGTATTGCCGACCGCCCTGGCGACATCAGCCGGGACGCTTTCCGCGGAGGCGGAAGCAGGCTGAAAGACCTCCGTGACCTGGAACAGGAACTCGCCGTCTCCCGCCGGGTTCGCAAACGAGCCAACGGAGCCCTGCGGGATGCCGAACACGGCGGTAACGCCCGGACGGCCGAGGTCGGGATCGTTCGCCTCGCGCTTCAGACCACGCTTGGTAATCTTCTCCAGACCGAACTCGGAGGCGACCTGGTCCAGCGTCCTGGTGCCGTCGCGCACCGCCTTGGCAAGCTCCTCGGCCTTGGCCTTCAGGCGCTTCGCGACTTCCTCCCTGGTCCAGTCGGCGACCACGCGGTCGCGCACCTCGTCGAGCGTGCGATCACGGGCGGGGATGATCTCGTCCACCTCGTAGAACAGATAGCCGTGCGAGCCCACGTCGATGGGCGCGTTCTCGATGCCTTCGTCCGTCTCGAAGGCTGCCGCGAGAAGGCGTGGAGCGGCCGGCAGGTCGGAGACGACATTGCCGTTCTGGTCCTCGCCGCCGCGCGAGATGGCCTTCACGGTGCGAACCTGAAGGCCGAGGCTCTGGGCCGCTTCGGCAAGCGTGGCGCCGCCGGCGCGCGCATCCTCGTAGGCGTCATAGGCGTCCTGGATCTGCCGGGTCGCGTCGGAAATGGCGAGTTCCTTGCGGATCCTGTCCTTCACCTCAGCGAGCGGCGTTACCTTCTCCGGCTCGATCTTGGTGACGCGCAGGATGACCGGGCCGAACATGCCGTTCACAATGTCGCTCACCTGGTTCTCGGCAAGCGAGAACGCCGCATCGGCGATGGTCTTGTCGGCGATCTGGGCATGGGTGAGAGAGCCGAGGTTCACGTCCTCGGGCTTCTTGCCCTGGAGCTGAACCAGATCCTCGAAGGTGACGCCGGACTTCAGGCTTTCGACCGCCGTGCTGGCGGCTTCCTCGCTGTCGAAGTTGATCTGCTCGATCGTGCGGCGCTCCGGCACCGTGTAGCTGGCGCGATTCTGCTCGTAGTAACGCTCGATGTCCTCATCGGAGACCGCGTCCGGATCGGCGATGTCCTCCGGCTCCAGCTTCACGAAGCTGATAGTCCGGTACTCGGGAGCCGCGTACCCGGCCTTGTGCTCCTCGAAATAAGCCTTGAGTGCATCGTCGGACGGAGCCTCGACCGGCTCCACCAGCGAACGCGGCAGGGCCACGTATTCAATCGTGCGGTCTTCGCCGCGATAGCGGGCCATGCTGGCAAGCAGGGTGTCGGGCGCCTTCACGCCGGTAGCCAGCGCGTCGACGATCTGCTGGCGGCGGGCGGCTGCCGTCTGGTTGCGCAGATAGGCGTCGCGGGTCATGCCGATCTGCTGGAGGATGTAGTCAAACTGGGCGACGTTGAAGCGACCGTCCGGGCCCTTGAAGGCAGGATCGGCGGCCGCAAGTTCCGCAATGCTCTCACGGGAAACGCCAAGGCCCATCTTGCGGGCCATTTCGTCAAGCAGGGCGCCGACCGTGACCTCCGAGAGAACCTGCTCGCTGATACCGAGGGCCTCCGCCTGGGCGCGCGTCAGCTGCGTGCCGAGCTGGCGCGACAGCTCCGAGACCCGCCGATCGTAGGCCAGTCGATAGTCCATCGCCGACACGCTCGTTCCGCCAACGGTCACGACCGATCCGCCGGTCGGATCCATCAGCATCTGTCCGGAAATGCCCCAGATGCCGAAACTGACGACAAGAATGGCCAGCAGGAGTTTTGCGATCCAGGTGTTGGCTGCGTTGCGGAGACTGTCGAGCATGGAAACGTTTCTTGCCAGCTGTGAGGTTATGGTGATCAACTGTTGGGAATAGCGTCGTTATTCGCCACTGTCGATTGCTTTGTGATGCCTTTTTGATAGTGAACAGACAAGTTGTCCGCTAGCTGATCAGGAGTTGCAGCCCATGACGCCAGGAATTCGTCCGCTCATCGCCGGAAACTGGAAGATGAATGGCACAGGAGCCTCGCTTGGCGAACTGCAGGCAATTGCCGCAGGTTTCGCCGAAGCTTCAGGCGCGAAGGCGGACGGACTGATCTGCGTGCCGGCTACGCTGCTCGATCGGGCATCGAAGGTTCTCGCTGGCTCGCCGGTCGCTTCCGGCGGCCAGGACTGCCATGCCAAGGACAGCGGCGCGCACACGGGCGACATTTCCGCGCCCATGCTCAAGGACTGCGGCGCATCCTTCGTCATCGTCGGCCATTCCGAGCGCCGCGCCGACCACGGCGAGACCGACGCGGATGTCGCTGCAAAGGCCCGTGCGGCCTGGAAGGCGGGGCTCGTCGCCATCATCTGCATCGGCGAGACGCGCGAACAGCGGGAGGCAGGCGAGACGCTTACGGTTCTCTCCAGCCAGATCGCCGGTTCGGTTCCGGCGGAGGCGACGGCTGCAAATACCGTGATCGCCTACGAGCCGGTTTGGGCCATCGGCACCGGCCTCACGCCCACCATTCCCGACGTTGCCGAGGCCCATGCCCATATCCGCGCCGAGCTCGCCAGGCTGCTGAGCGAAGAGGCGGCAAAGGTGCGTATCCTCTACGGCGGCTCGATGAAGCCCGACAACGCAGCCGATCTGCTATCGGTCGCCAATGTGGATGGCGGACTGATCGGCGGCGCAAGCCTAAAGGCCGCTGACTTCCTGGCCATCGCGGGGGCGGCGCGCGGCGCATAGGTGCAATCCCGCCGCCGCGCCTTGTAATGGGGCGAAGGATGGTTATCCTGTGCGCGGGGCTTGGAAATGCCGCGAAACGCGTGTATTGAGCCGCGTCCGCATATGGCATCAGCCCATGACCGCCGGAAGGAAAGATGCAGAATATCCTCATTGTCATTCACCTGCTTATCGTTGTCGCTCTGGTTGGCGCCGTTCTCCTGCAGCGCTCTGAGGGTGGCGGTCTGGGAATCGGTGGCGGCTCGGGCTTCATGACGGCCCGCAGCGCAGCCAACACGCTGACGCGCACGACGGCGATTCTCGCCGCTCTCTTCTTCGCGACTTCGCTGGGCCTCTCGGTGCTCGCCCGTTACCAGGAGCGTCCGACCGACATCTTCGACCAGCTTCAGAGCAATCAGCCGGCCTCGAGCGAGGGCCGCGGCGGCGTCCTCGACCTGCTTGGCCCGGCGCCTACCGAAGTACCGGAAGCTGCGCCTGAGAGCGCGCCCGCCGAGGTTCCGGCCGGTGAGGCTGCTCCGGCCGAGCCGCAGGTGCCGAACGCGCAGTAAGACTGGCCCGACGGCCAATAACGGAATCAAACGAGCAGGACCGGCAACGTCCGGTCCTGTTCACTTTGGGCGCGCGTATGCGGAGAGACCCGTTATGCGCAGAAAAATGGCCGGGACATTAAATTTGTTCTGGCAAAATCACCTCTGTCCGGATAAGCGATAATTCCCATGGCGCGATATGTTTTCATCACTGGCGGCGTGGTTTCCTCCCTTGGCAAGGGCATAGCAGCGGCAGCGCTGGGTGCGCTCCTGCAGGCACGCGGATACCGTGTTCGCATCCGTAAGCTCGATCCCTACCTCAACGTCGATCCCGGCACGATGTCGCCTTACCAGCACGGTGAGGTGTTCGTGACCGATGACGGAGCGGAGACCGACCTGGATCTTGGCCACTACGAACGCTTCACCGGGCGCTCGGCGGTCCGTTCCGATAACATCACCACTGGCAGGATCTACCAGAACATCATCGAGAAGGAACGGCGCGGCGACTACCTCGGCGCGACGGTTCAGGTGATTCCGCACGTCACCGACGAGATCAAGAGCTTCATCCTCGACGGCAACGAGGACTACGACTTCGTTCTCATCGAGATCGGCGGAACCGTGGGCGACATCGAGGCGATGCCGTTCCTCGAGGCGATCCGCCAGCTCGGCAACGAGCTGCCGCGCGGCGGCGCGGTCTATGTGCATCTCACGCTGATGCCCTACATCCCGGCGGCCGGCGAACTCAAGACCAAGCCGACCCAGCATTCGGTGAAGGAACTGCAGTCGATCGGCATTGCGCCGGACATTCTTCTGGTCCGCGCCGACCGTCCGATCCCCAAGGAAGAGCGCCGCAAGCTCTCGCTGTTCTGCAACGTGCGCGAGAGCGCCGTCATCCAGGCGCTCGACGTCAGGCACATCTATGACGTGCCGATGGCCTACCACAAGGAAGGCCTGGATTCGGAAGTGCTCGCCGCCTTCGGTATCGACCCGGCGCCGAAGCCGCGTCTGGAGCGCTGGAACGAGGTGACCTCGCGCATCCACAATCCGGAAGGTGAGGTGACGATCGCCATCGTCGGCAAGTACACGGGCCTCAAGGATGCCTACAAATCGCTGATCGAGGCGCTGTCGCACGGCGGCCTCGCCAACCGCATCCGCGTCAATCTCGAGTGGATCGAGTCGGAAATCTTCGAGAAGGAGGATCCGGCTCCGTATCTGGAGAAGGTGCACGGCATTCTCGTACCGGGCGGTTTCGGCGAGCGCGGCTCGGAAGGCAAGATCATGGCCGCCAAATTCGCCCGCGAGCGCAAGGTGCCGTATTTCGGCATCTGCTTCGGCATGCAGATGGCCTGCATCGAGGCGGCCCGCAACCTTGCCGGCATCACCAAGGCGTCCTCGACCGAGTTCGGCCCGACGGATGAGCCGGTCGTGGGCCTGATGACCGAGTGGCTGCGCGGCAACATGCTCGAGAAACGTGCGGCAAGCGGCAACCTTGGCGGCACGATGCGCCTGGGCGCCTATGAGGCGAAGCTTCTGGAAGGCTCCCGCGTCGCGCAGATCTACGGCACGACCGAGATTTCGGAGCGCCACCGCCACCGCTACGAGGTGAACATCGAGTACCGGGAGCGGCTCGAGGCCGCGGGGCTGGTCTTCTCCGGCATGTCGCCCGATGGCGTGCTGCCTGAGGTGATCGAATACCGGGACCATCCGTGGTTCATCGGCGTGCAGTACCATCCGGAGTACAAGAGCCGGCCGTTCGAGCCGCATCCGCTGTTCGCCTCCTTCATCGCCGCGGCGGTGGAGCAGTCTCGCCTGGTCTGAGACATACGGAAGGGGATTGCATGATCCGGCGTTTCGCCGGATCATCGCTTTGGGGGGCCGTTTCAGGAGCGTTCGGAGGCGCAAGCGCCGGAGCAAAATCCGGTAGCGTACCTGAAAGCGTGCTGTCCGGGACATGACGGGAAGACCTGGCGCCTGCAGACCGCCCGATTCGGTCCGGACCTGGTCACAGGGCGCCGTCAGACATCTTGCAGGAGTAGCAGACATGAAGCCGAACGCCCGAGTTGAGGTGGGAAACGTCGTTTTCGCCAATGATGCGCCGCTCGCGCTCATTGCGGGACCGTGCCAGCTCGAAAGCCGTCAGCACGCCTTCGACATGGCCGGCAGCTTGAAGGAGATGGCCGAGAAGCTGGGCATCGGCTTCGTCTACAAGACCAGCTTCGACAAGGCGAACCGCACCTCGCTCTCCGGCGCGCGCGGCGCGGGGCTCGAGGCGGCGCTGCCGGTCTTTGCCGACCTGCGCAAGGAACTAGGCGTGCCGGTGCTGACCGACGTCCACACCGAGGAACAGTGCCGTATCGTGGCGGAGGTGGTGGATGTCCTGCAGATCCCGGCCTTCCTCTGCCGCCAGACCGATCTGCTGGTCGCGGCCGCGAAGACGGGCAAGGTCGTCAACGTGAAGAAGGGCCAGTTCCTGGCCCCTTGGGACATGAAGAACGTGGTGGGCAAGGTCGTCGGCTCCGGCAATCCGAACGTCATGGCAACGGAGCGCGGCACGAGCTTCGGCTACAACACTCTCATCAACGACATGCGTGGCCTGCCGATCATAGCGGAGCAGGGCGTTCCGGTGATCTTCGACGCCACCCACTCGGTCCAGCAGCCGGGCGGCAAGGGCGATTCCACGGGCGGCGAGCGCCGTTTCGTCGAGACCCTGGCGCGGGCGGCGGTGGCCGTGGGGGTCGCCGGCGTCTTCATCGAGACGCATCAGGACCCGGACAATGCGCCATCCGACGGACCCAACATGGTCCATCTCAAGGACATGCCGGCACTCATCGAACGCCTGATGGCCTTCGACATGGTTGCAAAGGACCTGTGACGACACACCGACACTCATGGTAAGCCGCTCGAGCCATGAGATTGACGAACGGTGAGCCCTGTCGAAACGCAGGGCTCCGGTTTCTCCAATCCTCCCCGGTGGTTCGACGCGGTCACCGTGAGGGCGGGCATTCCGAGCGCTCCCGCCACGACGGCGGGTGTGGGATAGAACCTGTGATTTGCGCGGGATCGCCTCGACCTCGGGAGCAAGACGCGGCACAATCCGAATCCAGTTGTGATGGGTGAAGAAGATCATGGCAAGCGAACCGCGTGATCCGATCAGGCGTGCAGCGATGCAACAGGCTGAGGAGGCGAAGAAGCCGTCTCCGTCTGCGCCGCTGCGCCGGTTCATCCATCTGCGCGTCCACTCGGCGTATTCGCTGCTGGAGGGCGCGCTCCACGTCGGCAAGATCATCAATCACGCGATCGGCGACAATGCACCCGCCATCGGCATCGCCGACACCAACAACCTGTTCGGCGCGCTGGAATTCGCCCAGAAGGCCTCCAAGGAGGGTCTGCAGCCGATCGTCGGCTGCCAGCTCGCCACCCATTTTCACGACAGTCTTGCAGAGGCGCGCAAGGGCAACCGCAAGAACGCCCAGCAGGAATACGACCCGCTGCTGCTCATCGCCGCGACGGAGAAGGGCTACGACAATCTCGTCAAGCTGGTGAGCCGCGCCTACCTCAACCACGAGCCCGGCACGCCGCCCCACATTACGCAGGAATGGATGCGGGAACTCTGCGAGGGCATCATTTGCCTGACCGGCGGCCCGAGAGGACCGGTGGGCGTTGCCCTGCAGATGGGCCGTAAGGAAATTGCCGAGCAGCGGCTGCTGTTCCTAGAGGAGACGTTCGGCGACCGGCTCTATGTGGAGCTGGAACGTCTCGGCAATTATGATCGCACGCTGGAAGCGGCGACAGTTGATCTCGCCTACACGCATGACCTCCCGCTCGTCGCCACCAACGAGGCGTTCTTCCGAAGCCGCGACGACTACGAGGCCCATGACGCGCTGATCGCCATCGCCGAAGGCGCCGTCGTCGCGCAGGACGACCGCCGCCGCCTGACGCCGGACAATTACCTCAAGTCGCAGGCGGAAATGTCCGAGCTGTTCGCCGATCTGCCGGAGGCGCTCGACAACACGGTGGAGATCGCGCAGCGCTGCTCCTACTATCCCAAGACGCGCAAGCCGATCCTGCCGCGTTTTGCCGGTGCCGGTTCGGATCCGGAGACGGCCGAGAAGGCGGAGGCCGAGGAACTCAAGCGCCAGGCCCGCGAGGGTCTGGAGCGCCGCCTGAAGGCGCACGGGCCCGCCAAGGGGCACACCGAGGAGGACTACAGGGAACGCCTCGAATACGAGCTCGGCATCATCGAGCGGATGAAATTCCCCGGCTACTTCCTCATCGTGTCGGACTTCATCAAGTGGGCCAAGGCGCACGGCATTCCCGTCGGCCCAGGGCGCGGCTCGGGTGCGGGCTCGCTTGTCGCCTACGCGCTGACCATCACCGACATCGATCCGCTGCGCTTCTCGCTCCTCTTCGAGCGTTTCCTCAACCCGGAACGCGTCTCGATGCCGGACTTCGATATCGACTTCTGCCAGGACCGGCGTGAAGAGGTCATCCGCTACGTCCAGGAGAAGTACGGCCGCGAGCAGGTGGGCCAGATCATCACCTTCGGTTCGCTGCAGGCGCGCGCAGTGCTGCGCGACGTGGGCCGCGTGCTGCAGATGCCCTACGGGCAGGTGGACCGGCTCTGCAAGCTGGTGCCGTCCAACCCGGCCAATCCGACCCCGCTCAAGAAGGCGGTGGAGGAGGAGCCCCGATTCGCCGAAGAGGTGGAGAAGGAACCAATTGTCGGCACGCTGCTCGAGATCGCCATGAAGCTCGAGGGCCTCTACCGCCACGCCTCCACGCATGCCGCCGGCATCGTGATCGGTGACCGCCCGCTCTACGAGCTGGTGCCGATGTACCGCGATCCGCGCTCCGACATGCCGGTCACCCAGTTCAACATGAAGTGGGTGGAGCAGGCGGGTCTTGTGAAGTTCGACTTCCTGGGCCTCAAGACGCTCACCGTGCTGCAGACGGCGGTGAACCTCATCCGCCGGCGCGGAATCGAGATCGATCTGTCCAAGATCCCGCTCGACGACAAGAAGACCTACGAGATGCTGTCGCGCGGAGAGACGGTCGGCGTGTTCCAGGTGGAAAGTGCCGGCATGCGCAAGGCGCTGATCGGCATGAAGCCGGACTGCATCGAGGACATCATCGCGCTGGTTGCCCTCTACCGCCCGGGCCCGATGGAAAACATCCCGGTCTACAATGCCCGCAAGCACGGCGAGGAGGAGATCGCGTCGATCCATCCGATGATCGACCACCTGGTGAAGGAGACGCAGGGCGTTATCGTCTACCAGGAGCAGGTGATGCAGATCGCCCAGGTGCTCTCGGGCTACACGCTCGGCGAAGCAGACCTGCTGCGCCGCGCCATGGGCAAGAAGATCCGCGAGGAGATGGACAAGCAGCGCGTCCGCTTCGTGGACGGCGCCAAGAAGAACGGTGTCAGCGAGGCGCAGGCGAACACTATCTTCGACCTTCTCGCCAAATTCGCCGACTACGGCTTCAACAAGTCGCACGCGGCAGCCTATGCGGTCGTCTCCTACCAGACGGCCTATCTCAAGGCCCATTACCCGGTGGAATTCCTCGCCGCGTCGATGACCTACGACATGGCGAACACCGACAAGCTCAACGAATACCGGCGCGATGCCCAGCGCCTCGGCATCGAGGTCGTGCCGCCATCCGTCATGACCAGCCATCGCATCTTCGAGGTGGGCGAGAACCGCATTTACTACTCGCTCGCAGCCATCAAGGGCGTGGGCGAGGCCGCCGTCGACCACATCGTCGCCAAGCGCAACGAGAAGCCCTTCGAGAGCATCGAGGACTTCTGCTCGCGCGTCGATCCGCGCATCGTCGGCAAGCGGGTGCTGGAAAGCCTGATCTGCGCGGGTGCGCTCGACTGCTTCGGCCATGACCGAGCGGCCCTGTTCCAGGGCATCGACCGGCTGATGGGCCTGTCCGCGCGCGCTGCGGAGGACGCGGCGCTGGGACAGGGCGACATCTTCGGCTCCGCCGCGCTCGAGCCGCAGAAGCTGCACCTGCCGGTGAGCGAGCCATGGCTACCGGCCGAACGCCTGCACCGCGAATTCCAGGCCGTCGGCTGCTATCTCTCCGCCCATCCGCTCGACGATTACCGCGGGGCGCTTGAGAAGCTCCGCGTCCAGACCTGGGCCGAGTTCCAGGCCGCCGTGAAGCGCGGCGCCACCGCCGGGCGGCTCGCCGGAACGATCACCGCCAAGCAGGAGCGCAAGACCCGCACCGGCAACAAGATGGGCATCGTGCAGCTCTCCGATTCAACCGGCCAGTACGAGGCCGTGCTGTTCTCCGAGACGCTGAATCACTACCGTGACGTTCTTGAGCCCGGCAAGTCGGTCGTGATCACGGTGAACGCGGAAGACCGGCCCGAGGGCGTGAACCTGCGCATACAGACGGTGCAGTCGCTCGACGAGGAAGCGAGCAAGATGCAGAAGGCCCTTCGCGTCTACCTGCGCGACCCGAAGCCGCTGCAGCTAATTTCCGCCCAGCTCAACACCCGCGGCGAAGGGCAGGTGAGCCTGATCGTCATCAAGGATGGCGGCCAGGGCGAGGTCGAGGTGAGCCTTCCGGATCGCTACCGCCTGACGCCTCAGATCGCTGCCGCCATGCGCGCTGTCCCCGGCGTGGTGGATGTGGAGCTCGTGTAGCGGTTGAAGTGCTTTTCATTGCGTCTTAGGAATTTGTGTCAAGTTATTTGAAAAATAGGGGAATAGGCCGTTGGTCGGCGCGGGCGTCCAACCTTGCGTCGCTTGCCCAAGCTGCTGGAGCAATTCAGACTTTAACGAACACTTCGAATTGCTCGGGTGAAGACTACCCCTTCGCCGGCGGACAGTGGAACGTGTAACCGGTCTCCACCGCCGACTTGCCAAACTTGTCCCGCAGCCTGTCGATCGCCGTTTCGGCCAGCGCGCGCTTCTGCGCCTGAATGTCGATGAGGTCCGGCGGGTCGGCAAGGGACGCGTCCGTCAGGTCGGTGACGCCGATGCCGAGCAGACGGAACGGGGTGCCGTCAACTTCCCGCTGCAGCAGATCGACACCCGTACGGAAGATCCGGTCGGCAAGCCGCGTGGGGCTCGAAAGCTGCCGGTTGCGGGTCCGAAGGCGGAAATCCCGGGTCTTGAGCTTCAGCACGACCGTGTTTCCTGCGATGCCCGCCTTCTTGAGGCGGGCGGACACCTTCTCGCTCATCGCGCGCAGGATCGGCACCAGTTCGTCCAAGGCCGCAATGTCGCGGTCGAAGGTGATCTCGTTCGAGACGCTCTTGGCCTCGCTTTCGGGCTCGACCCGGCGGTCGTCCTCGCCGCGCGAAAGCCGGTGGAGCCGGTCGCCCATGACGCCGTAGCGCCGCATGAGCTCTTCCCGTTCCATCCGCTGCAGCTGCCCGACCGTGCGAATGCCGTCCTTCGCCAGTGTCTCGGCGAAGGCCTTGCCCACGCCCCAGATGATCGTCACCGGTTTGTCGGCGAGGAAGGTGACCGCCTCGTCACGGCCGATGACGGAAAACCCGCGCGGCTTGTCCAGGTCGGAGGCCACCTTGGCCAGGAACTTGCAGTAGGAGAGGCCGACCGACACCGTAATGCCGATGTCGCGCTCCACTTCCCTGGCGAAGCTCGCGAGCACGTATGCGGCGGGCGCCCCGTGCAGCTTCTCGGTGCCGGAAAGGTCGAGGAATGCCTCGTCGATGGAGAGCGGCTCCACGAGCGGGGTGAGCCGCAGCATGCGCTCGCGCACCTCCCGCCCGACGCGCGCGTACTTCTCCATGTTCGGCTTGATGACCACGGCATCGGGGCAAAGCTTCAGCGCCTGAAACATCGGCATGGCCGAACGCACGCCGTGGATGCGGGCGATGTAGCAGGCGGTGGAGACCACGCCGCGCTTGCCGCCGCCCACGATCACCGGCTTGTCGAGAAGCTCCGGGTTGTCGCGCTTCTCCACCGCCGCATAGAAGGCGTCACAGTCGATGTGCGCGATCGCGAGCTTGTCGAGCTCAGGATGAGCGAGCAACCGCGGACTTCCGCACGTCCGGCAGCGCCGCTCGGTCCCGCTGGCGGGGGCAAGGCAGTCGCGGCAGAAACCTGACATGCTGCGGTTGTCTTTCATGACGAAATATGGGAACGTAACGGGAAAACAGCGTACACCGCCATCCTCCGGTCCTCAACCACGCAGGGCTAGAATTCACCGGAGATTGAGGCCATGGGTGATTCCACCAGGGCTTCCCGTGTCAGGGCTGGTAGTCCCAGCGGTCATCGCCGAAGGGCAGGCTGCGGGCCGCCCCGCTCACCTGCTGGGGTGAGATGTCGGCAGACTGGCAGAATGCAAGCAGTGTGGGCTCGTGGGCGAGAACGAATTGCAGCACACCGGCCAGGAAGCCGGGCGCGGCGGCGGTCTCGCGGATCTGGGAGGCCTCGATTCCCGAGATGCTCAGGAACCGGGGGAGCAATTCCTCGCTGCTCGCGATGAAGCCCAGTGCCTTGATGGCGATGTCTTCCGCGTGTTCCCGATCCATGCCGCATACCCCTGACGTCTTGGTGGAAAGGATTTGATAGGCATAAGACCGAAAATGTACAAGGCAAGGGGCTGCAGGATTGGTGGTCACCATCATTTCGACGCACGCGTTCTTCAATTCTTAAGAAGGATGAGGCATGGCAGGGGCGTCAGCGAGACCTGCACGGCTGCTGGTGCGAAAGGCAAGCGCGCGGCCCGGGTTGCGGGGAGAGCAGGCGTCAAGCGCTGATGGGGAGAGCGATGGCCAAGAAAGTGATGATCGTCGAGGACAACGAGCTCAACATGAAGCTCTTCCGCGACCTGATTGAAGCCAATGGCTACGAGACCGTTCTGACCCGAAGTGGTCTGAACGCGCTCGAGCTCGCCCGTGAACACAGGCCCGACCTGATCCTGATGGACATCCAGCTCCCGGAAGTCTCCGGGCTGGAAGTCACCCGGCGCCTCAAGCAGGATGAAACGCTGCGATCGATTCCCGTGATCGCCGTGACGGCGTTTGCCATGAAGGGCGACGAGGAACGCATCCGCCAGGGCGGCTGCGAGGCCTACATCTCGAAGCCGATATCGATCACGAGCTTCATACAAACGATAAAGACGTATCTGGGGGACGTCTAAGGGCAGGTTCTTGCCAGGACTGGGGTAAACAAGCGGGGTGGGGGCATGACCGCTCGAATTCTGGTGGTCGATGATGTGGCTGCGAACGTGCGGCTGCTCGAAGCGCGGCTGTTGGCCGAATATTACGACGTGGTGACTGCTTCGACAGGGCAGGAAGCCCTCGAAATCTGTGAAGAGGGCAAGATCGATCTGGTCCTGCTGGACGTGATGATGCCTGGCATGGACGGATTCGAGGTCTGCCGCCGGCTGAAGGGCAGTCCGCGGACGCAGCACATTCCGGTCGTCATCATCACGGCCCTTGGTCAGGTGGACCAGCGCATCACCGGCCTCGAGGCGGGCGCGGACGATTTTCTGACCAAGCCGGTCAACGACCTGCAGCTGCTGACGCGCGTGCGCACGCTGACCAGGCTGAAGGCGCTCACGGACGAATTACGGCTGCGCGCAGATTCCGCCAGCGATCCCGCTCTCGCGGAGCTGTTGCATCCGGCCGCGCAGGAATATCAGGAGCCCGCGCGGCTTCTGCTGGTGGATCCCGATGCTTCGTCTTCCCGCATGATCGCCGGCATGCTGCTGCAGCACTACGTGGTGGACGAGGTGTCGGAACCCCAGACCGCGCTGCTGCGGGGCCTCGAGCGGGATTATGACTGCATCCTCGTGGCTACCGGCGCGGAGGACGGCGATCCCCTGCGGCTCTGCGCGCAGTTTCGGGCACTTGAACAGACGCGACTCGTTCCCATCATCCTGATCGCAAGTCCTGGCGAGGAGCATCAGGTGCTGCGCGGGCTGGAACTGACGGTCAACGACTATCTCCTGCGGCCCATCGTGCCGATGGAGCTGGTGGCGCGCGTGCGTACGCAGGTGAAGCGCAAGCGCTACAACGACCAGCTGCGCGCCAGTGTCGCCAGGACGGTTGAAATGGCGATCACCGATCCTCTCACGGGCGTCTACAACCGGCGTTACCTCGACGGCCACCTGCCCACGCTCTTCAACCGCGCCCAGGCGCGCCAGAGACCGCTGTCGCTGATGCTGATCGACATCGACCGCTTCAAGTGGATCAATGACGAGATGGGCCATGCTTTCGGCGATCAGGTGCTGCAGGAATTCGCGCTCCGGTTGCGTCGCAACCTGCGAAGCATCGATCTGATCAGCCGCTATGGCGGAGAAGAGTTCGCCATCGTCATGCCCGAGACGGACCTTGCCTCGGCGCGCATCGTCGCCGAGCGGATCCGCGGCGAGATCGCGAACAAGGCGTTCTCCTTCAGCGACGGCAGAACGCTTCGGGTGACCGCAAGCGCCGGAATCTCGACGAAGAAACCGTTCGACGACAGTCCCGAGCAAATGCTTCAGCGCGCCGACGACGCTCTCTACGAGGCAAAGAAGCAGGGCCGCAACCAGGTGGTTGCACCGGCTGCCTGACCAGAGCCCAGACCAGACGGGCGCGGTCATTGCAATGCGACGTCGGGGCGTCGCGCAGTTGAGCTTCCACCGCACGACCGGTGAAAAGGTAATTTCGGGCGCGGTTCACGAAGATTCGCCGGCTATTGATTTTTCTCTATAGGTCGGGCATAATACAACCATAGGTAGATCTATAGACGATTGTGGTTGTGTTGATCCCTTTCTTCTCAGGTTCGCCGCATCTCCTGAGAGAGGGGGTAGCCGGCCGGCTCTGGCATCACGGCGGTTTCCTCGTACCGCTGCCAGATTGCCGACCGGCATTTTTCGACGGCGTCTTCTGTCTGGAGGCCATCTTCCAGCAATGTCCCCCGACTTGTTGCCGGAGGGCAGCGCGTGGAGCGACATTCGCGAGACGGCATGGCAGGGGCCCAAGGGTGGCAATCCCTTGGGGGGGGCGATGCACGAGGGAAAAGAGGTGACAGCGGCGCTGCGCGGCACGCCCTGACCGGAAGCCGGCAAAGTCCGGAAGGCCAGAGGGCAACGGCTGCTGCTCTTCAAGGCCCAAAATGAAAACGGCGCCCGTAAGGCGCCGCATCAGAAGACGAAGCTGTCAGGCAGCTTACTTGATCTTGGCTTCCTTGAACTCGACATGCTTGCGGACGACCGGATCGTACTTACGAACGGTCATCTTCTCTGTCATCGTACGGCTGTTCTTCTTCGTGACGTAGAAATAGCCGGTGTCGGCCGTCGACAGAAGCTTGATCTTGATGGTCGTGGCCTTCGCCATATCAATCGTCCGTATGTTCTAGTGATAACGATGGGCCGGCTGGGAGAACCCGAGACGCGGAAATTGTGGCCAGACACATATCGATCCTCACCGAAATGTCAAGCGATTGTCGCCGACATTCCGGAAAAGTGCGCGATCAGACTGTCTCCCGCACGAACCTGCGGTGACGCACGCAATAGCAGGGGACCGGATAGGCGCCGGGCTTGAGTTCCGGATCGTCCGCGAGCCGCCGCTCCAGATCCCCGATGAGTGTCTGGGTAATGTCGGGGATGTTCAACTCCCTGGCCTTCGACAGGGGCACCCACACCTGCTCCTCGAGTTCATCCGTGGGAGCAGGAAGCTCCGCCGAGACGGCTTCACGCCAGACGGCAAAAAAGCGGGTGTCGTAGCGGCGAATGTTGCCGGGCGGCGTGATGGCGCGGCCGAAATAGCGCAGCGAGTCGAGCGCCGGCTGCACGCCACTGTCGGAAAAGGCCTGCCAGGCGGGGCTCCGCGTGACAAAAGGCGTCTTGTAGCCGATCAACAGACCGGCTTCCTCATAGGTTTCGCGGATGGCCGACATGGCGATCGCGCGGGCGCGCGATTCGCTCATGCCCGCGATGCGCAGCTTTGCCGCCTCGGCAGGGTGCAGGGGCGCGGCAACGGGGATTCGCGCGTCGGCTGGATCCGTGCGTCCGCCGGGAAAGACGAAGCGTCCGGCCATGAAGACATGCTTGCTGTGGCGGCGGCCCATCAGCACACTGATCGCGCCGCCCCGCCGGTCGAGCAGAATAAGCGTGGCCGCATCACGCGGACGCAGTCTGGCGTTCGTACCCGCTGTCCGCCTCTCTTCCGTTTGCTGCGGTTCGGCAAGTGCCGATGGTGGCATTCCGCCCTCCCTGTTCGGATGCTGCTGTCGGGTCAATCGAGGTCACCGGCGTGTCCCAATATCGGACGGGGCTGGTCGGAAATTCAAGTCCGGCTGGGGGCGGTCGGCAGGAAGCCGGCACGACGAGATCCTCCGCCGGCGACAGGCGGGCAGGGCTCTACTGATCCCCGTATCCCTTTTCCAGCTCGTTCTTGTCCTCGCCGCCGAAGCCGTGCATGCGCAGGGCCCATTGGAGGCCGACAACCGCGCCCTTGATCGGATTGATCAACGCGACGGCCATAGCGATGGTGATCGGGATCCAGATGGCGATGTGCGTCCAGAGGGACCAGTTGGTAACGCGCTCCAGGCTCAGCAGCCCGCCCACGGTGATATGGCCGACAATGACGATCACGAGATAGGCTGGCAAATCGTCCGCGCGGTGATGGTGAAATTCCTCGCCGCATTCGGAGCAGTGGTCGGCCACCTTCAGGAACCGGTAGAACAGTTTTCCCTTGCCGCAATGCGGGCAGCGCCCGTTGAAGCCGCGCCACATGGCCTGAAGCACGGGCCTTGCCGGCTCCTTCGCCGTGGCGGCTGCGCCGCCAAATACATGCTCTTCCATTACTTTCTCCTACCCCGTCGTTCCGGCTTGCGACCGCGCCGTGCGCGCGCCGCATCCCGCCCGGCCTTCAGTAGCGATTTGGAGGATCCTGGCAGGCTGGCGGGTTCGCTCAGCATCTCGAAGCGCATCGCGCCGGCAAGAGGCGTCACCTCCACCAGGCGCACATCGACGCTGCTGCCGAGCTGATAGCCGCGTCCGCTCCGCTGACCTACCAGCGCATGGCGTGCTTCGTCAAAGATATAGTAGTCATCGCCGAGGCTCGAGACCGGGATGAAGCCGTCGGCGCCGTAATCGGGCAGCTGCACGAAGATGCCCGCAGCCGCGATGCCGGAGATGCGCGCCTCGAATTCGTCGCCCGTCCGGCTCGACAGATGTTCGGCGACGAGACGGTCGATGGTCTCCCGCTCCGCCGCCATCGCGCGCCGTTCGGTCGCGGAGATCAGCGCCGCGGTTTCTTCCAGACGTGTCTCGTCGTCGCGGCTAAGTCCATATGGTCCGAGCTCTTTCGCCTTGATCAGCGCGCGGTGGACGATGAGGTCGGCATAGCGGCGGATCGGCGAGGTGAAATGGGCGTAGCGCCGCAGGTTCAGGCCGAAATGGCCGAAATTGTCCGTCGAGTAGACGGCCTGGCTCTGGGTGCGCAGCACCACCTCGTTCACCAGCTGCTCGTGCTCGGTTCCCTTCACGCGGGCAAGGATTGCGTTGAACTGGGAGGGACGAAGGGCCCCGCCCTTGGTCAGCGGAATGCCGAGGGATGCAAGGAATTCCCGCAGTGCTTCTAGCTTGGCAAGCGACGGTTCATCATGCACGCGGTAGATGAAGGGCTGGCGCGCCGCCTCCAGCGTTTCCGCCGCCGAGACGTTCGCCTGGATCATGAACTCCTCGATCAGCTTGTGCGCGTCGAGCCGCGGCGGAACGAACACACGGTCCACGGTGCCGTCGGGCTTAAGGATGATCTTGCGCTCCGGCAGGTCGAGATCAAGCGGCTCACGCTGATCGCGGCCACGCTTCAGCACCTCGTAGGCGTCCCAGAGCGGCTTCAGCACCGTGTCGAGCAGCGGGCCGGTCCTGTCGTTGGGCTTGCCGTCGATCGCCTCCTGTGCCTCGTTATAGGAGAGACGGGCCGCCGACCGCATCAGCACGCGGTGGAAGGAATGCGAAAGCTTCCGGCCGTCGGCGCTAAAGCGCATGCGCACTGCAAGGGCAGGGCGGTTCTGGCCTTCGCGCAGCGAGCAGAGGTCGTTGGAGATGCGCTCGGGCAGCATGGGAACCACGCGGTCGGGGAAATAAACCGAATTGCCGCGCTTCAGCGCCTCGCGGTCAAGCGCGGATCCGGACCGGACATAGTAGGCCACGTCTGCGATCGCCACGGTCACGATGACGCCGCCGGGATTCTTTTCCTGATCCGGATCCGGCTCGGCAAAGACCGCGTCGTCGTGGTCCTTCGCGTCCGGCGGGTCGATCGTGACCAGCGGAATGTCCCGCCAGTCCTCCCGCCACCCCGAAGGGCGGGTGACAGGTTCGGCCTCTTCCGCCTCGGCCAGCACGTCGGCGGGGAAAATGTGAGGGATCTCGTGCGCGTGGATGGCGATCATGGAGACCGCCTTCTCGCTCGAAAGCGACCCGATGACCTCAAGCACCTTTGCCTTCGGCAGGCCGTAGCGACCCGATTTCAACGGCAGCACCTCCACGAGGTCGCCGCTTTTCGCGCCATTGGCGAATTCCGTATCGACGATGAGCTCGGGCTGACGTCGCTCCACCGGCTCGATGCGCAGGGTGCCGTCGCGCATCTCGCGCAACACGCCGAGCACGGCCTTGCGCCGCTTTTCGAAGATCTTCATCACACGGCCGACATAGGCCGGGCCGGTGTCGGCGTCGTTCAGGTGTACGCGCGCGAGCACGCGGTCGCCCACGCCCGGCACCAGGCGGGCACCCTTCTGCACGCGGATGGAAACGAGCGGCACCGGGCCGTCGAATTCCTCATCTTCCTCGGCCGGACGGGCGATCAGCCCGCCTTCGGCATCCCGGGAGAAGATGTCGAGCACGACGACCGGAGGCAGGTGGCCGGCGCGCACGTTCTTCTTGCCGCGGGGCTTGATCGCGCCTTCGGACTTGAGCTCGGCCAGCATCTCCTTGAGCCAGAGGCGATGCTCGCCCTTGATGTTGAACGCCCTGGCGAGCTCGCGCTTGCCAGAGCGGTCGGGATTCTCGGTGATGTAGCGCAGGATCTCCTCCTTCGAGGGGAGATGCGCTCCGTCAGCCCGAGATGAGGAAGCCTTGCTCGCGGAGCGCTTCAATAACCTGCTGCCCAAATGACTAACTCCCGGCCTTCGCGGTCTTCTTGGCCGTGGCCTTCTTCGCGGTTGATGTCTTCGCCGACGCCTTCGCGGACGTCTTCTTCGCCGTCGACCTGCCACTTCCCGCCTTGGCGTCGATCAGGGCGATGGCCTGTTCCAATGTCACGCTGTCCGGGTCGGTTCCCTTCGGCAGCGTGGCGTTGATCTTGCCAAGGTTCACGTAAGGGCCGTAGCGCCCGTCGCGCACAGTGATGACGCCGCCGTCCGGATGTTCTCCGAGCTCCTTGAGCGCGGCGGGTTTAGAGCGGGCGCCCGCGCCGCGGCTCTTCTTCTCGGCGAGGATCGCAACCGCGCGGTTGATGCCGATCGAGAAGACGTCGTCCACCGAGTCGAGATTGGCGTAGCTGCCGTCATGCAGCAGGAACGGTCCGTAGCGCCCGATGCCAGCCGAGATCGTCTTGCCGGTTTCCGGATGCACGCCCACTTCGCGCGGCAGCGAGAGCAGGGCGAGTGCCTTCTCGAGGTCGATCATGTCGGGGGTCCAGCCCTTCGGCAGACCCGCGCGCTTGGCATCCTTGCCTTCGCCGCGCTGGATATAGGGACCGAAGCGGCCGTTGCGCAAGGTGATCTCCTCGCCAGTGTCCGGATCGGCGCCCAGCACCTTGTTACCGTCGGCGAGCGCCTCGCTGCCATTGCCATTCTCGCCGGATTCGCCGAACTGGCGGGTGTAGCTGCACTCCGGATAGTTGGAGCAGCCGACGAAGGCGCCGTAGCGGCCGAGCTTGAGCGACAAATGGCCGGTGCCGCACTTCGGGCAGATGCGCGGGTCGCGGCCGTCCTCCTGCCTGGGGAAGAGCAGGGGAGCGAGCTCGTTGTTCATGACGTCGATGACGTCAGTGACACGCAGTTCCTTGATGTCGTCCACCGCGCCGGAGAAGTCGCGCCAGAAATCGCGCAGCACCTCCTTCCAGGAGAGCTTGCCGTCGGAAATCTCGTCCAGCTTCTCCTCGAGGTCGGCGGTGAAGTCGTATTCCACGTAGCGCCGGAAGAAGTTCTCCAGGAACGTCGTCACGATGCGTCCGCGGGGCTGCGGGATGAGACGGCGGCGCTCGTTGGCGATGTAGTCGCGGTCCTCCAGCGTCTTGAGGATCGCCGCATAGGTGGACGGGCGGCCGATGCCAAGCTCTTCCAGCTTCTTGATGAGGGTCGCTTCCGTGTAGCGGGGCGGCGGCTCGGTGGTGTGGGCCGTGACCTGGATCGACTCGCGCTCAAGCGCCTCGTTGGCGTTGATGACCGGCAGGCGGCCGTCCTCGTCGTCGTCGGTCTGGTCGTCCTCCTTCACTTCCGTGTAGGCGGCGAGGAAACCGTCGAAGCGGACGACCGAACCCACCGCGCGCAGGCCCGCCGTGCGGCCGCCATTGGTGGCCTCGATCTCCACGGTGGTGCGCTCGATCTCCGCCGGCTCCATCTGGCTGGCGATGGCGCGCTTCCAGATCATCTCGTAGAGACGTGCCTGGTCGGCGTCGAGATACTTGCGGACCTGGTCCGGCGTGCGGGAGAAGTCCGTCGGGCGCACGGCCTCGTGCGCTTCCTGCGCGTTCTTCGCCTTGGTGGAATAGAAGCGCGGCTTGTCGGGCAGGTAGCGGTCGCCGAACGTCTTGGCGATCGCGGCGCGGGCCTGGTCAATGGCCTCGGGCGCCATCTGCACGCCGTCGGTACGCATATAGGTTATGAGACCCATGGTCTCGCCGCCGATATCCACGCCCTCGTAGAGCCGCTGGGCAATCTGCATCGTGCGGGTGGCCGAGAAGCCGAGGCGCGAGGACGCGGCCTGCTGCAGGGTCGATGTGGTGAAGGGCGGCGGCGGGTTGCGCCGGGTGGGCTTCGCCTCGACCGACAGTACGCGGAAGGCAGCGCCATCGAGCATCCGACGGATCTCTTCCGCCTGCTCGGCGCTCTTGATGTCCAGCTTCTGCAGCTTGCGCCCGTCGAGTGCGGTGAGCCTCGCCTCAAACGTGTCACTGCGCGGCGTGGCGAGCGTGGCAGCGATCTGCCAGTAGTCCTCGCGGACGAAGCGCTCGATCTCGGCCTCGCGGTCGCAGATGAGGCGTAGGGCCACCGACTGCACGCGGCCCGCCGAGCGGGCGCCCGGCAGCTTGCGCCACAGCACCGGCGACAGGGTGAATCCCACCAGATAGTCGAGCGCGCGGCGGGCGAGATAGGCGTCCACCAGCGGCTTGTCGATGTCACGCGGATTGGCCATCGCGTCGAGCACCGCCTTCTTGGTAATGGCGTTGAAGACGACGCGGCGGACCTTCTTGTCCTTGAGCACCCGCTTCTGGTTCAGAACGTCGAGCACATGCCAGGAGATGGCCTCACCCTCGCGGTCCGGGTCGGTCGCCAGAATGACGCCGTCGGCATCCTTTACAGCCTTAGCGATTTCGGCCAGCCGCTTGGCGGAGGCGCCGTCCACCTCCCACGACATGGCGAAGTCCTCGTCCGGACGGACGGAACCATCCTTGGCGGGCAGGTCTCGCACATGGCCGAAAGAGGCTAGAACCTTGTAGCCTGACCCCAGGTATTTGTTGATGGTTTTCGCCTTGGCCGGCGATTCGACGATAACAACATCCATGGATGGACAATACCTTTTTGGGCGCCTGGGTGCTGGCACCGCCAATTATCTGTCGAGCGAATGCTCCGGTTCCTAGGTCAAATGGCTGTGCTTTCGACCGCGGTCAAGCCCCGACGCGTTTTTCACAATGCTCGCGGTGATGAATCACTAATGTCATCAGCCATCCCGATCGCGTTATTGGTGCATACTCCCGATCCCCGATTATCCCTGCAGCCAGAAGAGGATTGGGGTGGGGACGCGATCGCGATCAGATCCGGTCCGCGCCTCGCAACAGCGAGGAAACGGAATGGGAGGCAAGGGAAGGGAACCGGAAAAGCCGGCGGTCGACACGGCGACGCTGGACTATATCCGCTCGATGCTTCGGGAACTGCGACATCTCGCCGAAAAACAGAAGGCCGAGATGCTCATCTACTTCATCGAAATGGCCTATGAGGAGGTGAACGACCTCCTGTCGCGGGCGGCGGAAGGGCAGTCGCACGATCACGGATCGAGCAGCAGCGACACGTAGCCTCCGGGATGGCGTTCGAGCCGCCCGGCCAGGTCCAGTTCCAGGAGGACGAGGGCGACCTGGGCGGCTTCCAGGCCGGTGTGCCGAATGATGTCGTCGATCAGGACGGGTGTGCGCCCGAGGGCGTTGATCACCAGAGTCCGCTCGCTTTCCGCCGGGGGAGGGACGGCTGCGAGATCAGGCGGTTCTTCCGCGCTTGTGACGGGCATCGGCCTGCTGATCACGGGCCGCAGCGCCTCAATGACGTCCTCGGCTTTGGTGACAAGGGTTGCACCTTCCTTGAGAAGCTTGTTGGTGCCTCCGGCGCGCGGATCGAGCGGGAAACCGGGAACGGCGAAGACGAGCCGCCCCATCTCGTTGGCGAGCCATGCGCTGATCAGCGATCCGGAGCGTTCGGCGGCTTCCACGACCAGCAATCCATAGCAGATGCCCGCAATGATGCGGTTGCGGCGCGGGAAGTCCTGCGCGCGGGGAACCCAGCCGAAGGGCATTTCCGTGAGGACCACGCCCCTGTCGAGAAGTTCGGCGTATAGACGTTCGTTCTCCGGCGGGTAGGGCTGGTCGAGACCGCCGGCGATGACGGCGACCGTGCCGGTCTCAATGCTTCCGCGATGCGCCGCCGTGTCGATGCCGCGCGCGAGACCGGAGACGATCAGCAGCCCGGCCAGGCCGAGATCATGGGCAATCTTCTGCGTGAAGCGCATGCCGGTGATGGATGCGTTGCGCGCAACCACGATGGCGCAGGCTGGCGCCTGCAGCAGTTCGGTCCGGCCTGCAGCGGCGATCAGCGGCGGCGGATGTTCGATGCGCGTCAGCAGTGGCGGGTATTCGGCTTCGCCGATGGCGACGAAGCGCGCCCCCATGCGCTCTGCCGCTTCCAGTTCTGCGTCGATCTGATCCCAGGTGGGTAGATTGACCTGCTCGCGTCCACCGCGCGAGGCAAGCTCGGCAGCGCCTCGAGCGCCGCCTCGGCGCTGCCGTAACGGTTGATGAGAGCGCGAAAGCTCGCGGGTCCCACATTCTCGGTGCGGATGAGGCGCAGCCAGCTGCGCCTCTGGCGGTCGGAAAGGAGGCGGCGCTGCCGGGTGCTGACCTCCATTCCGCCCTCCCTTCGTCCTCTGGCCTAGCCCTTGGCGCCGATCCTGCTCTCGGTTCCGGCGATCAGGCGGGAAATGTTCGCGCGATGCGTGATGAACACGAGAACGCTGAGGCCGAGGCAGAGAAGCGCTTCGCCCGGTCGTCCGATCAGGTAGAGGGCGATCGGCACGCTGACCGAGGCGATCAGCGCGGAAAGCGAGGAGATGCGGGAGATGAAAGCGGTGGCAAGCCAGACCACGGCGAACACCAGCGCACCGGGCCACGCCGCACCCAGGAGCACACCCAGATAGGTGGCGACCCCCTTGCCGCCCTTGAAGCCCAGCCACATCGGAAAGATGTGGCCGAGGAAGGCTCCGAGACCCGCCACGAGGCCCGCCGCATGCCCGAAGCGCGCCGCCAGCAACACCGCCGCCGTGCCCTTCAGGGCGTCGAGCATCAGCGTCAGCGCCGCAATCTTCTTGTTGCCCGTGCGCAGCACGTTGGTGGCGCCGATGTTTCCAGAGCCGATCTTGCGCACGTCCCCGAGGCCGGCCATGCGCGTCAGGATAAGGCCGAACGGAATCGACCCGAGCAGGTAGCCAACGGCCAATGCGGCAATCAGCACGGGCAGCCCCGTATCAAAGCCTGCTGATTCAAGCATGCGTTTCCTCGCCCCTAAGCTGAAAACACTTTGCGCCCTGCAACCACGGTTTGCAAGACCCAGCCCTGCATTCGCGCATCCTCGAAGGTCGTGTTCTTGGAGAGCGAGCGGATGTCGCTCTTGCGCACCACCCACGGCTCCTCGAGATCCACGAGCACCAGGTCGGCTGAAGCGCCGGGCCTCAGAGTTCCACCCGAAAGTCCGAAGATCTGCGCGGGTCTGGTCGACAGCGCCTCGATCAGCCGTAGGAGCGGCACGTCGCCCGAATGGTAGAGTCGGAGTGCGGCGGCCAGAAGCGTCTCCAGACCGATCGCGCCCGCCGCAGCTTCCGAGAAGGGCAGGCGTTTGGTGTCCACGTCCTGCGGATCGTGCGACGAGACGATGATGTCGATGGTGCCGGTCTTCAGAGCCTCGACCACGGCCACCCGGTCATCTTCCGACCGCAGCGGCGGCACCAGGCGGAAGAAGGTGCGATATTCGCCGACGTCGTTCTCGTTGAGGCACAGATTATTGATGCTGACGCCAGCAGTTACGGCCAGTCCTTCATCTTTCGCGCGAGCAACGAGATCCGCCGACATGCCGGTCGACAGTTCCGCCGCGTGGTAGCGCGAGCGGGTGAGGCGGGCAAGCATCAGGTCGCGCATGAGCGGGATGGCCTCCGCCTCGCGTGGGATGCCGGGGAGGCCGAGCCAGCTTGCCAGCAGGCCTTCGTTCATCACGCCGGATCCTAGCTCCCTGTCCTGCGTGGCATGGGAGATCACCAGCCCCATGTCGCGCGCATAGGTGAGCGCGCGGCGCATCACCGTATTGCTTGCGAGAGTGCGGCGGCCTTCGGTCAGCATCACGGCGCCCGCATCGCGCAGCAGGCCGAACTCGCTGAGCTCCGCCCCCTCGAGACCCTTGGTGATGGCGGCCGCAGGGAAGACGTTGACGCAAGCCGTCGCCGAGGCCGTGCGGCGAACGAATTCCACCAGCGCCACGTCGTCGATCACCGGATGGGTGTCCGGCATCATGATGAAGGAGGTGACGCCGCCGGCGGCCGCCGCGCGGCTTGCCGAGGCAATCGTCTCGCGGTGTTCCGCGCCTGGCTCGCCACAGAAAACGCGCGCGTCCACAAGGCCGGGAATGACGGTCTTGCCGGTGGCGTCAATGACTTCCGCGCCTTCCGGCACGCCCTGATTGAGCGCTTCGGGACCGGCAGCGGCGATAACGCCATCCTTGACGATGACCGTGCCGACCGCGTCGAGCTGGCGGGAAGGGTCGATGATCCTGGCATTGGCGAAGACTGTTGCGGTCATGCGGAAGCTCCCTCGCGGCGGGGATCGAGCAGTGCCTCGAGCACTGCCATGCGGACGGCGACGCCCATTTCAACCTGTTCCTGGATCACGCTCTGCGGGCCGTCGGCGACTTCGGAGGCGATCTCGACGCCGCGGTTCATCGGGCCGGGGTGCATCACCAGAGCATCCTCCTTGGCGAGCTTCAGCCGCTCGGCGTCGAGGCCATAGAAGCGGAAGTATTCGCGCACGGAGGGCACGTAGCTGCCCGACATGCGCTCCCGCTGCAGGCGCAGCATCATGACCACGTCGACATCCTTCAGGCCTTCCTCCATCGAGGTGAAGGGCTCGACGCGCATCTGGGCGATGCCGGATGGCATGAGCGTCGAGGGCGCCACCACCCGGACCCGCGCGCCGAGTGCGTTCAGCAGGATGATGTTGGAGCGCGCCACGCGCGAATGCAGGATGTCGCCGCAGATGGCCACGGTCAGCCCCGCGATCCGACCCTTCTTGCGACGGATGGTGAGCGCGTCGAGCAGCGCCTGAGTGGGATGCTCGTGCGCGCCATCGCCCGCGTTGACCACCGAGCAGCCGACCTTCTGGGCGAGCAGGGCGGCAGCACCCGCCGACGAATGGCGGATCACCAGGATGTCCGGCCGCATGGCGTTGAGCGTCGTGGCCGTGTCGAGCAGCGTCTCGCCCTTCTTGGTGGAGGAGCTCGCCACCGACATGTTCATCACATCGGCGCCAAGGCGCTTGCCCGCCAGCTCGAACGACGACTGGGTGCGGGTCGAGGCTTCAAAGAAGAGATTGATCTGGGTGCGCCCGCGCAGGACGGTGCGCTTCTTTTCAGGCTGACGCGACAGGGAAACCGCCGCGTCGGCGCGGTCGAGGAGTGTCTCGATATCGGAAGGCGAAAGGCCTTTGATGCCAAGCAGGTGGCGATGGGGAAAGATGGGGAAGGGATCGGTGTGTGTCATCGCGCGGAGCTATATTCCGGGGTTGCGGCGTCCGCAAGTTGTGCCGGCCGCCTGGACGGGCTTGAAAACCACAAATTCTGTGCTGGATCGGGCCCTGGTTCCGATCGGACCGATTGTAGGGAACGGGGCGCAGATGTGAAGCCACGCAGACGCGAAGCCACGCATTTGTTCGGTGCCAGGCGCGTGCCGGCGCAGTGGCGGGTGATCGCCGGCATGACGCCCCGGCTGCGGACCGCGGATCGGGAGAATTTCCTCACGGACCCGCGGAACGGACGATTTTCGGGCGCAGCCAGAAAGTGCTAAGCACGCGTAAAGTGCTAAGCATGCGTTTATAACAAGAAAACGAATATGCGCGACCATGTCCGCAACGGAATCACAAAGGACGGACGAGTGGATCACGACCTTACCAATCAGACGCCGCCGATGAACGCGGCGAACGCGTGGCGCGCGGACCCGCTTCTGAACCAGCTGGCGGACAGTTTTTCGCAGCAGGTCAAGACGGAGCTGGAAACGCTCGCGCGCTACGCCCGCAGCCCGGAGGCGCAGGATCTGGCGCGGCTGGCAAATGCGGAAAGCCCGGTACTGCGGACGCACGACCGTCATGGCCGTCGCGCCGACATCATCGAATTCCATCCTTCCTATCACGCCCTGATGCGGCGCTCGATCGGCGTCGGCATCCATTCGTCGATCTGGGAGGATTCGCCGGCGGAGAAGGGCAAGCGGCACCAGGCTCGCGCCGCGCGCTTCTACCTGCTGTCGCAGCTGGAGCTGGGGCACCTCTGCCCGCTCACCATGACCAGCGCGTCGCTCGCCGCACTCATGTCCACGCCGCAGCTGTTCCGCGAGTGGGCACCGCGCATCGTGGCGCGCAAGTATGACCACACCAACAAGCCTGTCGCGCAGAAGCAGGGCGTCACCATCGGCATGGGGCTCACCGAAAAGCAGGGCGGTACCGACCTGCGCGCCAACACGACCACGGCAGAGCAGGTGGGGCGCGGCGTCTTCCGCCTCACCGGCCACAAATGGTTCCTGTCCGCGCCCATGAGCGATGCCTTCCTCGTTGTCGCGCAGGCCAAGGAGGGACTTTCGTGCTTCTTCGCGCCGCGCCTGCGCGAGGACGGCACTCCGAACGGCTTCCACTTCCAGCGTCTGAAGGACAAGCTCGGCAACCGCTCCAACGCCACCGCCGAAGTGGAGTTCGTGGACACGCTGGCCTGGCCGGTCGGTGAATTGGGCCACGGCATCCGTACCATCATGGACATGGTCACGCTCACGCGCCTCGACTGCGCTCTGGGCTCTGCGGGCCTCATGCGCGCGGCGCTGGCGGAGGCTGTCCATCACGCGCGCCATCGCGCCGTGCAGGGCGTCAAGCTCATTGACCAGCCGTTGATGATCCGGGTGCTGGCTGACCTCGCGCTCGACGTGGCCGCCGCCACGGCGCTCTCATTCCGTCTGGCGCGCTCGTTCGACGAGGCCGCCAACACCCGGGCGGACGCCGCCTTCGCGCGGGTGATGACGCCGGTGGTCAAGTACTGGACCACGAAGATAGCCCCGGCCATCACCTACGAGGCCATGGAATGCCTGGGCGGCAACGGTTACGTGGAAGACTTCCCCATGGCCCGCTTCTATCGCGAGGCGCCGGTGAACGCGATCTGGGAAGGGTCCGGCAACGTGATGGCGCTGGACGTTGTGCGGGTGCTGACCCGCAACCCGAGCCTGCTGGACGACGTGCTGGCGGTCATCCACGACGACCTCGGCGAGGCGGGACCGGGCACGGTGAAGGTGCTGTCGGCAGCGATCGAACTGTGCAAGTCCGACGAAGCGGCAGCCCGTTTCCTCACCGAGCAGCTGGCGCTTGCCGCCGCCGCCGCGGAGCTGCGCCGCCTCGGCACGGGCCGCATCGCCGATGCCTTCATCGAGACGCGGCTTGCAGGCCAGTGGCGGACGACCTATGGCATGCTCGACATGCGCCACGACGCCCGCCGCATCATCGACGTGCTCTATCCGGCCGTATGACCAGGTTGGACTGAGGTGTCACATAAGACGCCCCGCGGAGTCGGCGGGGCGTTTGTGTCTCAGGCTCAAGAATTCTGGTTCCGCAGGCTGCGCAGCCGGTCGATTGCCCCCTGCAGGATGAAGGCGGCGGCTGCCGAATCGATGCGCGTGGCGCGCTTGGCGCGTGACACATCCATTTCCAGCAGTGCCCGCTCTGCCGCCACGGTGGACAGCCGCTCGTCCCAGAAGACGATCGGCAGACCCGTCATCGGCATGAGATTGCGCACGAAAGCTTTGGTGGACTGGACGCGCGGTCCTGCACTACCATCCATGTTGACGGGAAGGCCGACGACCAGCGCGGCGGCGTTTTCCCGTGCGAGCTGCGCAAGCAGCGTCTCGGCATCCTGGGAAAATTTCTTGCGCATGATGACCGGGCGAGGCGAAGCAAGGCTGAGCGACGGGTCGGAGACGGCAAGGCCGATGGTCTTCGTGCCGAGGTCTATGCCGGCCACGATTCCCCGCGGCGGTAGGGCACTGGCGAGTTCTTCCATGGTCAGGACTGGCATCCGATACTTCCTTTTGACATCGCTGCCGCTCGTCTTATCCTGCGCGATCAAAACAAGCGAGGAACCGATTGATGAAAATAACCTGGTATGGCCATTCGGCGTTTCGCATCGAGGTTGAGGGAGCCGTCATTCTCATCGATCCCTTCCTGAGCGGGAACCCGACCTGGCAGGGAGGCTGGGAACGCCCCGCCGAGGGCGTCACGCATGTCCTGCTCACCCACGGCCATGGCGACCATGTGGGCGACACTGTCGCGATTCTGAAGAAGACCGGCGCCATGCTCGTCGCCAATGCCGAGATCTGCACGTACATGTCCAAGCAGGACATTGGCAACGCCAAAGTCAACCCCGGCAACCACGGCGGTACGATCGACTGCGGCGCCTTTACCGTGACCTTCGTGAACGCGCTGCATTCGTCCTCGCTCAGCACGGCCGACGGCACGCCGATCTACCTCGGCAATCCGCTCGGCCTGGTACTGCACTTCCCGAAGGACAAGACGCTTTATCATATGGGCGACACCGACATCTTCGGCGACATGGCGCTTATCAACGAGCTGCACCAGCCGCAGATCGGCATCGTGCCCATCGGCGACCGCTATACGATGGGCGGAGCCGTGGCGGCCTACGCCTGCCGGCGCTTCTTCAACTTCGAGACGGTGATCCCGTGCCACTACGGCACGTTCCCGGCGCTCGACCAGACGCCGGACAAGTTCATTGCAGGCCTCGAGGACAGCGGCCCGAAGGTCGTGGTGCCGACCCGCGGCGAGGCCGTCGAGCTCTAATCCGGCGGAAGCCTCAGGGGCGCGGCAACTTCGGCGTTGCGTGCCGCGCCCCGCACGATTATAGCCCAAGCAGCATTTCATCGTGCCGGCCCGGTCGCGGTCGGAACCCGGCACTGCAACAGCAATAGCGTGGAGCGGGCCCCGCGTCGGGACTGCTCCGGACACCAACGGAAGCGAAACGATGTCCGTCGATACCGAAACGGTGAAGCGCGTGGCGAAACTCGCCCGAATTGCAATTGACGACGAGGCGGCGAGCCGGATGACCGGCGAGCTCAACGCCATCCTGGGTTTTGTCGAGCAGCTGAATGAGGTGGACGTGGCCGGCGTCGAGCCGATGACGTCCGTCATCCCCATGGCGATGCGCATGCGCGCCGACGAGGTGACGGATGGCAACAAGGCTGCGGACATCGTGGCCAACGCGCCGACCCAGGCCGACAATTTCTTCATGGTGCCGAAGGTCGTCGAATAGGCTCTAGGCCCCGCCGAACTGCCAGAACCCAGCACGCAACCGCCGCCGGTCATCCGGCTGCTGCCGCGAACGGAAGATCATGACGGAACTTACCAAACTGACCATTTCCGAGATCCGGGCCGGACTTCGCGCCAAGGATTTCACTGCCCTCGAACTGACCGAAGCCTATCTCTCCGAGATCGAGAAGGCGAATGGCAAGATCAATGCCTATGTCGCCGTCACGGCCGACAAGGCCCGCGAGATGGCCAGGGCTTCCGATGAACGCATCGCCCAGGGCGAGGCCCGTCCGCTGGAAGGCGTGCCGGTCGGCGTGAAGGACCTGTTCGCCACCGAGGGCGTCCACACCCAGGCCTGCAGCCACATCCTCGACGGCTTCAAGCCGCCCTACGAGTCGACGGTCACCGCCAACCTGTGGAACGACGGCGCCGTGATGCTCGGCAAACTCAACATGGACGAGTTCGCCATGGGCTCGTCCAACGAGACCTCCTACTACGGCCCGGTGATCAACCCGTGGCGCGCCGACGACAGCGACCGCGACCTGGTGCCGGGCGGCTCCTCGGGTGGCTCCGCCGCTGCCGTCGCCGCTCAGCTCTGCGCGGGCGCGACCGCGACCGACACGGGCGGCTCGATCCGCCAGCCCGCAGCCTTCACCGCCACCGTCGGCATCAAGCCGACCTATGGCCGCTGCTCGCGCTGGGGCATCGTCGCCTTCGCCTCGTCGCTCGACCAGGCGGGCCCGATCACCCGCGACGTGCGCGACGCCGCCATCATGCTGAAGTCCATGGCCTCGGTGGACCTCAAGGACACGACCTCGGTCGATGTTCCGGTTCCGGATTACGAGGCCGCGCTCGGCCAGTCGGTAAAGGGACTCAAGATCGGCATTCCGAAGGAGTACCGCGTCGACGGCATGCCGGCGGAGATCGAAGCGCTGTGGCAGAAGGGCATCGACTGGCTGCGCGACGCGGGCGCCGAGATCGTCGATATCTCCCTGCCGCACACCAAGTATGCGCTGGCGACCTATTACATCGTTGCCCCGGCGGAAGCCTCCTCGAACCTGGCCCGCTATGACGGCGTGCGCTACGGCCTGCGTGTGCCGGGCAAGGACATCATCGAGATGTACGAGAACACCCGCGCAGCCGGCTTCGGCCGCGAGGTGAAGCGCCGCATCCTGATCGGCACCTACGTGCTGTCCGCCGGCTATTACGACGCCTACTACGTGAAGGCTCAGAAGGTGCGCACGCTCATCAAGCGCGACTTCGACCTGGCTTTCGAGGCCGGCGTCGATGCCATCCTGACGCCCGCCACGCCGTCCGCCGCTTTCGGCATCGCGGACGAGACGCTCCACAACGATCCGGTAAAGATGTACCTGAACGACATCTTCACCGTGACCGTGAACATGGCCGGCCTGCCGGGCATGTCCGTTCCGGCCGGTCTCGACTCGAAGGGCCTGCCGCTCGGCCTGCAGCTGATCGGCCGTCCGTTCGACGAGGAGACGCTGTTCCGCGTCGCCCATGTGATCGAGCAGTCGGCCGGACGCTTCGAGCCCAAGCGCTGGTGGTAAGCCGCCAGCGCCGGGCAGGGGAATGTTCCACTACGCTTCGGCCATCGTCTGGGGGCTGTTGCAGCCGGTCAACCTGATCGGGCTTCTGCTGGCCGCCTCCATCCTGGCCGGGCTCTTGCGGTGGCGGAAGACGGCGCTCTCTGCCTCTTCCGCTGCGCTTCTCGTTCTTGCGCTCGGTGGCTGGACCCAGCCTCGGCGCGCTTCTCATGCAACCGCTCGAAGACCGTTTCGTCCGGCCGGACCCCGCGCCCGCTCGCATCGATGGCATCATCGTGCTGGGTGGCGGCTTCGAGGGCGCGATCAATCTCGCGCGGGGCGGCCATGAGCTCAACCGGGGCGGCGACCGTTTCGTGGAGACCGCCATCCTCGCCCGGCGCTATCCCGAGGCCCGCATCGTCATATCCGGCGGCTCGGGATCGGTCATGCTGGCGGGTGAGGGCGATGCGGACACGGCGCCACGCCTGCTGGAGGCCCTCGGCGTCGATCGCGCCCGCCTCGAGCTTGAGAACCAGTCCCGCGACACCTACGAAAACTCTGTGATGACCCGCCGCCTGATCGAGCCGAAACCGGGCGAACGCTGGCTGCTCGTCACTTCCGCCTTCCATATGCCGCGGTCGGTCGCCCTGTTCAGGAAGGCGGGTTTCGACGTCATCCCATGGCCGTCCGATTACCGCACGACCGGGCAGGAAACCTTCGGCCTTGCCCGCGACAACGTCATCGACAATCTGCACAATCTCACCACGGCGCTCCGGGAATGGATCGGCCTTTCAGCCTACTGGCTGACCGGCCGGACCGACACGCTCCTGCCAGAGGCCGCGCAGGAATAGTTATCCCCAAGGCCGTGCTTCGCGCCCCATCGGGACGACGACAAATCACGCCGGGTCACGCCAGCTAACGCGTGCCCCAGGCCAATTTGACGCCACGGTCACGCCCATTTTATTACCGGAGAGTTAAATTTGGAGAGTGGTTAAGTCATTGAAAAATAATGGTGTCTGTTCTCGATATTTACGATGGTTAGCCGATCTAGCCACAGTCTTGCCGCGATGCGGCTTGCCTCGGTCACCGAAAGGGGCTATTGGGGATCCACCGCACTGACCGAGGAGGAGGGAGGTTAGAGCGGAGTGAAACAGATGCATAGGAATTCAATGGACGGATCCATACAAAAATCCTGCTGGGGCGTAACCGCCAAGGCAGCGATTGGTTTCGCCGGCATTATCCTCCTTGCCTGGTTGTTTATCGGGGCGCACTAAGCAAGCGGTCGTTCCGACGGAACTCAGAAAAAACCTGAGTCTTGTGCCGTTCTTCCTGTCAGAGCCTCATGGCTGATCCCATTGTAGAGAACAGCACAAATAGAAAACGGACTTCCTGAAAACAAAGCGCAGCCCGTGGGCTGCGCTTTGTCGTTTCCGGGCACAGGTGGCGCAATCGGCTGCGCTGGCCTATGTTTGGCGTGCCGCGCTAGAGGCGGGGAAGAGAGGAAATGGGGTTCATTCGTGTTCTTGTCGGTATTTGATCTTTTCAAGGTTGGCATTGGCCCGTCGAGTTCGCACACGATGGGTCCGATGGTCGCCGCCAGGCGCTTTCTGGACGAAATTGCCTCCTCGGACTGGCCGCGCCCCGCGGGTGTCGAGGTCGCCCGCATTTCCGTGAGCCTGCATGGCTCGCTGGCTTTCACCGGCGTCGGTCATGCCACCGACCGGGCGGTGATGCTGGGCCTTCAGGGCATGTCCCCGGATACGGTGGATCCCGACGAAGCGGAGAGGGCACTGGAATCGATCCACCAAACCAAGTCCATCAATCCGCCCGGCCATCCGACCTATCGCTTCGATCCCGAGGCGGATCTGATCTTCGACCGCAAGAAGCCGCTTCCTGGCCATGCCAACGGCATGCAGTTCCAGGCCTTCGACGCCGATGGACGTCTGCTGCTGCGCCGCGTGTACTATTCGGTGGGCGGCGGCTTCGTCGTCTCTGAAGAGGAGTTGCAGGGCCAGAAGTCGAATGGCTCGGCAAAGCAGAGGCACGATGTTCCTTTCCCGTTCGCCAATGCAGCCCAGATGCTGGCCATGGCTGCCGAATCCGGCCTGTCCATTGCCGAAATGAAACGCGCGAACGAACTCGCCGTCATGGACGAGGAGAAATTCAACGCCGGTGTGGGGCGGATCTGGCAGGCCATGAAGAGCTGCGTCGAGCGTGGCCTTTCCCAGGAGGGTGAGCTACCGGGCGGCCTCAAGATCCGCCGCCGCGCCCGCGGCATCTACCGGAAACTCGAGGAGGAATGGCGCAACAACCGTCCGAACCCGCTTGCCGCCAACGATTGGCTCTCCGTCTACGCCATGGCGGTGAACGAGGAGAATGCCGCCGGCGGGCGCGTCGTGACGGCGCCGACCAATGGCGCGGCGGGCGTGATTCCGGCCGTCATCCATTACTGGCTGCGCTTCCATCCCGAGGCGGATGAAGGCCAGGTGGCCGAGTTCCTGCTCACGGCCGCAGCGATCGGCGGGCTGATCAAGCACAATGCCTCGATCTCGGGCGCCGAAATGGGCTGTCAGGGCGAAGTGGGCTCCGCGTCCGCCATGGCGGCCGCAGGCCTTGCGGCGGTGCTTGGCGGAACCCCGGCGCAGGTCGAGAACGCGGCCGAGATCGCTCTCGAACATCACCTCGGCATGACCTGCGACCCGGTGAAGGGGCTCGTCCAGGTTCCCTGCATCGAGCGCAACGCACTGGGCGCGGTGAAGGCGGTCACGGCCGCTTCGCTCGCTCTCAAGGGCGACGGCACCCATTTCGTCCCCCTCGACGCCGCCATCGAGACCATGCGGCAGACCGGTCTCGACATGAACGAGCGCTACAAGGAGACGAGCCTCGGGGGCCTTGCCGTCAACGTGGTGGAATGCTGATTCCGCAGCGGAACGGTTTCGGGCCGTTCCGCCGCCGCCGTTGCGGATTTCTGCCCTGTTATTCACCAAAGCGGCATTGACCCAGACCTGCATTTGCGCGAAACGGGGCCCATGGCCCTTCATCTCATAAAACTGTGTGTCGGCTGCCAGTCGCCCGAAGAGCTGGAGCAATGGATCGAACTTCGCCTCGCCGAAAAGCGGCGGCTCGGCCATCCGGTCGAGCAGCTCCACAGCACACGGATGGTTCCGAAGCGGGTGGACGAGCTTCTGGACGGCGGTTCGCTCTACTGGGTCATGCGCGGCGGGATCACCTGCCGCCAGCGTCTCCTGGATATCCGCCCGTTCGTGGATGGTGAGGGAGTTGGCCGTTGCCATCTCGTGTTGGAACCGACCGTCATCCGCACCGAGTGGGCACCGCGCAGGGCCTTCCAGGGCTGGCGCTATCTCCCGACAGATGATGCGCCGGCGGACGCCTCGGACTCCGGTACTGCCGAGCTGCCGGACAGCCTGCGCCGCGAGCTCGCCGAACTGGGGCTGTTGTAGAGGTTGCGGCGGGGAATTTCCTCCGCTCCAATCCGGTGGGGACTTGCCATCGGGCGCCGGGCCTCACATCTTTTGAACATGAGCACCAGCAAGAGCCCGGTCAGATCCAGCCAAGGCGACATCACGAACGTTCGCTCGGACAAGAGCGCGATCGACGCCTTCGTCCGGCAGGCGCGTGCGCTTGCCTCCCAATCCACGGGCGAGGGGAAGGGACGGCTCATCCTGGCGCTCGACGCCACCATGAGCCGGCAGCCCACCTGGGATCTCGCCTGCGAGATCCAGGCGCGTATGTTCGACGCGGTCGGGAGAGCTGGCGGCCTGCAGGTGCAGCTCGTCTACTATCGCGGCTTCGGCGAATGCCGGGCGTCGCGCTTCGTGAGCGACACCGCCTCCCTCAAGACGCTCATGACGAAGATCGACTGCCGCGGCGGCCACACCCAGATCGGCAAGGTTCTCACCCACGCGCTCAAGGAGCACGCACGCGAGCGGGTGAACGCTCTCGTCTTCATCGGCGACGCGATGGAGGAGAACATCGACGATCTCGCCGCCAGAGCGGGCGAACTGGGCTTGCGCGGCGTTCCCGTCTTCGTTTTCCAGGAGGGGCATGATCCGGTGGCGACGAACGCGTTCAAGGAGATCGCCCGGCTGTCGCGCGGGGCCTGGTTCCGCTTCGACCGTTCCGCGAGCGAGACGCTGGCGAAGCTGCTGGCCTCGGTGGCGGTCTACGCGAGCGGCGGGTTGAAGGCGCTCGAGACGCGAGGCAGACCCGAAGATCTGCTCATGCTGGAACACCTGAGCGGCCGCAAGCCATGAGCATCCTGATCGGTGTCCTGATCATCCTGCTGCTGGCGGGAACCGCGGTCTATGCTTTTCTCAAGGCGAATCCCGCATCCATCGCCCGCACCCTGAGGTTAGCGGGGCCGATCGCGCTCGGGCTGGCGGGGGCCATTCTCATGCTGCTTGGACGTGCCGCGCTCGGCGGCATGCTTCTGTCGGGCGCGCTGGGCTGGCTGGGGCGCAACCGCTATGTCGCGCACACGAGGCCGTCGCCGGGGCAGAAATCGCAGGTGCGGACGGCCATGCTGGAGATGGAACTGGATCACGACAGCGGCAAGCTCGAGGGACGGGTGCTTGCCGGAACCTATCAGGACAGGCATCTGTCCAGCCTGTCCCTCGACGATCTGATTGCGCTTTACCGGGAATGCGCCCAGGACGAGGACAGCATCCGTCTTCTAGAGACGTATCTTGATGGCCGATTTCCCGCCTGGCGTGATCGCCTGGATTCGCACGAAAGCGCGGGGCAGGGACGCGCGAGCCGTTCGGGCGGCATGACTGAGAAGGAGGCCTACGAGATACTTGGTCTTGAACCCGGTGCGTCGCCGGCGCAGATCCGCGAGGCCCATCGCCGCCTTATGCAGCGAGTGCATCCCGATGTTGGGGGCTCTTCTTTTCTTGCTGCCCGGATCAACGAAGCCAAGGACATCCTCTTGTCCAAACACGGCTAACTCCCATTACGCACTACAACTCGGTCGTCTGAACCTCGGAGAGGTCCGGTTGATCTCCCCTCCCTTGACCGGGAGGGGAAGGCACCCCCTCATTGGCGGCAGATCCGCCGGTTCCGGAGGCTGATCTAAGCCAGCCTCCCGGAGATCAGTTTGCCATGGTGGCGAAGCACTGGATCTTCTGCTTCTTCAGGTTTTCGCAGGCGCTCCAGGCCGAAACCTTGTCCTCGAAGCCCCCGAAGCGCGCGCGGTGGAAGGTCTTGCCCTTGTGCTGGAACACCTCGGTGAACGGATTGGCATGGGCAAGCTCGCCGCCGACGCGCTCCTTCATTTCCTCGAGGAAGCGCAGGGCCTCGGACTTGGTCGGCATGGAGGCAACCTGGATCACCCACTGGCCGCTGGCCGAAGAGGTCGGCTGCGACGAGACCTGGGCGGGCGCGGATGCGGTGTGAACCGGATCGACGCCGTCGGTTGCCTTTGCCTCGGTGACAGCGGCGACCCTAACCACGTCCTGGGCGACGATCCGGGCCAGCATGTCCTCGTCAGCCTTCGCCTGTTCCTGGGCGTAAGCGGTGACGGGAAGCACCTCCGAGGGGCGTCCGGCCGGGATCGGGGCAATCTTCGGCAGGCTGTGGGCGGCGGCGCTCGCAACCTGCGCGGACGGCTGGATCACGACAGGGCCACGGGCGATCAGCTGCTGGTCGCGGCCTGTGGAGGCCTTCGGCAGATAACGACTGATCAGGTTGGCCATCTGCTGGTCGCGTGCCCGGGCGCTCGATCCGCCCATGACCACCGCGACGATGCTGCGGCCGTCCGTCTGAACGGAAGAGACGAGATTGTAACCTGCCGCGCGGGTGAAGCCGGTCTTGATGCCGTCGACGCCCTTGACCGCGCCGAGAAGGCGGTTGTGGTTGCCGATCCGGTGCTTGCCGAACCGGAACTCGCGCGTGGAGAAGTAATGATAATGATGCGGGAAGTGCTCGCGGAGCGCGATGCCGAGCCGCGCCATGTCGCGAGCCGTGGTCTTCTGCGCGTCGTTGGGCAGCCCGTGCGCGTTGCGGAACACTGTGCGGGTCATGCCGAGCTGACGGGCCTTGGCCGTCATCATGGCGGCAAAGTTCGCCTCGGAACCACCGAGGTGCTCGGCCAGCGCGGTTGCCGCATCATTGGCCGACTTGGTGACCAGGGCAAGGATGGCCTGCTCGACGGTAATGCTGTTGCCCGCTCCCACGCCGAGCTTGGTCGGCGGTTCGGCGGCCGCATTCTTCGAGAAGGTGATGCGCGTGTTCTTGGTGACCTTGCCGGCGTCCAGAGCCTCGAAGGTGAGGTAGAGCGTCATCATCTTGGTGAGGGACGCCGGAAAGCGCGGAGAGTCGGCATTCTCCTCGTAGAGGACCTTGCCCGTTTTGGCATCGACGACAATGCCCGCATACTTCGGATTGGCCATCGCCGGCGACGCCAGGCTCAACGCCAGCGCAGCGATCACAGCGGTCTTTCCGGAAGAGATACGACGAACAAACCTTCTGATACCAATCAACGCCTGACGCACCATCACACCCACTACTTTTTTCGGAGTAGAGGTCATGAACCCCTTGGTTCCGATACTAGTGCGGGCAGCGTTACCATTTGGTTTATGGGCGGGATAACATTTACTGAAAATTACCGTTGGGGTGTCCGAAACGGTTATCCCGCATGACGATCCGGAGTGGCCAGCTTCATGGCGTCGCCGTATGATCGGCCCGCTTCCCGCAGGCCCTCTCGTGGCCCGGAAAATGCGAACGGAATGTGGCGACGGGCGCGAAATGACGCCGGATGCTACATTTTGTCATTTAACATCCTGCCGGCCGCGGGGCTCGAACTGGGAGAGCCGGAGGGGTTCTGTCACTGTATCGCGTGCCTGAAACTCAGGCCTGGCCGGCGATCGGGGTTGTCTGGCCGGCAAGCGGACGGAGAAATTCCCCGGCAAGGATCAGTATTATTCTCGGTGAAAATTGCTAGAATAATATGCATGGAGGTTTGTCGGCCGCCGCTGCGGAGGAGATGCGCCAGTGGCTGCTCCGGCAACACCCTTTGTGGGAAGTTCATGTGCGGTCACGGTGGCGCGCAGCTTTTTCCGCTGGCCTGCGGGAACGAAGTGGATCCGAGGCCATTGGAGCCCAGGCCCCTTTATCGTACGATGAGGGAAGGGGGTTAAAATGGAGGGCCGAGAACCCTACATGTGAGCTCGCTGTGAGCGTGAATGGTTGGATGGGAAGTTGAAGATCTCGAGATGAGAATGCCAGGCGACGCTTTACGGATGTCCATTGGGGGCGAAGAGGGCGGCAATAACGATCTTGGCCGCAGCACGGCGGTCATTACCAAGACGAAGACCAGGACAAAGCGGCCGAATCTCTATCGGGTGCTGCTTCTGAACGACGACTACACGCCGATGGATTTCGTCGTGCACGTTCTGGAGCGATTTTTCCGCAAGGATCGTGAGACCGCCACAAAGATCATGTGGCATGTCCATAACCATGGCGTGGGTGAATGTGGAGTCTATACGTATGAGGTGGCCGAAACGAAGGTCGCGCAGGTCATGGAATTTGCCCGTCAGCATCAACATCCGCTTCAATGCGTGATGGAGAAGAAATGAGGTTTTGAATGCCCGCTTTCTCGCAAGGGCTGGAACGCGCGCTGCACCAGGCGCTGACCTATGCCAACGAACGCCGTCACGAGTATGCGACGCTGGAGCATCTGCTGCTGGCCCTGATCGACGATCAGGACGCAGCCGCCGTGATGCGTGCGTGCAACGTCGATCTGGAGGCGCTGCGCCGCACAATCACCGATTACCTCGATAACGAGCTGGACAACCTCGTCACCGACTATGGCGAGGATTCCAAACCGACCGCCGGGTTCCAGCGCGTGATCCAGCGTGCGGTGATCCATGTGCAGTCGTCCGGCCGCGAAGAAGTTTCGGGAGCCAATGTGCTCGTGGCGATCTTCGCCGAGCGGGAAAGCCATGCTGCCTACTTCCTGCAGGAGCAGCAGATGACCCGCTACGACGCGGTCAATTACATCAGCCACGGCATCGCTAAGCGCCCCGGCGCCAGCGAGACCCGCATGCCGCGCGGCGCCGACGAGGACCAGAGCAGCGCCGCGGACACGGAGGAGGGCACGAAGAAGAAGCAGCAGCAGGATGCGCTGACCGCCTATTGCGTGAACCTCAACCAGAAGGCGCGTCAGGGCAAGATCGACCCGCTCGTCGGCCGCGAGGCCGAAATCAACCGCACCATCCAGATCCTCTGCCGCCGGTCGAAGAACAACCCGCTCTATGTGGGTGACCCCGGCGTCGGCAAGACCGCGATCGCAGAGGGCCTCGCCAAGCGCATCGTCGAGGGCGACGTGCCGGACGTCCTGCTGGACGCCACGATCTTCGCGCTCGACATGGGTACGCTGCTGGCAGGCACGCGTTACCGGGGCGATTTCGAGGAACGCCTGAAGCAGGTGGTGAAGGAGCTCGAGGAATATCCGGGCGCCATCCTGTTCATCGACGAGATTCATACGGTGATCGGCGCGGGCGCTACCTCCGGTGGTGCAATGGATGCTTCGAACCTGCTCAAGCCGGCGCTCTCGTCCGGTGCAATTCGTTGCATTGGATCAACGACTTACAAGGAGTTCCGGCAGTTCTTCGAGAAAGACCGGGCGCTGCTTCGCCGCTTCCAGAAGATCGACGTCAACGAGCCGACGGTCGAGGATGCGGTCGAGATCATGATGGGCCTGAAGCCCTATTTCGAGGACTTCCACAAGGTCAAGTACACCAACGAGGCGATCCGCGCAGCGGTGGAGCTGTCGGCCCGCTACATCAATGACCGCAAGCTGCCGGACAAGGCGATCGACGTGATCGACGAGACCGGGGCGGCGCAGATGCTGCTGCCCGAGAACAAGCGCCGGAAGACGATCACCGTCCGCGAGATCGAGGCGACCATCGCCACGATGGCGCGCATTCCGCCGAAGACGGTTTCCGCCGACGACGAAAAGGTGCTCGCCAATCTGGAAGCCGAGCTCAAGCGCGTCGTCTACGGACAGGACCGCGCGATCGAGGCGCTTGCCTCGTCCATCAAACTGGCGCGCGCCGGCCTGCGCGAGCCCGACAAGCCGATCGGCTGCTATCTGTTCTCCGGCCCCACGGGTGTCGGCAAGACGGAAGTGGCCAAGCAGCTCGCAACCTCGCTCGGGGTGGAGCTGCTGCGCTTCGACATGTCGGAGTACATGGAACGGCATACGGTGTCGCGCCTCATCGGCGCGCCGCCCGGATATGTCGGCTTTGACCAGGGCGGCCTGCTGACCGATGGCGTCGACCAGCATCCGCACTGCGTGCTGCTGCTCGACGAGATCGAGAAGGCGCATCCGGATCTGTTCAACATCCTGCTGCAGGTGATGGATCACGGGAAGCTCACCGATCACAACGGCAAGAAGATCGACTTCCGCAACGTGATCCTCATCATGACGACGAACGCGGGCGCGGCGGATCTGGCAAAGCCGGCGATCGGCTTCAGCTCGTCCAGGCGCGAAGGCGACGACATGGAGGCCATCAACCGCCTGTTCTCGCCGGAGTTCCGCAACCGCCTCGACGCGATCATTCCGTTTGCGCCGCTGCCGACGCCGATCATCCACCAGGTTGTGCAGAAGTTCGTCATGCAGCTCGAGGCGCAGCTCGCCGAGCGCAATGTCACCTTCGACCTGTCGGAGGAGGCAATCGCGTGGCTCGCCGAGAAGGGCTACGACGAGCACATGGGCGCGCGTCCGCTGGCCCGGGTGATCCAGGAGCACATCAAGAAGCCGCTCGCCGAGGAGCTGCTGTTCGGCAAGCTCAAGAAGGGCGGCACGGTCAAGGTTACCGTCGAGGAGAAGCCGGAAGGCGGCAAGGGATTGAAGCTGGAGGCCATTCCGGACGAGGTTCCGGTGAAGCCGAAGCGGGAAGTGCCCGCCCGGACGCGGAAGACGGCGACCCGCAAGGCAAAGCCCAAGTCCGCGGCGAAACCCAAGGAAACGAAGGAGCCGCGCAAGCGCAGCCTCGTTCCCCAGCTGCCCCGGAAGCAGTGAGCCTGACGCCCTCGGGCGGGATTCCGGCAATCAAAACCTTGAAACACGCCCTCCGGGGCGTGTTTTCGTTTGGGGAGAGGTAATCGTGGCCGAATGTGCTGGTCCTGGACGGCTTGTCCCGCTGCTCTTTTCAACGGGGAACGCTCGCCGGGGATGACGGCTCATCGCGCTGCGCCTCTGGCCCGGTTTCCTGCCGGAGCGCTGTGTCGTCCGCTCCGGGAGCGCGCTCGGTGCCGCAGGCGAGCCATGCGCCCGTAATCAGGACGATCATGAGGCAAGTGTCCAGAATGTCGTGGCCGAGGATCAGGTTGAAGGTGCCGCCAATGGCGTAGGTCAACACTCCGCCGAGTAGAACGAGGGCTCCGAAGCGGCTTGGTGCATCGTTGTCATTCTTCAGCGCACGCAGTGCCGCCACCGCAGCCACTACCATCACCGCGACCAGTGGGATCAGTCCGAAGATCCCCGACTGCACGGCGATGGTCAGGTAGCCATTGTGAAAATGCGTGAAGGTGCGGACCGACAGGTCAGCATCGTGAGCGGCCTGCTGGACGAGAGCCTTGGTGTTCTGAATCCCATAGCCGAGGAGGGGGCGCTCGCGGATGAGCTCGATGGCGTGGTTCCACAGGAGGACCCGCACGCCGAGCGATGTATCGTAGGAGTTCTGCTCGGTGAGGGTCTCCCAGTCCGCCACGAGAAGCTCGACGCGCGAGACCAGCACGCCGGAAAGCAGGATCGCGCCGGCAAGAACGCAGCCCACGGTGGCAGCCGCATGCCTTCCGAAAAGGGTGCGAATCCTTCTGCGTGAAGCGATGAGCATGACAGCGGTGATGACTGCCGCGGCAAGCCAGACGGAGCGTCCGCCGGCCAGGATCATGCCGATCCAGGCCGCCCCATAGCCGGCCAGCAGCCATTCCTGAAGGGCAGATCTCAGTGTCAGGGCGCCGGCAAGACAGGTGATGCCGCCAAGGCAGCAGACGGTCGCGAAAACAAGCGCGTTTCCTGCACCTCCCTCCGGGCGCATGTCCGTCGCGATGAACTGCAGGAGCGCGATCGCGGCGCCTCCGGCGCACCCCACCGCGGCGGCAATCGCGGCAGAGTCCGCAATCTCGCGCTTTCGCGCGATTGCGAAGAGCGAATAGGAGAAGGGGAAGAGCAGGGGCGTCGCGAGCCGCACGAGGTCCTCCGCCTGGTGGAGCTCGAGCCCGTTGACGAGGGCGGAGGCGACGGAAGCGGCGACATAGGCATAGAGTAGCCCGGTCAGGGTCCACATGGTTCGGTCGCGGCTCAGCGGTTCCCGACGGGAAGCGATGAGCCACAGGCACCAGATGGCGCCCCCGTGCCAGACGATGCTGGTGAGGGACCCGGCAATGGGGGGCAGCGCAAAGCACGCTTGTGCGAAGCGGCGGTTAATTCTCGGATAGTCCATACCGTCTTCCGCGAATTGATCCGGCGTATCTGAAGCCACGCTCCGAATACGCTGGAAGGCTGCGCCCCCGCCTCGATTGGTGCAATTCCGGAAATAGTAGGTGCCCTAAAGCGGGTTTCCTGTTCGGAAGTGCGGAAATGCCGGATCGGCCCATCGGTTCCATCGAGCCGGCGCAGCCGATCCGGTCGCCTGACGCATCAGGCAGCGAGCTTTTCGAGTTCCTTGCGGATCTTCTCCGCCTGCTCGGCAAGGACCGCGTGATCTGCCATCTTTTCGCCGTGCGGGCGCAGGGGCACACCCTCGTAGCGTGGCAGCACGTGGAAGTGGAGGTGGAAGACGGTCTGTCCGGCCGGCGCCTCGTTGTACTGATCGATGACAAGACCATCGGCGTCGAAGGCGTTCATGGCGGCGCGGGCGATCTTCTGCACAGTCGCCATCACGCGGGCGAGCGTCTCAGGCTCCGCATCGAGCAGGTTGCGCGACGGCTTCTTCGGAATGACCAGGCAATGCCCGTCGGTGCGCGGCATGATATCCATGAAGGCGTAGGTATGCTCGTCCTCGTAGACCTTGTGGGAAGGCAGCTCGCCGCGCAGGATTTTCGCGAAGGGATTGTTCTCGTCGTAGACGTTGGATGTCATCGGCTGTTCCTTATCGAGCGTTCTCGTTGTTTTGACCGATGATTGGAATCTGGGACGGGGGCGGTCAAGCCCCGGCCACGGTTTAGGACACCTTTCGGTATGGGGAATGTTGGCTGAGATACTCGCCCACCATCTCCACCTCCTGCCGCTCCCGCTCCAGGTAGTCCGCCACCGCGCGCCGGAGCGCCGGATGGGCGATGTAATGGGCTGACATCGTGGTTACCGGAACATAGCCGCGCGCGAGCTTGTGCTCGCCCTGCGCCCCCGCTTCCACGCGACTGAGCCCCCTGGCGATCGCGAACTCGATCGCCTGGTGGTAGCAGACCTCGAAGTGCAGGAACGGATGATGCTCGATAGCGCCCCAGTTGCGCCCGTAGAGTGCGTCCGATCCGATGAAGTTGATCGCGCCGGCGATATAGCGACCGTTTCGTCGGGCCATGACGAGCAGGATGTCGTCGGCCATCCGCTCACCGATCAGCGAGAAGAACAGGCGGTTGAGATAGGGCCGGCCCCACTTGCGCGAGCCCGTGTCCATGTAGAAGGCGAAGAAATCGTCCCAGGCGGCTTCCGTGATGTCGCCGCCCGTCAGCCAGTCGATCTCGATTCCCGGCGCCACCGCCTCTCGCCGCTCCTTCTTCAGCGCCTTGCGCTTGCGCGAGGCCAGTGTGGCGAGAAAGTCCTCGTAGCTTCGGTAGCTTTCGTTGAAAAAATGGAACTGCTTGTCGGTTCTGAGCAGAAAGCCGTCCCGCTCGAGGACGGCGATGTCGTCCCGCGTGGCGAAGGTCACGTGCGCCGATGACACGTCGAGCTGGCGGGTGAGCGTTCTCAGTCCGCCCGCAAGCGCCTGACGCACCGCGTTTTCATCCACTCCGCGCCGGACCAGGAGCCGCGGGCCTGTGACGGGCGTGAAGGGGACGGAGACCTGCAGTTTAGGGTAGTAGCGGCCGCCCGCGCGCTCGAAGGCATCCGCCCAGCCGTGGTCGAAGACATATTCGCCCTGGCTGTGGGATTTCAGATAGCAGGGCACGGCACCGATCAGCGTGCCGTCACCCGCGCGCAGCGCCAGATGCTGCGGCAGCCAGCCGGTACGCGCCGACGCACATCCACTTTCTTCATTGGAGAGTAAAAAGTCGTATGAAATGAAGGGATTGTAGTAACTATTTCCATCGGCACGTGAAGTTCCTGCAAGCTGGTTCCATTCCTCGCGCTCGAACCCGGAGAATCGGGACAATACCGTCAGGGTGGTGTCGTCAGCCATGGAAGCCTCCCGGATCACGGTGGAGCGGCGGCAGAAAGCCCTCGAAGGTCATCTGGTCGGCGTATGCAAAGGTCACGGCGGCGGCTTCCTCGTCACGCACTGTCCAGGTGATGACCGGAATGGAGAGCCGCCCGCGGACGAAGTGAACAAACCCGTTCGGCAGGTCCCGCACATTGTAGGAGACGAAGGAAATGTCATGGGCGAGCATGGAAAAGTGCCGCTCGAGCGCCGCCTCGTCCTGTCCCTCGGCAGTGAGGCCGAAGGGAATGGCCCCGGCGTGACGGGCCATGTCTCTTATAAGGTGGTGGTCGAACGACATGATCGCCGCATGGCCCCGGTAGGCTGCAAGCCTGCGGACCACCTCCGCTACCAATTGGCCGTCGCGCCCCGGCGTTCCCTTGAGCTCGATGACGAGCGGCACCCGTCCCCGCACAAGGGCCAGCATGTCGCCGAGCGAGGGAATGCGCTCACCCGTACCGCCGATGGAGAGGCCGGCCAACTCGCGGGCAGTGAGATCCGCGACGTCTCCATCGCGTCCGGTCAGCCGCTTCAGCGAACTGTCGTGGAAGACAACCGGAACCCCGTCGGCGGACAGCTGAACATCGCATTCGATCGCATAGCCATGCCGAATAGCCTCGGAGAAGGCGGCCAGTGTGTTCTCCCAGACCGTGCGGTTGAGATCATGCAGGCCGCGATGGGCGATGGGACGCTCGATGAGCCAGGAAAGGTCGGGCATCAGATCCGGTCAGCTTCGATGATCGCTTCGATTTCCACCGGCGCATTGAGCGGCAGGGACGCCACGCCGATGGTCGAACGCGCATGTTCGCCCCGTTCGCCGAGAGCTGCAACCAGAAAGTCGGAGGCGCCGTTGGCGACCAGGTGCTGTTCCGTGTAGTCCGGCGTGGAGGCGACGAAAACGGCGATCTTCACGATGCGGCGCAGGTCCGCGAAGCCGCCCAGCGTGTTGCGGATCTCGGCGAGCACGTTGACGGCGCACCATTTGGCGGCGAGCTTGCCGGCCTCCGTGCCGAGCTCGCGGCCGAGGATGCCCATGGCCATCAGCCGGCCGTCCTTGAAGGGAAGCTGACCGGCCAGGAAGATGAGCTGGCCGATGCGCACGGATGCGAGGTAGTTGGCAACCGTCGGTGCCGGAGGCGGAAGTTCGACGCCGAGTTCGAGGAGGCGCCGTTCGATCAGTTCGGACATGGATGCACTCCCGTCGTTCCAATAGCGGTTGCAGAATCGCGCCGCATCCTTCAGGACTCGCGGTCCAGGCCGTGTACCCGGAGGCGTCATTCATGTTAAACCGAGCCAAAGCGGAGCTCTCAATGCGAATGGTGCGTCACGGCTTTGGTCTGGTATTGCTCGGTGTAAGTGCCCTTTATGGCGCCGAAAGGGCTGCCGCTGCTCCTCTGCTTCCTCACAGGGCAGTATACGACCTGAAGCTGGTTTCCGTTAGCGACACTTCCGACATCGAAGCCCTTTCCGGCCGGTGGGTCTTCGATTTCAGCGGCAACGCGTGCGAGGGCTACACGGCCGAGTCCCGCCTGGTCATGCGCTTCGAGACGGCAGACGGGAGCCGGCTGATCGACCGGCGCGTGTCCACCTTCGAGACCGGCGACGGCCGCAGCTTCAAGTTCAAGAGCGAATCCTACGCGGATGACGAGCTCGAGCAGGAAGTGGAAGGTTCTGCGACCCTGGGGGGCGACGGCGTCACTGTCCAGTACACCAAGCCCGAGAAGGCCGAGGTCGAGTTCGAGGCGGCGAAGTTTCCCACCAGCCAGGTCATCGAGATGATGGACAAGGTGCGGGAAGGCAAGCGCTTCTACGAGAGCGCGGTGTTCGACGGTACGGAGATGGTGGACGACGCCGTTCTGGTGTCTGTGGTCGTGGGCAGACCGAAGGAGCTGACGGGCCCTGCGCGCAAGGTTCTGGGCGACCTCGGCAAGGAAAAGTTCCTCCCCGTGACGATGGCCTATTTCGAGCCGGGTTCGGAGCAGGAGGGTGAGCACATCAGCGACTATGACGTCAGTTTCAGGATGCACGAAAACGGGGTCCAGACGGATATCGTCATTCGCTACCCCGATTATTCGATGGCGGCTGATCTGATCGAATTCTCGCCGGGCAAGATCGACACATCCTGCACGAAGGGTCCCAAGAAGGACCGATAGGCGCGTCCCCGCCGTCCGGGCAGGGCGGCTTCCGGCGGCGCTGAAACGGAAGCCATTTGATCGCCGGCACTTGCGTCATCGGCCAATACCCTTTATATGCGCGCGCATCCCACACGCGGATCAAGGTTTTCGGCGTGATGCCGAACGCCCCCGGTGGCGGCGAAGGTCGCCCACGGTCCGCGGAGGTTCAACCGGAAAGGAAAGATACAGATGGCACTGCCCGATTTCACCATGCGTCAGCTGCTGGAAGCTGGCGTTCATTTCGGCCACCAGACTCACCGCTGGAACCCGAAGATGCAGAAGTACATCTTCGGCGTGCGCAACAACATCCACATCATCGACCTCAGCCAGACCGTGCCGCTGCTGCACCAGGCTCTGAAGGCCGTGTCCGACACCGTTGCGCAGGGTGGCCGCGTGCTGTTCGTCGGCACCAAGCGCCAGGCTTCGGACATCGTTGCCGACGCTGCCCGCCGTTCGGCCCAGTACTACGTGAACAGCCGCTGGCTCGGCGGCATGCTCACCAACTGGAAGACGATCTCCAACTCGATCCAGCGCCTGCGCCGCCTCGACGACCTGCTCAACGGCGAAGCCCAGGGCTTCACCAAGAAAGAGCGCCTGAACCTCGAGCGTGAGCGCGAGAAGCTGGACCGCGCCCTCGGCGGTATCCGCGACATGGGCTCGACGCCGGATCTGATGTTCGTCATCGACACCAACAAGGAAGCCATCGCCGTGCAGGAAGCGCGCCGCCTTGGCATCCCGGTCGTGGCGATCGTCGACTCCAACTGCGACCCGGACGTTGTCGACTACCCGATCCCGGGCAACGATGACGCTGCGCGCGCCATCCAGCTGTATTGCGACCTGATCGCCCGCGCCGCCATCGACGGCATTGAGCGCCAGCAGGGTGCTCTGGGCTTCGACATCGGCGCTTCGGAAGAGGCTCCGGTCGAAACCGCGATCGAGGATGTGCCTGCCGCTGACGACGCAGCCAGCGCCTGAGATCCATCCGTAGCGGGAGGCCCTGGCCTCCCAGACTGAAGTTCAGGTCATGGTTCCGGGGCGCGAGACGCACGGAACCATGACTGGTTTGAGAGAAATTGAAAGAGGCGATGATGAGCGTTTCAGCTGCACTGGTCAAAGAACTGCGCGAAATGACGGGCGCCGGCATGATGGACTGCAAGGCCGCGCTCGCGGAGACCGGTGGTGACCTGCAGGCCGCTGCCGACTGGCTGCGCAAGAAGGGTATCGCCAAGGCCGAGAAGAAGGCCGGCCGGACCGCCGCCGACGGTCTGGTGGGCGTGGCCGGCAACGCCACCAGCGCCGTGGTCGTCGAGGTGAACTCCGAGACCGACTTCGTTGCTCGCAATGATGCCTTCCAGGATCTGGTCCGTAACGTGGCGGCCGTTGCCCTGGCGACCGACGGCACCCGTGAGGCCGTTGCTGCCGCAACCTATCCGGGAAGCGAGAAGTCCGTCGAGCAGGCCGTCAAGGACGCCGTTGCCACCATCGGTGAGAACATCACCTTCCGCCGCTCCGCCAAGCTGTCGGTCGGCAAGGGCGCCGTTGCCACCTACATCCACAATGCCGTCAGCGAAGGCCTCGGCAAGATCGGCGTTCTGGTCGCCATCGAGACCGAGGGCAATGCCGACGCCGCCCGCGCCTTCGGCCGCCAGGTGGCGATGCACATCGCTGCCACCAGCCCGGCTGCCCTGACCGACGCCGAGGTTGACCCGGCTCTGGTCGAGCGCGAGAAGAACATCTTCGCCGAGCAGGCCCGTCAGTCCGGCAAGCCGGAGAACATCATCGAAAAGATGGTGGAAGGCCGCCTGCGCAAGTTCTTCGAGGAAGTCGTCCTGCTCAAGCAGAACTTCGTCATCAACCCTGATCTCACCGTCGAGGCTGCCCTCAAGGAAGCCGAGAAGGAGATCGGCGCTCCTGCCAAGATCGTTGCCTTCCAGCGCTTTGCTCTGGGCGAGGGCATCGAGAAGGAGCAGACGGATTTCGCCGCCGAAGTGGCCGCAGCCGTCAAGAGCTAATAGACCGTTTTCTGGTTATTTTTGGAGGGCACTGCGTGACAACGCGGTGCCCTTCGTGTAGGCGACAATAGGAACGGACAGCGGGCATCCCGGCGGACCTGCATGGCCCTTTCGCGTGCCCGTGTCGCCCTTCGACGTGTCCGCGTTCTGGTCGCATTCCAATCGCAATCCGGATGCCTGAAGAGAGGACCATGACCCAGCAACCCCGATACCGCCGCGTCGTACTCAAAGCCTCTGGCGAAGCCCTGATGGGCCAGCAGGGTTTCGGAATCGACGTGAACGTGGTCGACCAGATCGCCCGTGACATCGCATCCGTTCGTGAACTGGGCGTCGAGGTGGGCGTGGTCATCGGCGGCGGCAACATCTTCCGCGGGGTGGCCGTGGCCTCCAAGGGCGGCGACCGCGTGACCGGCGATCACATGGGAATGCTGGCGACGGTCATCAACTCGCTGGCGCTGCGCACCTCGCTGCACAAGCTCGGCGTCGATGCCGTGGTGCTTTCCGCGATCGCCATGCCGGAACTGTGCGAGAGCTTCTCGCAGCGCCAGGCAACGGCCTACATGAACGCGGGCAAGGTCGTCATCTTCGCGGGCGGCACCGGAAACCCGTTCTTCACGACCGACTCCGCGGCGGCGCTGCGCGCTGCCGAAATAGGCGCCGATGCGCTGTTCAAGGGCACGCAGGTGGACGGCATCTATTCGGCCGATCCGCGCAAGGATCCCAATGCCGTCCGCTACGAGCGCCTGACGCACGAGCAGGTGATGCGCGAGAACCTGCAGATCATGGACGCTGCGGCGATTGCGCTTGCGCGTGAAAACAACATCCCGATAATCGTCTTTTCGATTCACGAAGAGGGCGGGTTCAAGGATATTCTTCTGGGCGCAGGACGCTGCACCATCGTTGAGAATGATCCTGCCCCCGGCAAGTCTCAGTTGTAAGGAGAAGTTGGCATGGCCGACGGTGTTGATTTCAAGGATCTGGCCCGACGCATGGAAGGCGCGGTCGCTGCCTTCAAGCAGGATCTGGCGGCGCTGCGCACTGGCCGGGCATCGGCCAATCTGCTGGACCCGGTAACCGTGCAGGCTTACGGCTCCACGATGCCGATCAATCAGGTCGCCACGATCACGGTGCCCGAGCCCCGCATGCTTTCGGTTTCCGTGTGGGACCAGAGCCTGGTTGGGGCGGTCGATCGCGCGATCCGCGAGTCCAACCTGGGCTTCAACCCGATCATGGAGGGCTCGACCCTTCGCATTCCGCTGCCCGAGCTGAACGAGGAACGCCGCAAGGAGCTCGCCAAGCTCGCCAACCAGTACGCGGAGAGCGCCCGCGTCGCCGTGCGCCATGTGCGCCGTGACGGCATGGACGCCATCAAGAAGGCCGAGAAGGAAGGCATCATCACCCAGGACGAGGCCCGCACCCAGTCCGACCGCGTCCAGAAGATGACCGACGACACCATCTCCACCATCGACAAGCTTCTGAGCGAGAAAGAAGCCGAGATCATGCAGGTCTGAGGTGCGGGCAGGCGGTCGGTGAACAGAAGGTCTGCGCCTGTGAAACCCGCACACGTGGCGATCATCATGGACGGTAACGGTCGCTGGGCGACGGCCCGGGGCCTGCCGCGCACGGCCGGCCACAAGGCTGGCATCGACGCACTGCGGCGGACCGTCAACGCCGCGGGCACGATGCAGATCCCCTGGCTGACGCTCTACGCGTTCTCGTCGGAGAACTGGTCCAGGCCGAAATCCGAGGTCACCGACCTGATGGGCCTCCTGCGCATGTTCATCCGCCGCGACCTGGCGGAACTGAACAGGAATGGCGTGCGAATGCGCGTCATCGGCAGCCGGGCAGGGCTCGAACCCGATATCGCCGGCCTGCTCGCGGAAGCCGAAACGGTCACCGCCGGGAACACCGGCATGAACCTCGTCATCGCCTTCAATTACGGGTCCCGGGACGAGATCACGCGCGCGGCGCGCGCCCTTGCGCACCGCGTGAAGAACGGCGAGCTCGACCCGGATGACATCACGGTCAACGCTTTCGGGGCCCATCTCGACACAGCCGGGATTCCCGACCCCGACCTGATCATCCGCACCGGCGGCGAGCAACGGCTGTCGAACTTCCTGCTCTGGCAGGCGGCCTACGCCGAGTTCATCTTTCTGCCCTGCTACTGGCCCGATTTCGGCGAGGAGGAGTTCGCCGAGGCGCTGCGCATCTTCGAGAAGCGGACCCGCCGGTTCGGCGGCATCGAAACCCGGGAAGCGATCGTGTGATGACCGGCACGGACGGCAAGAAGCCGCTCAGCAATCTTCAGTTGCGCGTCATTTCGGGCGTGATCCTCGGTGCGGCGGTCCTGCTGATCACCTGGTACGGCGGGTTCATTTTCCGCCTGTTCGCCACGGCGATGGCCGCAGCCATGTTCTTCGAGTGGATGGCGATGCGCGGCGAGGATCACCGGCTGCACCTCGCGGTCTCGCGCCTCGCGCTTGCCGCGGGCCTCGCGCTGCTCCTGCTCGGTCTGCATCCCATCCACGTCTTCGGCGGGATCGCCATCGCCGCCGCCGTCGGGGCCGTCTCCGGCCTGGCGACGGGCAGGGGGCTCTGGGCCGGCCTCGGCATCCTCTATGCCGCCGTTCCCGCCGCCGCGCTCGTCTATCTGCGTGGGGCGGACGCGGACGGGCGCTGGACCATCTTCTTCCTGTTCGCGGTGGTCTGGGGCACAGATACGCTCGCCTATTTCGTCGGCCGCGCGCTTGGCGGGCCGAAGCTCGCTCCCTCCATCTCGCCCGGCAAGACCTGGAGCGGCGCCGTCGGCGGCACGCTGGGGGCCGTGATCGCCGGGCTGCTCGTGGCCTCGCTCGCCTGGGAGGGCATTCATCCGCTGCAGCTCATCCTCGTGATCGTCCTGCTGTCGGTGGCGTCGCAAGCGGGTGACCTGTTCGAGTCCGCCGTGAAGCGCCGCCACGGCGTGAAGGACTCCGGCAATCTCATTCCCGGCCATGGCGGCGTGATGGATCGCGTCGACGGCCTGGTGGCCGCTGCCGTGCTTCTGTTCGTGCTCTGGATCCCGTTCCTGAACAGTGTCGGCTGAGCCGCGGATTCGGTTTGCAGCCTCATCCAGTCGTGTTAGAGCTCTGTCATCGTACTGCCCATTTCAACGCATCTGTTGAAATGGTGCTCGTTGATTCGCTGGATGATCTGACGTGGCCGATATCGCTGCTGCTATAGTTCCCGGTGTCGGAAACTTTTTCCTGGGCACCCTTGTCCCGTTCGTTTTCGTCCTGCTGGTCGTGGTGTTCGTCCACGAGATGGGGCACTATCTGGCGGGCCGGCTGTGCGGCATCGGCGTGCAGGCCTTCTCCATCGGCTTCGGGCCGGAGATCTGGGGCTACACCGCGAAGAACGGCACCCGCTGGCGTATCGCGGCCATTCCGCTGGGCGGTTACGTGAAGTTCGTCGGCGACGTATCTGCCACAAGCGCTGCGCCGGGTGAGGAGGATCTCGAGGCACTCACAGAGGAGGAACGCCGCATCGCGTTCCATACGCAGCCGCTGTGGAAGCGGGCCGTCACCGTCTTTGCCGGCCCCTTCGCCAATTTCGTGCTCGGCGCGGCCGTCTTCGCCGCCATGTTCGCCATCTATGGCCAGTATGTGTATCAGCCCACGGTCGCCGAGGTCCGGCCAGGCAGCCCGGCGGAGCAGGCCGGCATTCAGCCGGGCGACACGTTCGTGTCCATTGACGGGGTGAAGGTGGAGAGCTTTGCGGATGTCCAGCGGATCGTCACCGGTCGCGCGGGCGATCCGCTGGAGATCGTGCTCGACCGGAACGGCCAGGAGATCCGCACGGTCGCGACGCCGGAAGTATCGGAGCAGCAGACAGCCCTCGGCCAGACGGTGAAAATCGGCCTGATTGGCGTCGTCACCAACGAGGCCGTCGGCAAGCGGGATCGCATCGAGTATTCGCCGGTGCAGGCGGTGGTGGCGGGAATCCAGGAGACCGGATCCATCATCGCCCGAACGGGCCAGTTCATGAAACGCTTCGTGGTGGGCCGCGAGGACCGCTGCCAGCTGGGCGGTCCGGTCAAGATCGCCGACATGGCGGGCCGGGCTGCGGATCTCGGGTTTGAGTGGCTGGTGCAGCTGGTGGCGCTACTGTCCGTGGGCATCGGCATCCTCAATCTGGTGCCGATTCCGCCGCTGGATGGCGGCCACCTCATGCTTTATGCGGCAGAGGCCATCGCGCGCAGGCCGATTCCTCCCCAGGTCACCGAGGCCGTTTACCGTGTCGGGATGTTGATCGTCCTTGCATTCATGGGGTTTGTGTTCTGGAATGACTTGTTCGCTTGCTGAAATTGTGGATGATCACTGTTCAGCAGAACGTCTTTGCCGGTCGAGGGATTTTTTCGTGAGGGGGCACTGAGGACGAGAACGCGGCTGTTCAGGGTGTATTTACCACGCTGGCAAATTACCGTGTCGCGAATGCCACGAGTCCGAAGTTCCTAAATTCAAATTAACCAGAAGCCTTGCGTGTAATGAAAATCTGGCTATTACGGTAACAGCCGGTTGAACGGATTGCCGTAGTCCGGGTTTCCGCGTGGGGACAACGGGGATAGAAGGTTAATAGGCCCAATGAAGGCAGCTTCGAGATTTAAGTCCGCTGTTTCGGCGGTAGCGATCACCACCAGCTTTGTGCTTGCTGGGGCGACCACTGTTCAGATGTCGCTGATCGAAACGGCAGAAGCCGCTACGGTGAGCCGGATCGAGGTGAGGGGGAACCGCCGCATCGATGCCGATTCTATCCGCGGTCAGCTGGGGATCCGTCCGGGACAGAATTTCAGCCAGGCTGACCTCGACGAGGCGGTCCGCCGCCTGGTTGCAACGGGTCTTTTCTCCGACGTTTCCGTTCGCCAGTCGGGCGGTACGCTGGTCGTGACGGTCAGCGAGAACGCGATCGTCAACCAGGTGCTGTTCCAGGGCAACAAGAAGATCAAGGACGCCAATCTGTCCCAGGCCGTGCAGCTCGCCCCGCGCCGCGCGTACTCCCGTGAGGCCATGGATGCCGACGTCGAGGCGATCCGCGAGGCTTACCGCCGCATCGGCCGCGACGATGCCGTCGTGACCGCGCAGGTGCAGCAGCTGACGGATGGCCGCGTCAACGTCATCTACAACATTCAGGAGGGTGACCGCACCAAGATCGCCGACATCCGCTTCGAGGGCAACAATGCCTTCAGCGACCGTCGCCTGCGTGAGGTGATCAGCACCAAGGAGTCGAACCTCCTGTCGTTCCTGACGCGCAATGACGTCTATGACGAGAACCGCATCCGCGCGGACGAGGAGGCTCTGCGCCGCTTCTACTTCAACCAGGGTTATGCGGACTTCCGCGTGCTCGATGCGACCGCGACCCTGCAGGACAACAAGTACACGATCGTCTTCACCGTTGACGAGGGCCAGCGTTACCGGTTCTCCGACGTCAGCATCGAAAGCACCGTTCCGGGCATCGACATCAATTCGCTGCAGTCCGCCCTGAAGACGCGTTCGGGTAATGTCTACCGCGCGAAGGACGTCGAGTCCTCGGTCATCGCGCTGACGGAGAAGCTTGCTGCCAGCGGCTATGCCTTCGCCGAAGTGACGCCGCGCGGCAACCGCGACTTCTCCAACCACACGATCTCGGTCGTCTATTCGATCGACGAAGGCCCGCGCGCCTACATCGAGCGTATCGAGATCCGCGGCAACAACCGTACCCGTGATTATGTCATCCGCCGCGAGTTTGACGTGAGCGAGGGCGATGCCTTCAATCAGGTCATGATCGCGCGCGCCAAGCGCCGCCTCGAGGGTCTCGGCTTCTTCCAGACGGTCAACATCTCGACCGTTCCGGGTTCGCAGCCGGATCAGGTCATCCTGGTCGTTGACGTCGTCGAGCAGTCGACGGGTGAGTTCTCCATCGGCGCCGGCTACACCACCGGCCAGACCTCCAGCAGTGGCGGCGGTTTCTCGCTCGAGGGCTCGATCACCGAGCGTAACTTCCTCGGCCGTGGCCAGTTCATCCGCTTCTCCGCTTCGGGCGGCAAGGATTCGCGAGACTTCCAGCTGTCCTTCACCGAGCCGTACTTCCTCGGCCGCCGGATTGCAGCCGGTTTCGACATCTACCGGAACACGCGCAAGGCCAGCAACTCGAAGAACGAGCATGTGTATGACCGTGAGACGACGGGCGGCACGGTCCGCTTCGGTCTGCCGATCACAGAGGCTCTGACGGCGCAGCTCGCCTATAACTACTCACGGGAGGAGTACAAGGGCGTTGGGAGCATAGATGAAGATACTGCAGTCGGGGAAGCTATTCGGGAGAGCCCCTGGACACGCTCGTCGATCAGCGCTGCGTTCGTCTACAACACGCTCGACAACCCGCGTAATCCGCGCAGCGGCATCTACGCGACGGCCGCGCTCGAGTTCGCCGGTCTTGGCGGCGATGCAAAGTTCGTGAAGGTTACCGGCCGCGGTAACTACTACCACACGCTGTCGGAGGATCTTGACCTCGTCGGCCTCGTGACGGTGGGCGCCGGTCACATCGCTGCGTGGGGTGGCGAGCCGCTACGCATCTTCGACAACTTCAACAGCAACGACCGCATCATCCGCGGTTTCAAGTACAACGGTATCGGCCCCTATGAAGAGGTGGGCAGCAGCCGCGACTACCTCGGCGGCAAGACCTACCTGCATGGCACGGTCGAGGCGCAGTTCCCGATCCCGATCCTGCCCGAGAGCATCGGTCTGCGCGGCGCCGTGTTCGCCGATGCGGCAACGCTCTACGGCAACGACTACGCCGACGCCAAGGGCACGGACCTCAAGTGGCGCGCTTCGGTCGGTGCGAGCCTGATCTGGGCATCGCCGTTCGGTCCGCTGCGCGTCGACTATGCCGAGCCGGTTCTCAAGGAGGATACCGACCGGATCCAGCACTGGAACTTCGGTATCTCCACGCGCTTCTAAGGCTGAAAGATCCCTCCGGGCCTCGCGCCCGGACGGGACGGACAGGCACCATGACGGAACCCAAGTTCTTTGTTCCATCGCGACGTCTCGAACTGGGCGAAATCGCGTCATTGACCGGTGCCAGGTTGCTTGACGAGTCCAAGGCCGGTTTAGTCATCGGCCGGATCGCCGCGGCATCCGAGGGCGGCGAAGACGCCCTCGTTTTCGTTGAGGGGAAGAAGAATGCCTCGCTGCTGTCGTCCGTGCGGGCGGCGGCGGTGATCTGCGACGAGGAATCCGTAAGCGACGTTCCCCCGAATGTTGCCATTCTCGTATGCCGCAGGCCGCAGGCGGCCTTCGCACAGTTGGCCCGGCTCCTGTTTCCGCAGGGAATCCGGCCGCAGCCAGTAACCGGCGAGAGCGGCATTTCCCCGCGCGCTTTCGTCTCTTCCGATGCCTTGATCGAGGAAGGCGTGATCATCGAGGCAGGCGCGGTCATCGGACCCCGCGCTGCGATCGGGCAGGGAACGATCATCGGTCCGAACGCGGTGGTCGCCGAAGGCTGCAGCATCGGGCGCGAGTGCTACATCGGTTCCCAGTGCACCATTCAGTACGCCCTCATCGGTGACCGGGTCATCATCCATCCGGGGGCACAGATCGGACAGGACGGTTTCGGGTTTCTTCCCGGTCCGACGGGGCTCGAGAAGAACCCGCAGATCGGTCGTGTCATCATCCAGAATGACGTGGAAATCGGTGCCAACACAACAGTGGACCGCGGTGCGTTGACCGACACGATCATCGGCGAGGGGACAAAGATCGACAACCTCGTCCAGATCGCTCACAATGTGCGCATCGGCCGCTCCTGCGTCATTGCGGGCAATTGCGGCATTTCCGGTTCGGTGGTTGTGGGCGACATGGTGATGATGGGCGGGCGCGTCGGCATCGCCGATCACATCACCATCGGAGACAGGGCGCAGATCGCGGCGGGCAGCGGCGTGATGAACGACATTCCCGCCGGGGAGAAATGGGCCGGTTCGCCCGCCCAGCCCATCAGACAGGCGTTCCGCGAGATTGCAGCCCTGCGCAGTCTCGTTGAAGGAAAGAGGAAAGGGAAATAGAAACGATGGCAGAGGAAGCGCCGAAGGCGTTGGACAGTCTCGATATTGCCAGGTTGTTGCAGCTTCTCCCGCACCGCTACCCGTTCCTGCTGGTAGATCGGATCATCGAGATCGACGGCGACAACTCTGCGATCGGCATCAAGAATGTCACGATCAACGAGCCGCATTTCCAGGGGCACTTCCCGGACCGTCCGGTCATGCCCGGCGTGCTGATCATCGAGGCCATGGCGCAGACGGCTGGCGCCATCTGCATCCACAACGCCGGCGCGAAAACTCCCAACGTCGTCTATTTCATGACGATCGACGACGCCAAGTTCCGCAAGCCGGTCCTGCCGGGCGACCGCCTGGAGCTGCACGTGAAGAAGCTGAAGCAGCGCGGTGGCATCTGGAAATTCGCCTGCGAAGCAATCGTCGACGGCGCCAAGGTTGCTGAAGCGGTGATCTCGGCGCTGATGACCCCCAAGGATGAAGAGGCAGAAACGGCGGCCGCATGACGTATATCCATCCCAGTGCGATTGTAGAGAAGGGCGCGGAGCTAGGCAGCGGAGTTCGCATCGGACCGTTCTGCTACGTGAAAGGCGATGTGGTCCTCGGCGACGACGTGGAGCTGATCTCCCACGTCACCATACTGGACGGCACGCGCCTCGGCGCCGGCTGCCAGGTCTATCCCAATGCGGTTCTTGGCGGTGCGCCCCAGAATTACAAGCACAAGGGAGGACGGACGACGCTGGAGGTCGGCAGCGGCTGCGTGATCCGCGAAAGCGTGACCATGCACTGCGGCACCGACACCAGCCGCGGCAAGACGACCGTGGGCAACAACTGTCTGTTCATGGCGCAGTCCCACGTCGCGCATGACTGCTCCGTTGGCGACAACGTGACCATGGCGAACAACTCTGCGCTCAGCGGTCACGTTGACATCGCCAACAATGTGATCATCTCCGGCTATGCGGCCGTACACCAATTTGTCCGCGTCGGACATCACGCTTTTCTCGGCGGTTTCGCTGCCGTCGTGGGCGACGTGATTCCCTACGGCATGGCCGTGGGCGACCGCGCGACGCTGCGCGGCCTCAATGTCGTCGGCATGAAGCGTTCGGGCATGTCCCATTCCAAGGTCATGGAGATCCGCAAGGCCTACAAGATGCTCTTCGATCCCGCGCGGACGCTGGCCGAAACCATTCCGGTCGTGCGGGAGGCCTTCGCTGACTCGCCCGAGGTTCTGGATATCGTGAATTTCCTGGCCGTTCGCGAAAAGCGGCAGTTCACCGTGCCACCACGCCGCGGCCACACCGGGACTGATGAGGATGACGGCGGCGAGGAATAGACTCTCGCCGACCGTTCCCCTTGGGCCTGGCTCCCGGGTCGCCATCATTGCCGGAAGCGGCATGCTGCCCCACAGCGTGGCCGAGGCGCTTTGCGCCATGGGCCATCGGCCGCTCGTCGTGGCGATCGAGGGCGAGGCGCAGTTCGAGCGCGCGCCGGAGCGCTATGACCTCTGGAGCATCAAGCTGGAACACGTCGGCACGCTTCTCCTGAAGTTGAAGCGCCAGGGCGTAACACATCTCGTCATGGCCGGCGGCGTGAAGCGCAGGCCGCCCATCCGCAGCCTGCGGATGACGCCAGGGGTGCTGCTCTTCCTGCCGAAGCTTCTCTGGGCCTATGCGCGCGGCGACGACGATCTGCTCAGCACGCTGATCCGGTACGTGGAATCGCACGGCATCCACGTCGTGGGAGCCCATGAGGTCGCGCCCGAACTGCTGGCGCCAAACCAGGTGCTGACGAAGGCGAAGCCGACGGCGGCCGACGAGAAGGATATTTCCGCCGCGCTTGAGGCTGCCCGTGCCATCGGTCGGCTCGACATCGGCCAGGCGGCGATTGCCATCGGCGGCCGCGCGATCGCGCTCGAGGGGATCGAGGGCACCGACGGGCTTCTCGCCCGCACGATCGAACTGCGCTCCCACGGAAGGTTAGCTGGCAAGACGCGCGGCGTTCTGGTGAAATGCGCCAAACCCGGGCAGGAAACCCGCGCCGACCTGCCGGCGATCGGTCCGCAGACGGTGCGAGACGCCCATGCGGCGGGTCTCGCCGGCATCGCCGTGGAAGCCGGGCGCAGTTTCATTCTGGAAACGGGCGAGACGATCCGGCTGGCGGATGAGCTCGGCCTGTTCATTATCGGATACGAAAAGGGGCGCGAGAAATGAATCAGGGCTCCGCGCCGTTGCGCATCGCGATCGTCGCCGGCGAGGAATCCGGTGACCTGCTGGGCGCCGACCTCGTGCGCGCGCTCGCGCGCCAGTCAGGCCGCCCGGTGGAGCTGGTCGGTGTCGGCGGCCGCCATCTGCATCAGCTCGGCCTGCGCTCGCTGTTCGATCCGGCCGAAATCGCCATCATGGGCTTCTCGGCCGTCCTCCAGTCGCTTCCGCGCCTTATGATGCGCATTCGGCAGACCGCGAAAGCGATCGCCGCGGCGAAGCCCGACTGTCTGATCACCATCGACGTGCCGGACTTCAGCCTGCGTGTGGCAAAGCGGGTGAGGGCGGATGCGCCGGATATACCGACGGTGCACTACGTCTGCCCGAGCGTCTGGGCCTGGCGGCCGGGCAGGGCCATCGAGATGCGGCCCTATGTGGACCATATCCTTTGCCTGCTGCCGTTCGAGCCGGACGAGCTCGACCGGCTTGGCGGTCCGGCAGGCACCTTCGTAGGCCACCGGCTGGCGAGTGATCCGGCGATCCGGGACGCAGCACTCTCACAGCTCGGCGGCGGAAACCGGGGCGGGGTGAGGAAGCTGCTGCTGTTGCCCGGCTCGCGGCGCGGAGAGGTGAGCCGGCTGCTGCCTGTCTTCGGCGAGACCGTGCGGGCGCTCAAGTCTGCCGGCCATGCCTTCCAGGTGCAGATCCCGACCGTTCCGCACGTCGCGCAGCTGGTCATGGACGCCACCGAGAGCTGGGCCGTGAAGCCGGAGGTCATCCTCGACGAGGCCCACAAGTGGAAGGCCTTCGGCGAGGCGGATGCGGCACTCGCCTGTTCCGGAACGGTGGCGCTCGAACTCGCGCTGGCGCGCGTGCCGTTCATCTCGGTGTACCGGACCGACTTCATCGCCCGGTTGCTGGGGCCGTTGCTGATCAAGGTCTGGTCGGCCTCGCTGCCGAACCTCATCGCCGGCTGGCCGGTGGTGCCCGAATATTTTAACCAGTATGTGCGGCCGGAGCTGCTTGCCCGGCTGCTGCCGCGCCTGTGGAGCGACACGCCGACCCGGCTTGCCCAGCGGCAGGGCTTCGCCCAGGTGGCCGAGGCGCTGTCGACGTCGACACCATCCGGCGAACTTGCGGCAAAGGTCGTGCTCGATCTGGTCCGGCGCCGTGCGGGTGCCCGTACAAGCCCCGAACCGCTCCGGAAAGCCTGATCGTTCGCGGAAAGGTGGCCGAACAACATCACCCGCCGGCGACGAGCTTCATGAAGGCCCGGGCCGCCTGCGGCGCGCGGACCTTTCCCTCGTGGATGAAATAGACGAAGACGTCCCGCGGGACGCGCTCGACCGGCGCGGCCGGGTCGATGACCGGCAGACCGTCGGGCACGCTGCCCTCGGCCCAGATCTTCGCGCGCTCTGCCCATTGCTCCAGTTCCTCCGGCGGATAGGCTGTGGGGACGGCATCCTCACCGCGCTGCAGCCGGGCATAGACGAAATCGGCGGTGACGTCGGCGATCTCCGGATAGACGTGATGGTGGGCGTAGCAGATGGCCATGCGGTGCTTGCGCGCCAGGCGGATGAAGTCGGGCGTGCAGAAGCTTTCATGCCGCACCTCGAGCACGTGCCGCAGGTCGCGTCCTGCGTGACGTTCGGGCAGCAAGCGCAGGAAGGCCCCGAAATCTTCGGGCTCGAATTTCTTGGTGGGCGCGAACTGCCAGACGATCGGCCCGAGCCGATCGCCGAGTTCAGTGACGCCGGTGGCAAAGAAGCGTTCGATGGACTCGCCCGCTTCGGCCAGCACCTTGCGGTTGGTGACGTACCGGCTGCCCTTGACGGAGAAGACGAAGCCGTCCGGCACCGCCGCCGCCCACTGGGCGAAGGTCTCTGGCTTCTGCCCGCGGTAATAGGTGCCGTTGATCTCGATGGTGGGAAGCTGCCGGCTCGCGTATTCGAGCTGCTTCTTCCTGGGCAGGTCCGCCGGATAGAAGGTGCCCTCCCACGGCTCGAAGGTCCAGCCTCCAATGCCGGCGCGAATGATGCCGCTCTTCGCTGCCGCTGCCATGTTTCCTCCGTTCGGGCCCTCAGGACGGCTTTCACCTTCGCGCTTCCCGCGGTGCAAGTCCAGCCCGCGGGGAGGGCGGCGGCGCAAGATTCCTGACATCCCGGACAGGAGAGGGCAAAGCGCGGAAGCACGGCCGCGTTCGGGAGTGTCCGGAGGCGAAAGCTGAAACCGCGATTGAGTGGATTGCCGTTCCTTGACGCCTCGACGTGTTCCGTTGGATCCCCCCACTTGCGATTTCAGGCACTTGACCTTCGCGTCGCTCGGCCAAGGTGCCGAAATCGCTTTCTCCCCCACAGCGGGGGAGATAGGGGTGCGGTGCGCCGTTGCCTTTGCAAAACACAGAGTCTGCAATTTGGAGCGAGGCTGATGCCGCCGTTATCTCCCCTCTTGCGGGGGAGAACACAACGTCCTGGGCTTGGGCGAAGCCCAAGTCCTTGGACGTTGTAAGAGGGGGGAACTGCACACCTCAACGCCGCAACGACGAAAGCAGCTATTGCTGCGATCAACCGCTAGTTGTATTTTGTCTCCAGATCCCCATCCATGGAGCACCGCCCATGCGCTACCAGCCGCCGGAGAGCCACCGCGCCTATGCGCGCGCGATGCGCAAGGATGCGACCAGGGCGGAAAACCTGCTTTGGCAGGCGCTCCGGCGCAAGCAACTGGAGGGACTTCGCTTCCGCCGGCAGTATCCGCTCGACGGCTACATCCTCGACTTCGTCTGCTTTCGGCCGAAGCTCATTGTCGAGGTGGACGGGGGCCAGCACTCGGAATCCGCGTGGGACAAGCGTCGTGACGCCCACTTCCGCGCCTGTGGTTTCACCATACTGCGGTTCTGGAACGACGACGTGATCCGGAATATCGATGGGGTGTGTCGAGAGATATTGGCGATGGCGGCGGGGAGGATGTGATCGTCTGGATGCTGATTTCCTGGATGCTGTTCCCCCCTCTGGCAAAATCTAACACTTGGCTTCGCCAAGATGTTGATTTTGCTTTCTCCCCCGCAAAGGGGGGAGATAAGGCTGGCATCGGCCTCGCCGCAAATCACAGACATTGGCGAGTTGCGGGAACGACGGTGCAGGGAGCCTATCTCCCCCTCGCGGGGGAGAACACAACGTCCTGGGCTTGGGCGAAGCCCAAGTCCTTGGACGTTGTAAGAGGGGGATGCCGTATCGAGCAAATCCAGCCATTACTTGCCTCTGCAAAGCCGGGCCTTAGAATTGATGGGATGGAGACGCCGTAAATCGCTGGGAGAAAACCACGCTCGAGCGCACTGCTTATCACGCGCATTCAAGACAGAGAGTAAACAACATTTCGAGCAAAGAACTCCTGGTTTCTCAGCCAAGCCTAATACGCTGGAGGGGTATTCAAAGGATGTGGGATACTGTTTTAAAAGTGATTGAATTTGTTCAGAGTAAAGCAGATTTTGTAACAGCGCTTGCAACGGTAGCTCTTGTATACGCCACATGGGTGCTAGCTAGGGAAACAAGAATTTTATCGCGAGCTACTTCCCAACCTCACGTGACCGCAACACTTGAGCCTAACGTTTGGAGCGCGCGTTATGTCGATCTCATAGTTTCTAATTCGGGAAACGGTGTAGCGTATGACATCGAGATAAATCTTGATCCTCCGTTGCCAAAAGGTTCAAGACATCGGAAGAGCTTGGATGCATCACTTACGCAAATAAGTATTCTTCGTCCATCACAGTCACTTCATAGCAATATTTGCGACTTTATTGAAGTTAGTAATAAAAAATATAAAGTAACGGTTAGATGGAAGCGTCATCCAAAATCAAAAAGACGTGAGAGTTTGTCATATGAACTCTCGATGTCTGACTATAGCAATGTTTCATATCTGGTATCACGAAGTCCTCTCACCAAAATTGCCGATGAAGTCCAAAAGTTACGTAAAGATTGGGGGCTTGTAGCACGTGGAATTAAGCGAATCCAAGCGGACATTTATTCCGCGAATGATCGATTGGAAGAAGAGAGGATGAGAGAAGAACTCTTTCAGCAAATTGGCGATGAATGTGACAGAGAAGCGTAGTCGAAGCAAAAAAGATACGGGCGGACGTCACCGACGCCCCGTTGTTCCGCGCTTGGCTGTGTGAGTACTGACCAGGGGGCGACGAGACGAGGCTGGAAGGTGGCGATTAGAATCTGCAGCAATCGCTCCGCCCCGCTGCGCTCGGTGCCTCCATCCCACATTCGGTAGGGGAGAGGAAGGCGCTCTCACTCCGCCGCCTGCTGTTTGCCCTCTTTCCTTCTCCGCTCTAGCAGCTCTTTCAGGAACCTGCCGGTGTAGGAGCGAGGTTCGGCCATGACGCCGTCGATGGTGCCGGCGACGACCAGTTCGCCGCCGCCATCGCCGCCTTCCGGCCCCAAGTCCAGGATCCAGTCGGCCGTCTTGATCACCTCCAGGTTGTGCTCGATGACGATCACCGTGTTGCCCTGGTCGACCAGCTCGTGCAGGACCTCAAGCAGCTTGGCGACGTCGTGGAAGTGGAGGCCCGTGGTGGGCTCGTCCAGAATGTAGAGCGTGCGGCCGGTGGCCTTGCGGGAGAGCTCCTTGGCGAGCTTCACGCGCTGCGCCTCGCCGCCCGAAAGGGTAGTGGCCTGCTGGCCGATCTTGATGTAGCCGAGACCTACGCGCTGGAGCGTCAGGAGCTTGTCACGCACGGCCGGTACCGCAGAGAAGAACTCCACGCCCTCATCGACCGTCATCTCCAGCACGTCGGCGATGGACTTGCCCTTGAACAGCACCTCCAGCGTCTCGCGGTTGTAACGCTTGCCCTTGCAGACGTCACAGGTAACGTAGACGTCGGGCAGGAAGTGCATCTCGATCTTGATGACGCCGTCGCCCTGGCAGGCCTCGCAGCGGCCGCCCTTGACGTTGAAGGAGAAGCGGCCGGGTTGGTAGCCGCGCGCCTTGGCTTCGGGCAGGCCCGCAAACCAGTCGCGGATCGGGGTGAAGGCGCCCGTGTAGGTGGCCGGGTTGGAGCGCGGCGTGCGGCCGATCGGGCTCTGATCGATGTCTATCACCTTGTCGATGAATTCCAGACCCTCGATGCGGTCGTGCTCGGCCGGGTTGTCGCGCGAGCCCATGATGCGGCGGGAGGCCGCCTTGAACAGCGTTTCGATGAGGAAGGTGGACTTGCCGCCGCCGGACACACCGGTCACACAGGTGAAGGTGCCGAGCGGAATGTCGGCCGTGACGTTCTTCAGGTTGTTGCCGCGCGCGCCGACGACGCGGATGCGCCGCTTCTTCGGGATCTCGCGGCGCTGCCTCGGCATCGGGATCTCGAGTTCGCCGGTGAGGTACTTGCCGGTGATCGAGTTCGGGTTGGCCATGATCTCGGTCGGCGTGCCCTGGGCCATCACGCGGCCGCCGTGGATGCCGGCGCCGGGGCCGATGTCGACCACGTGGTCGGCGGTCAGGATCGCGTCCTCGTCGTGCTCCACGACGATGACCGTGTTGCCGAGGTCGCGAAGATGGCGGAGCGTGTTGAGCAGCCGCTCGTTGTCACGCTGGTGCAGGCCGATCGACGGCTCGTCGAGCACGTAGAGCACGCCGGTCAGGCCCGAGCCGATCTGCGAGGCCAGCCGGATGCGCTGGCTTTCGCCGCCGGAGAGCGTGCCGGAGGAGCGCGAAAGGGTCAGATAGTCGAGGCCGACGTCGACCAGGAAGGAAAGGCGTTCGCGGATCTCCTTCAGGATGCGACCGGCAATTTCCTTCTGCTTCTCGGAGAGCTTTTCCGGCAGCGCGTTGAACCAGTCGGAGGCGCGGCGGATCGACATGTCGGTGACTTCGCCGATGTGCAGGCCGTCGATCTTGACCGCAAGCGCCTCGGGCTTCAGCCGGTGGCCGTTGCAGGCGGGGCAGGGGTAGGCCGACATGAAGCGCTCGATTTCCTCGCGCGCCCAGGCCGAATCCGTCTCCTTCCAGCGGCGCTGGAGGTTGTTGATCACACCTTCGAAGGGTTTCGTCGCGCGGTAGCTGCGCACGCCGTCGTCATATTCAAAGGTGATCTGGCGGTCGCGGGTGCCGTAAAGGATGGCATTGCGCGCTTCCTCGGAAAGTTCCTTCCAGCGGTTGCTGACCTTGAAGCCGTAGGCCTTGCCGAGCGCCTCCAGCGTCTGCAGGTAATAGGGCGAGGTGGACTTCGCCCAGGGGGCAATGGCGCCTTCGCGCAACACCGCGTTCTCGTCCGGCACGACGAGGTCGGGGTTTATGGCGCTCTGGCTGCCGAGGCCGTCGCAGGCGGGGCAGGCGCCGGCCGGGTTGTTGAAGGAGAAGAGCCGCGGCTCGATCTCGGGAATGGTGAAGCCGGAGACCGGGCAGGCGAACTTTTCCGAGAAGATCAGGCGCTCGTGCGTCTCGTTTTTGGACTTGTTGGCGGCGCCGCCTTCCGCCGTGTGTTCGGGGGGCAGCGGGCGGTCGGCGAACTCGGCGACGGCGAGCCCGTCGGAAAGCCTCAGGCAGGTCTCGAGCGAGTCGGCCAGGCGCGTGGCGATGTCCGGGCGCACGACGATGCGGTCCACCACCACGTCGATGTCGTGGGCGAACTTCTTGTCAAGCGCCGGCACGTCGGCGATCTCGCAGAAGGTGCCGTCGACCTTCACGCGCTGGAAGCCCTTCTTCTGAAGCTCCGCGAATTCCTTGCGGTATTCGCCCTTCCGACCGCGCACGATGGGCGCCAGGATGTAGAGGCGCGTGCCTTCGGGAAGCGCGAGAATCCGGTCGACCATCTGGCTTACTGTCTGGCTCTCGATCGGCAGGCCTGTGACGGGCGAATAAGGCACGCCCACGCGCGCGAAGAGCAGGCGCAGGTAGTCGTAGATCTCGGTGACGGTGCCCACGGTCGAGCGCGGGTTCTTCGACGTCGTCTTCTGCTCGATGGCGATTGCCGGCGACAGGCCGTCGATTTGGTCGACATCCGGCTTCTGCATCATCTCCAGGAATTGGCGGGCGTAGGCGGAGAGGCTTTCCACGTAGCGCCGTTGGCCCTCGGCGTAGATCGTGTCGAAGGCGAGCGACGACTTGCCGGAGCCAGAGAGCCCCGTCATGACAATCAGCTTCTCGCGCGGCAGGTCAAGGTCGACGTTCTTCAGATTGTGCTCGCGGGCGCCGCGGACAGAAATGAACTTGTGCTCAGGCATTCTTCGGGCCGATCTAGCTTCACTGATGGTTTGTGCATTTTCCTGCAGGGAGCCGCGGCAGGGCGACGTCGGCCTCATGTAGGAAACGGATGCTGGATTGTCGACGCCAGGCGGCACCCGGCGCAGCCTGTTACAGTTGATTATCTTTTGATGTCTTTCGCGTTCAAGTGCAAGCAAAAAAAGAACAAAGATCGAACGAAGACAAATAGCATGTTTAGGGGTTGACGCAGGCCGCCGACAGGCACAGAATTATTCTTACCATTTCCCTCGTCTGACGCGGAGGGATGGTAGCGCAACGAGCACGGAGGGAGGCATGACACCACCCGACCAATCCTCCAGCTCCACCGAAGAGTGGAGCACAGCCGGCCGCTGAACGGTTCCTGGACAAGGAACGGTTTCCCGTCCGGAACTGGGGATCTGGAATGATGGTTTGCCGAGGTTGCGGCGTTTGCAGGCGTTGGCGACCTTGAGGCCGGATAACCAGGTGCCTTTGCGCCGGCTGCATCATCCCACATCGCTGAGCATATATTGAAGGGTGCGTTCACGCAGCCCTTAAAGATCCGGACGCAAATCCGGAAGATTCATCGAGAAATGTCGAAGAGGCCCCGGCTACCAATACATGGCGGCGGGGCCGCTTTCTATTGCAGGATGGTAGATGTCCGGGCAGACGGCCGATTGCCTTTCGCGCAAGCAGGAAGAATGAAATCGGGAAAATTCTGCGCGCAGGAGTTGCGGCCACGCCGTTTGTGCGTATAATGGAACAAAACTGGAACAAAATGAACTGTGGACGGGGTTGCAGTTTTCTCGGTTCGGCGCGCGCAAGTCTGGCGCCGATCAAATAGAATGCGCGCGACGGACAAAGGGCTGCGGATCATGTGCAGCGGTCTTGCGCCAAATCGAATGTATGGAGTTTTGCCATGGCTGGCAGCGTTAACAAGGTGATTCTGATCGGCAATCTCGGGGCGGACCCGGAAGTGCGGCGTCTGCCTTCCGGCGAGCCGGTGGTCAATCTTCGCGTCGCGACTTCGGAAAGCTGGCGGGACCGCAACACGGGCGAGCGCCGCGACCGTACCGAGTGGCACAACGTGGTGATCTTCAACGAGAATCTCGCCAAGGTGGCCGAGCAATATCTGCGCAAAGGTTCGAAGGTCTATCTCGAGGGCCAGCTGCAGACCCGCAAGTGGCAGGACCAGAACGGCAACGACCGCTACACGACCGAGGTGGTGCTCCAGCGGTTCCGCGGGGAGCTGGTGATGCTGGACACGCGCGGCGGGGGCGAGGGCGGCCAGGTCGGCTACGGCGGCGGCAGCTCGAGCCGCGGCTCGGACTTCGGCCAGTCTGATCCGATGGACAGTCCTGCCGGCGGTGGTTACTCGCGCGATCTGGACGACGAAATTCCGTTCTAAGCAGGTCTCGTCTCTCAAGCGCGAAGGAATTCAGCTCAACCTGGCCGCTCGTTGCTTGGCGCCCGGCACTTGTTGCGTGGCGCCAACTCGTATGACAGGACATGCTCGGAGCAGAGCGTGCCGACCGTCGTTCGGTCGCCGTGTCAGGGCAAAAAAAGCGGCCTCTCGATACGCAACCTGACGGCGGGGGCCACTCGCGTTGTGCTGACGAGTAACCTCGGTGCAGGGCGGGCTATCCGTGGCCCCGCTGTTCTTTTCTGTTCGGCCCGGCCTCATGCCGAGCACGCTGTTGCATTGGGCCCCCGAGATGGGTGCTTGGCTGCGGCGGTCAAGGGGTTCGCTCGCAGATGAAACCAAGGGCCTCGCCTGCGGCGGGAGCTGCCCAAGTCGTGCGGACGAGTAACCTTGATGCAAGCGGGGCAGTTGTGGCCCGCTGAACCTCTTCTGTTCGGCCCGGCCTCATGCCGAGCACGCTGTTGCATTGGGCCCCCGAGATGGTGCTTGGCTGCGGTGGTCAAGGGGCTTGCCGGCAGACAGCCGAGGGCCTCGCCCACGGATAATTCAGGGGCTTGTTCCGGTTGAAAGGGCCGGGGAGGGGCCGTCCAGGCCGCGTCGATTGCCGAAAAGTCGGCGCCGTTGCCTTGTTGTCGCCAAAGCAGGGCTGCAACTTTGCCGCCCGTCGCAGGACTTGCCTGCGAACAACATTTTCCTTTGGCGAAACTCGGGGGCCTGATGAGATTGATCCTTGCCTGGAGTGTCTCGGCATTATTGGCGGTATCGGCTGTGGCTCAAGACGCTCCACCAAGCGCCTCGGATCAGGACGCGTCTACCGTCTTCAGGGAAGCGCCCAGGGGAAGCCCGGGCGGGCCGGCGACGCTGGAGCAGATCCTGAGGCAGGGGGAGCAACAGGGTCGGGGCCCGTCGGCTGTGCAGGGCCCCGAGCCTGCCGGCGGCACAACGTCGGCTGATACTTCCGGCGATGCCGCCTCGGGTCAGGACGTGCCTTCCGTCTCCAGCGAAGCGCCCGGGGGAAGGCCGGGCGGACGGGTGACGTTGGAGGAGTTTTTGGAAGAACAGCACGGGCAGGGCGCCGCGCTGCCGCAACACCCGGTAACCGGCGATGGTACGCGGGCCGTTGAAACCTCGGGCGTTCCGGCAGTGGAACAGACACTTTCGGCGGAACCGGCCGGACGGGCGGAGGCGGTGAAGCCCGATGTGGCCAACGACCCGACGCAGTGGTTTCCCGATGCGCCGGAGCCGCCATCGGGAGCGGCCGAAGGCGGAACCGGCCTTCTCCGGGCGATGGTCCAGCAGCTGTCGAGCGCGGCCACGACCGTCTGTGCCGGGCGAGGCGACTGCGCCCGCGTGGCCGGCAACTTCGCCCGTTTCCTCTGGGACAACCGTGATCGGGTCGATGTGCAGACGCGGGCCCTGCGCTGTCTAGGGCAATCGGCCGTCAGGCGCGGCTATGTCCAGTCGCCCGTGGATGCCATCCGCAATGCCTCAAGGGCAGACGTGACCGAACTCTCGGTCGAGGTTTGCGAGTGCATGGTCGGACTCAGCGGCAGTCTCAGCGTCTGCCGTCCCTCGCTCGTGCAGGGAAGGCTCGCGCCGCTGCTGCGGATGTTCGGGCGGTGATGGAGTGGCATTCTTTTTTGCGAATGGTGCCAACGGGCCCGACAGGAGCGGTTGACCGGTCGGGAAATGGTAGTGTGCTGGCAGCTCAGGCTCGGGAGCGGACGGACTGCGGAGCCCGTTCATTCTCGTGCTCACACCAAAAGGGCATTCGCGCCGGGTTCCCGTCGGCAGCACCTTCTGGCGGCACGCCATCTCTTCGGCGCGCCGGCACCATGCGCGAAGTCCTCATGTCTGCTTGGCGAAACGCGAGTGCTGTTCTTCAAATGGAGAACGGCCTGGTGACCGGTTCGTCGCAGATCCGGCTCACACCGAAAGAGTCTTCGCGACGCGGTTCTCGTTGCCGAACACCCGAAGATAACGCTCGATCTCTTCGGGCGTGCCGGTAGCCTTTTCCGGATTGTCCGACAGCTTGACCGCGGGCCGGCCATTGGCGGAGCTCACCTTGCAGACCATGGAGATTGCCTTGAGGCTCTTGATCTCCTGGGGAGCGCAGTCCTCGAAATCGTTGGTGAGGTTCGTGCCCCAGCCGAACGACATGCGCACCCGGCCCTTGAAATGGTTGTAGGTACGTTCGATCGTGTCCACGTCGAGCGCATCGGAGAAGATGAGCAGCTTCTCGCGGGGGTCCTTCCCGTGGTCCTGCCAGAACTTGATGATTCGCTCGCCGCCCTCGATCGGCGGTGCGGAATCCGGACGGAAGCCGGTCCAGTCGGCCACCCAGGCGGGCGCGTGGCGCAGGAAGGCCTCCGTGCCGAACGTGTCGGGCAAGACGATCAGCAGGTTGCCGCCATAGTATCGTTGCCAATCCTCCAGAACCCGGTAAGGCGACTGGAGCAGCTCCTCGTCGCTGTTGGTGAGGGCGGCGAGCACCATCGGCAGCTCGTGCGCGTTGGTGCCGAGCGCCTCCAGGTCCGTGTCCATGGCGAGCAGCACGTTGGACGTGCCGGTGAAGGAATCGCCGATGCCTTCCTTCAGCGCCTCCACGCACCAGCGCTGCCAAAGGAAGGAATGGCGGCGGCGCGTGCCGAAGTCGGAGATGCGCAGGTCGGGATACTTGCGCAGCCGCTCCACCTTCGACCAGACCTTCGCCTTGGCCCGGGCGTAGAGCACGTCAAGCGCGAAGGGGCCGAGGTTGCGCATGGCCGCCCGCGAGCGCAGCTCGTTGATGATGGCCAGCGCCGGAATCTCCCACATGGTGGTTTCCATCCAGGGGCCGTGGAAATGGAGCTCGAACTGGCCGTCCTTCTGGCGCAACTCGTACTCGGGCAGACGGAAATCGGCGAGCCAGGCGAGGAAGTCGGGCTGGAAGATCTGCTTGCGGCCGTAGAAGGTGTTACCGGCCAGCCAGATCATCTCCTTCTTGGTGAAGCGCAGGGTGCGGGCATGGTCCAGCTGCTCCTTGAGCTCGCCGACGTCTATCTCGTCGGCAAGCCGCACGTCCCTGTTGCGGTTCACGAGGGAGAAGGTGACGTTCACATCCGGATACAAGCCGCGGATCATCTGCAGCATCAGCAGCTTGTAGAAATCCGTGTCGAGCAGGCTTCTGACGATCGGATCCAGCTTCCAGGTGTGGTTGTAGACCCTCCTCGCGATGTCCGTCACTGTCATGTCCCAGGCCTTTCTCCCACCCTGTGATGACTGCGCGTTAACGACACCGCCACGACAAAAAAGTCAACGTCATAAGTGTCCCGGAGCCGCGCGCCAAAGTTGATATCCGACTCCCAAATGCGTGATTCCACGTCCGCAAGGCCGGAAGCGCCGACGGCGGCGCGTGCGGTCTGCCGCGCCGCCCCGGCCAGCATTACCAGGTGCCGGTGTTTTCCATCGAAACCCACGGCTCGGCGGGTTCCTTCGGCTGTCCCTTCTGCAAAAGCTCGATGGAGATGCCGTCGGGCGAGCGGACGAAGGCCATGTAGCCGTCGCGCGGCGGGCGGTTGATCGTCACGCCTGCCTTCATGAGGCGGTCGCAGGTCGCGTAGATGTCATCGACCTCGTAGGCCAGATGGCCGAAGTTGCGGCCGCCCGTGTAAACCTCTGGATCCCAATTGTAGGTGAGCTCGACCATCGGGGCCTTTTCCGCCTTCGCCCGCTCCACATCTTCGGGCGCGGCGAGGAAAATAAGCGTGTAACGACCCTTCTCGTTTTCCATGCGGCGCACTTCCACAAGGCCAAGCTTATTGCAGTAGAAGTCGAGCGACTGTTCGATGTCGCTCACGCGGACCATTGTGTGTAGATAACGCATTTTTACTTCCTCTCTTCCTGTGTTGTTTTCATTTTGGTTTTCCGAACACCTTCAGGCCGTCTTTAAATACGTCGAACAGGTGCACTGATATTCAGTTAAGTATTTGAAAATGCTTGCCTTCACTACTGTTGAAAATGCATCTCGGGGGTTGCTAACGGGGGAGCCGAAGGTGCTATCCTTCTACTACAGAATCATTCCCATGGCAGCGAGGGAAGGCAAGCGGATGGAGGACAATTCCTCGAACGTTAGGGGGCTTGCAGTTGGAGTCGACGCTCGGGCAGAGGGCGGCACCGAAGACACCGGTGATCTTGTCGAGATTTCCGGCGCCATCAAATGGTTCGATGTAGCGAAGGGTTTCGGGTTCATCGTTCCGGACGAACCCGGGATCGGTGATGTTCTTCTCCACGTTTCCTGTCTGCGGCGCGACGGGTACCAGACGGCTCTGTCAGGGGCGCGGGTGGTCTGTCTTTCGCGCCGGGGCGAGAAGGGGATGCAGGCCTTCCGTATCCTGGCCATGGACAATTCGACGGCGGTCCACCCGGCAGAGGATCAGGCTCCGCGGACCCACGTGGTGGTGGTTCCGGAAAGCGGACTGGAGCGCGCCCTGGTCAAGTGGTTCAACCGTACCAAGGGATTCGGTTTCCTGACACGGGGAGAGGGCACGGAAGACATCTTCGTCCATATGGAAACCCTGCGCCGTTTCGGCGTGACGGAGCTGCGTCCGGGACAGGTCGTCCTCGTGCGCTATGGACGCGGGGAAAAGGGCCTTATGGCCGCCGAAGTTCATCCGGATATTGGGACCCTGTCGGTTTCACACTGAGTCCCTTCCGGAGCTGAACATGCACAAGAGACTGCTCGCGGCCCTCGCCATTTTGTTGGTACCGTTCCTTGCCGTCGTGGCGCGGGCCCAGGAGCCGATGCTGCTTCCGGTGCATCCGGTTCCTCTGGTCATTGAGACGACCGCCGGCGAGCGTCAGGTTTTCATCGAAGTTGCGGTGCAACCTGCCGAGCATGCCCGGGGACTCATGTTCCGCACGGAGATGCCGGACAACCGCGGCATGCTGTTCGTGTTCGATCAGCCAACGGTTCGCGCGTTCTGGATGAAGAATACGCCGATGCCGCTGGACCTCCTGTTCATCGGCGAGGATGGCAAGGTGCGCTCCATTCAGTCGGGCGAGCCCTATTCCGAGGCCTCCATCGCGCCGCCAGTCACGTCGCTTTACGTTCTGGAGCTCAGGGCCGGTACCTCGGCGCGCCTGGGAATCGAGGTGGGGAACCAGCTTCGCCATCCCCTGATTGCCCGTCAGTAGCTGCCAGCGGAGTAAAATTGAAAATGCAGCGTTTCTCTCACGATGGGTTTGAGCTTGCTTACATGGAGGAGGGCGAGGGGGATCCCATCGTCCTCGTCCATGGCTTTGCCTCCAACCTTGTCGTCAACTGGGTTTCGACGGGCTGGGTAAAGACACTTGTCGAGGCGGGGTATCGCGTCATTGCCCTGGACAACCGCGGTCATGGCCTGTCGTCCGGCAGCCACAACGCGGCCGATTATACGCTTGAAAAGATGTCGGGCGATGTCATCGCGCTGCTCGATCACCTTGCCGTCGACCGGGCGCACATCATGGGGTTCTCGATGGGCGCGAGGATCTGCGCGGTCACGGCGCTGAACCATCCCGAGCGCGTGGGCAGCGTGGTTCTCGGCGGCCTGGGGTCGGGCATGGTCGAGGGGGTGGGGGAATGGGACATCATCGCCGAGGCGCTTCTCGCCGAGGATCCCTCGACGATCACCCATGAGCGCGCGCGGATGTTCCGCACCTTCGCCGACCGGACGCGGAGCGACCGGCGTTCGTTGGCCGCGTGCATTTCACGGAGCCGCCAGCTTCTGACCCCCGAGCAGATGGCCAGCATCAGAAACCCGGTTCTCGTCGCCGTGGGCGACCGGGACGACATCGGCGGGGATCCTCACCGGCTGGCGGCGATGCTGCCGAACGGCGAGGGTTTCACGATCGAGGGCAGGGATCACATGCTGTCGGTGGGTGACAAGTCATTCAAGGCCAAGGTGCTGGAGTTCCTGGCGCGCCATCCGCTCTGACCGACGGCGGGGCAAGGACTCTCAGACTCCGGGTAGCCAGCGGCAGCCGTGGAGGCGACCCTAGTCAGCGGTGATGCGGACGGACGGAGCAGCCTGACCGAGAGCGGAGGGGCCTGCCGAGGCAGTCTGGACCTTCGGTCTGCTTTCAAGCTTCACGGATGATCACCGTCACGTTTGGGCGGTTGCGAACGGCCGACCTCGTCCCATTTCCTGATTGGAGGCGCCGCAGGCTTCCTGCCGTGCGTGTATGGTGCCGGGGGGGCGGCCGGCGCGCGGTCGAACCTGGCCGGGCTCTGGACGGGGATGCTGCTTCCCCAGGCATGAAGCGGCGTGCAGGTCGAGGATCTCGATTGGGCTATTCGGGCGAAAAGGAATAAAAAATTCCAAACTTCCCTGGATCGGCCTAGAATAGTACATACGTGCCGTATCTTGCATGAGGAGAGTTCCGATGACAGCCAGACACGCGCTCCGCGATGCGTCCGATCAGCTGGACCCGATCTGGTCGGCTGTCAGAGATCAGGCCGAGGAGGCGGCGAAGAACGATCCCGTCCTCGCGGCGTTTCTCTATGCTTCGATTCTCAATCACGACACGCTGGAGGAGGCGGTGATTCACCGCATCTCGCAGCGTCTGGACCATCACGACCTGGGTGCGGAGCTGCTGCGGCAGTCGTTTCTCTCGATGTGGGAGGATGAGAGGTCGTGGAGCGAGGTGATCCGCGTCGATATCCAGGCCTATTACGACCGGGATCCGGCTTGCGACCGCCACATCATGCCGGTGCTCTACTTCAAGGGATTTCATGCCTTGCAGACCCATCGCCTGGCGCACTGGCTGTGGCGGAAGGGGCGCCGCGATTTCGCGCTCTACCTGCAGAGCCGGTCTTCGTCCGTCTTCCAGACCGACATCAATCCGGCCGCGCGGATCGGCAAGGGTATCTTCATCGACCATGCGACCGGCCTGGTGGTCGGCGAGACGGCCGTCATCGAGGATGATGTGTCCATCCTGCACAGCGTGACGCTTGGAGGCACCGGCAAGGAAAACGGCGACCGGCATCCGAAGATCCGTCATGGCGTCCTCATTGGCGCCGGCGCGAAGATTCTCGGCAATATCGAGATCGGCCATTGCAGCAAGATCGCTGCGGGTTCGGTCGTCCTGCAGTCCATTCCGCCGAACAAGACCGTGGCCGGTGTGCCGGCTCGCATCGTTGGCGAGGCGGGCTGCGAGGAGCCGTCCCGCTCGATGGACCAGATGTTGCGTGACGCGTAACGTTCCGGGCGTCTTTCGGTTCAAAACAGCTGCCGAGGGTTTACAGCCGCAAGGCGCCCGTGCCAGAAGCGGGCGTCTCACGAAACGTGGAGAAAGCTTTTGAAGCCCGACGAAATCAAGAAACTCCAGGATTATTTCCGGCGCACCTTTCAGAACCCGAACCTGAACGTGCGTGCGCGGCCACAGAAAAAGGATTCCTGCGAACTTTACCTTGGCGAGGAGTTCCTGGGCGTCATCTTCCGTGACGATGAGGATGGCGAATTGTCCTACAATTTCTCGATGGCCATCCTGGAGATGGACCTCGACTGATTACCGTTCCTGGAGCAGCGCGGATGCGCGCTCCAGAACCTTCCTTTCCAGGATTCGCCATTCCGGCAACAGGTGCTCCGGAAATCGGTAGACGAGGGTAAGGCTGTCTCCAAGAGACGTGTGCCGTTCGCACCGGTTGATTTGGACGTGCTCCCGTTCGCCGATCAGGCATCGCGCAAGATAGCGCCCCACCGGCAGCCTCCCTACCGCAAGCAATTCTCCCTCCAGGCCGCTTTCCGGTATGAACGGGCGCAGCTCAAGCCCTGAGGGGAGGGGTTCTCCGGCGACCGTCAGGTGCTCATGGACGCTGTAGAGGGAGTCTTGCATATCTGTCTCGCTTCGCGACCGGATGGTGATCAGGAGAATGTTTCGGAGCTCGTTGAAGGCGGAGCTCTCGGAATGCGTGAAGCCCGACATTTCCGGCCATTTCACATAGAGTTCCAGTTGCTCGACCTTGCCTGACTGCCTCTGGCGACGGTCCCGGATCATGTTCTCCGGTACATGCAGGATCTGCTCCCCGACCACAATTCTGCGAAGCTTGGTGCTTGCGCTATGGGGGCCCGCGATGAGCTGCAGCATGCTCGTACCAACGGTTTCGATGGCCGTCACCAGACCGGCGAGAAGCACGAGATAGAGGACCACGCGTCTCTTTGAAATGGCAGGCTTCGAGCCGATGCGTGCGAGGACGATGCTGGTGAGGTTTCCTTGCTGCATTTCGGGTCGCGCAATTGAGGGGCGCAATTCAGGGGCGCGCGAAAGCCATCAACCGATCGGAAGGCAGCGTGCCCGGCCCATTTGGCGCATTTGTGGATCAAACGGGAGTGAACGGGTGAGCCGTTGCGAAGCCAGCGTAAACTTACCTATGCTCTGCGCAACGAACAGCAGGAGTGAGGAATGCCGGTCTATGAACTCGACGGGGTCTTCCCGGAATTTGCCGACAGGGAGAGCGGCTGGATCGCGCCCGACGCATCCGTTATTGGCAAGGTGAAGTTGGGCCGGGATGTCGGCATCTGGTTTGGAGCCGTTCTGCGCGGGGACAACGAGCCCATCACCATCGGGGACGGAACGAACTTGCAGGAACACGTGATGGTCCACACGGACCCCGGCTTTCCAGTCACCATCGGTGAAAGCTGCACCATCGGCCATCGCGCCATCATCCACGGCTGCAGGATCGGCAACAATTCACTGATCGGCATGGGCGCGATCATTCTGAACGGCGCGATGATCGGGAATAACTGTCTGGTCGGCGCAGGGGCTCTCGTTACCGAGAACAAGTCTTTTCCTGACGGTTCGCTTATCATCGGCTCGCCGGCGCGGGCAGTGCGCGAGCTCGATCCCGAAACTATCGAGGGCATCAAACGGTCTGCCGCGCGCTATGTTCGCAATGCGCAACGCTTCCGTGCGGGCTTGAAACCCGTCTGAGGATGGGTGAAACCCTGCATCGCCGCGTCAGGCCCAAACACGATCAATCTTGTACAGGATCGAGGAGGTCCGCCGTTCCCGCCTCTCTCATGTCTGGGCAAGGGACCGGTGATGACCGCGGACGGCGCAGGATTCCCAAAAACAAATGCGGCCGCCATGCCGGCGACCGCACCAAGGATGGTATGGCAATTCGCACCGCCTTGCGGTGCAACGACGTGAGCCTTTCGCTCAAGCGATGAACTTCGACAGAATGTAGGCCTCGTCCTGCAGCGTGTCGAACTGGACGGCGATGCCCTCGGGCAGATGCCGCGTGACACGCCCCGGGATGGACGCCACGGACACCTCCGTGCCGATGTCCAGCATGACGTCGCAACGAAGCGCGGCGCCGCTCACCGAAATGTCGATGATGTGGCAGGAATAACGGCCGCCGTCCCTGGTGACCAACGTCGCTTCTGAGCGGACCGGAGAAAAGCGCTCATGGCGCCGGCCGTCCGGCAGGTCGAGCTCGTGCCTGTTGGCGAGCCATGTAAGCTGGGCGGTCAACTTGTCGCGCTTCCGCTCCGATGCGCTGACGGTCATGACAAAGCCTTCAGGCAGAAGCGAGAGCACAACGCCCTCGACCCTACCGATAAACTCGAGATAGGCGATGACCTGTTCGCCGGGATTGCCCGGCCGTCCTGCGGACAACACCACATCGCCCGGCGACATGGCTGTCACCAGGCAACGATGCTCACTCCGGTCTTCCAGCATGTAGCGTCCGGGAATGCTAATCGGCACACGCTGAAAGCTTCCGCTGATCGCGCCGGAGAATTGAACTTCTGTGCTCACGATCATGACTGGACCCGTGTGGCATGCGGACCCCACAAGCCCGCATCCTGTTTCAGCTGACTCGCCGCACATATGTCACAAGGCGAGTCGGCCCGCAAACCACTTTTGTGCGATCCGATGATAAAAATCCGACTGTGAAAAAATTGTCACTCAGGCCACCGACTTAACAATTGTTCTAACTTGAAACAGGGCGGCAGTGTCCGTGGCCGAAAGTCTCGCATGTAGTTGTCGAGCGCGGGGATGAGTGTTCAAAAATAATACAAGAGTTATATCGATTACCTCCAGATTTTTAGTGATGATAAAAATCTTTGTTCCAAAATGGACGATTAGGATAATAAAAATATTAAATATAAACAATATGTTACCCCCTTGATCTTCATTCAATTTAATGCAATGTATGTTGCGAATTTGGTGAACAGCTTTGGGGTGGGGGGGGGGACACCTCGGACCGTTCAGGGGAAACCCTGGACGGTTTTATCTTCTTGGGATCTAATATTCGGGCTTCACCGCTCAGGAGCCTCATGCACAGCGATTCGAACGAACATCCGGTTTCACAACGGGCTCCCCGAGAACCCATGTTCAATCTCCCCGCGGTGGTCCTGATTCTGGCGGGGATCTGCGTGGGAATTCACCTGATCCGCGAGTTCCTGCTTGGCCCGTCGGGCGATCTTCTCGTCATACTGCATTTCAGCTTCATCCCGCTCCGGTTCACGGGCGGGGCTCCACTGGACGCCTATGCACTCATCAGCCCCGTGAGCTATTCGCTGCTGCACGGAAACGCGGCGCATCTCATCGTCAACATGATCTGGCTGGCGGCCTTCGGATCACCGCTCGCCAACAGGCTCGGGGCAGGGCGCTTCATCGTGCTCTGGGTCGTCACCAGCATGGTTGCGGTGGCCCTGCACTTCGTGCTCCACCCCTATGATGCGGCGCCGCTGGTCGGCGCGTCCGGTGCCATTTCGGGCATGATGGGGGCTGCCGCCCGTTTTGCTTTCCGCACGGCGCGGCTGAATGGACGGCCGTATTTCATCGGTCCGGTCCTGCCGGTCACGGAGGTGTTCCGCTCGCGCATGACGCTGACTTTCCTGGTGGTATGGTTTGTCGTCAATCTGGCCGTTGGCCTCGGTTTCGCGGCCGCTCCTGATGCGCCGAGAATCGCTTGGGAGGCCCATATCGGCGGTCTTATCGCGGGCTTCTTCCTTGTCAGCCTGCTCGATCCGCACCGGGAACGTTCTCTCCGCTGAAGCCATTGCTTGCAAATTTGTCGCAGGCGGCGCAAGATTCCACGTGCAGGGAGGCCTTCGTTTCGGTGGGAGGAGCACCATGACGGTTAAGGCAATTCTTGACGAAAAGGGCTACGACGTCGTCACGGTCGCGCCGGAGCAAACGCTTGCCGACGCGGCGCGGAAACTTTCCGAGCATGGCATCGGTGCGGTGGTGATTGCCGACGCGGATCGGCGCATTCACGGCATTCTCTCCGAACGCGACATTGTTCGCGCCCTGGCGTCGGAGGGTGTCGAGGCGATGGAAAAGCCTATCTCAGCGTTCATGACCTCCGCGGTGCAGGTCTGCAGCGAGTCCAGCACGGTCAACGAGGTCATGCGGGTCATGACCAACGGGCGGTTCAGGCATCTGCCGGTGGCGCGGGACGGAAGACTCATCGGCATCGTCTCCATTGGCGACGTGGTGAAGCGCCGGCTCGAGGAGGTCGAGCGCGAAGCGGAAGAGATCCGTACCTACATCGCGACGGCGTGAGGGGCGCGCACTCTGCGGGACAAGACAGCCTTTCCGAGTTTCTGAAACCGGCGGCGTTCGCCGCCGCATTCCTCCAGGAGTAGGCATCTGCCGCCGGACGGTCCTCGCACGGTCTCCCCCACAGACGGAAATTTCAGGCAATTTCATTGTCACATATGCGCGCTCCGCGGGCTCGCGCGCTTGCCTGTTGTGCCGGTTTGGTCTAGCGAAGGGGCAAGACCTGTCCTTATTCGGTTTTGGAAATCCTGACAGCCCATGACGATCATTGATACGCGCACGCCCGATCCCAAGCGCCTCATTCCGGGTGCAACCGGAGACTGGGAAGTAATCATTGGCATGGAAATCCATGCGCAGGTAACGTCGAAGTCGAAGCTCTTCTCGGGGGCTTCCACACAGTTCGGCGCGGAACCGAATGCCAATGTGAGCCTCGTGGACGCAGCCATGCCCGGCATGCTGCCGGTCATCAACGAGGAATGCGTCAAGCAGGCCATCCGCACCGGCCTCGGGCTGAAGGCGAAGATCAACAAGCGTTCGGTCTTCGACCGCAAGAACTACTTCTACCCGGACCTGCCGCAGGGCTACCAGATCTCCCAGTACAAGCAGCCGATCGTGGGTGAGGGCGAGGTGATCGTTACCGTCGGCCCGGCCAAGGACGGCTCCTTCGAGGAGATCCGCGTGGGCATCGAACGCCTGCATCTGGAGCAGGATGCCGGCAAGTCCCTGCACGATCAGCATCCGACCATGTCCTACGTGGACCTGAACCGATCGGGCGTGGCGCTGATGGAGATCGTCTCCAAGCCCGACATGCGCTCGTCCGAGGAGGCCAAGGCGTTTCTCACCAAGCTGCGCTCCATCCTGCGCTACCTCGGCACCTGCGACGGCAACATGGACGAGGGCTCGCTGCGCGCCGACGTGAACGTGTCCGTCCGCCGTCCGGGCGAGCCGTTCGGCACACGCTGCGAAATCAAGAACGTCAACTCGATCCGCTTCGTCGGCCAGGCCATCGAGTACGAGGCGCGCCGCCAGATCGCCATTCTCGAGGACGGCGGCGTGGTGGAGCAGGAAACCCGCCTGTTCGACCCGAACAAGGGCGAAACGCGCTCCATGCGCTCCAAGGAAGAGGCGCACGACTACCGCTACTTCCCGGATCCGGACCTGCTGCCGCTGGAGTTTGACGATGCCTATATCGAGGCTCTGAAGGCGGACCTGCCGGAGCTCCCGGACGAGAAGCGCGCCCGCTTCATCAAGGACCTGGGCCTCTCCGAATATGACGCGTCGGTGCTGGTGGCCGAGAAGGCGGTGGCCAACTACTTCGAGCAGGTGGCGCAGGGCCGCGACGGCAAGGCAGCCGCGAACTGGGTGATCAACGATCTCCTCGGCGCGCTCAACAAGAACGGCAAGGACATCGAAGAGTCGCCGGTCAGCCCCGAGCAGCTGGGCGCGATCATCGACCTCATCAAGGAAGGTACCATCTCGGGCAAGATCGCCAAGGACCTGTTCGAGATCGTCTGGAACGAGGGCGGCGACCCGCGCAAGATCGTCGAGGATCGCGGCATGAAACAGGTGACCGACACCGGCGCCATCGAGAAGGCCGTGGACGAGGTCATCGCCGCCAACCCGGACAAGGTTGAGCAGGCCAAGGCCAAGCCAACCCTCGCCGGATGGTTCGTCGGCCAGGTCATGAAGGCCACCGGCGGCAAGGCGAACCCGCAGGCGGTGAACGCGCTCGTCAAGTCCAAGCTCGGAATCGAAGAGTAGCATGTGGGTCCGCACCGCCAGCGAGGCCGACCTTCCGGCGGTGCATGCCCTGCTGGCGGAGACCATGCAGGCGGCCTACGGGAAGATCCTGGGGCCGATCTCCGTCGTCGGTATCGTCAGCTCCATGCATGCGATCGACGTGATGCGTGCATGGCTCAACAGCCCGTTCTCGGAATTCGTGGTCGCCGACGACGGCAACGGCTCCGTGGACGGCATGGCCTTCGCCCGCCAGCTCACGGATGACACGGTGCGGCTCTCACATCTCTACGTGCGCCCGTCCGAGCAGGTGCAGGGCCTGGGCACGGCGCTGCTGGCGGAAGTGGAGTCGGCCTTTCCCGGCGTCCGCTACATGACGCTGGATGTGATCAAGGACCAGTCCGCCGCCGTGCGCTTCTTCGAGCGGAAAGGGTATGTGGTGACCGGCGAGGGATGCGCGTGGAAGGCCGCGAATTGCGAGAAGCCCACCGTTTCCATGCAAAAAACACTGGAAACTTGGGCGTTCTAGCCGTAGACGTGCAGGCGCTTGCTGCCGCGCCGTCGCCAATGTGCTACTTGCCTTCCGGGCTCCGGCGGCATAAGCACTCTGTACAGCGTTCCGTTGGCTCACGGTACGTAAACGGATCTGGATGAGGCCATGAAGAAGTTTCTGACCCAATTCTTTACCTGGTGGAATGGCACGACTCTGAACACCCGCTTCCACATCTGGCGGCATGGCACGCGCGTGGGCGAAGACGAGTTCGGCAATGTCTACTACCAGGGCGGTCCGGACTCCGAAGGCCGTCCGCGCCGCTGGGTTCAGTACAACGGTTACTCCGAGCCGACGACGATTCCCCCGGGCTGGCACGGGTGGATCCACCACAAGGTCGACGTGCCGCCCACGCAGGAGAACTACCAGCCGCGCGAGTGGCAGAAGCCGCACCGTCCCAACATGACGGGCACGCCGGAAGCATATCGTCCGAAGGGCTCGATCCTGAAGGAAGCCGAGCGTCCGCGCGTGACCGGGGATTACGACGCCTGGTCGCCGAACTGATCGGTTCCCGCCACATTCACGGCCTAGAAGGGCTGGATCAGGGTCCAATTCGGGAGCATCCGTCAACGTGACTTGGTCTTTTCGCTGCCTTCCACTTGTGCTTGCCCTGGCAGCCGCTGGTTCAGCCGTGTTCGGCCCTTCTGCCCGGGCCGATCGCATCGCCAGTCCGGTGGCCGAGTTCGCCGGACTCAACAAGATCACGGCCAGGATCTTCAACTTCGACGTCTACATGAACGAGACCGTGCAATTCGGGGCGCTGCAGGTCACGCCCCGCGTATGCTACAAGTCCGGCGAGGGCGAGGAGCCGAAGACGGATTCCTTCGTCGAAGTCGATGAAATCACGCTCGACCGAAAGATCCGGCGCATCTTCTCGGGCTGGATGTTCGCGGAAAGCCCCGGCCTGAACGCCGTCGAGCATCCGGTGTTCGACGTCTGGCTCAAGGACTGCAAGGCCGAATCGAACATTCCGCCGCCCGGAACGAACTGAGACGGACGGAGCGGCCAGCCGTCGACAGGACGAGGCCGCGAGGCTAGAGCTTTCGTCTGACCTGAATACGTCTTCCCTCTGAGTGCGTGGTGAAGCGGACCCTTAGCCCGAAGGGACCGAAATTCCGTTCCCATTTTCCTCCAACGGTCAGAATATCGCCGTGCCTTCCAGAGCCTTTGCCAGCATTCCCTCGTAACGTTTGCGCGGAACGTCGATGGCGCCAAAGCGCTTCAGGTGCTCCGTCGTGAACTGGGTGTCGAGCAGGACGAAACCCTTTTCCCGCAGCCGCTCCACCAGATGAACAAGGCACACCTTTGAGGCATTCGTCTCGCGCGAAAACATGCTTTCGCCGAAGAAGGCGCGGCCAAGGCTCACGCCATAGAGCCCGCCCACGAGCCGGCCGTCACGCCAGGCTTCGACCGTGTGGCAGAAGCCAAGCTCGAACAGCCGGGTGTAGGCTTCGCGGATCGGGGCGTTGATCCAGGTTTCCTCGCGGTCGGGGGTCTTCTCGGCGCAGCCACTGATGACACCCTCGAAATCGTAGTCGTAGCGGACCTCGAACGGATTGCGGCGCATGAACTTCTGCAGGCTGCGCGGAACATGGAACGCATCCAGCGGGATGATGCCGCGCTTTTCAGGCCGCACCCAGAAGACCTCCGGATCGTCCTCCCGTTCGGCCATGGGAAATATGCCGCTTGCGTAGGCGCGCAAGAGAATGTCGGGGTCGATCCTGAAGGCGGGCGGAAATGCCTGCATGCTCCTGTGACCTGTCTGGCAGCCGGCTTTCCGCAGAATGCGGAAAGCCTTCTTTGGTCTCAGCCTCTGCCGGAAGCAGGAGCCCGGAATGCCGGCCAGGCTACTCCTGCGACTGGCCGGACGACTGCGCGAGATATTTCTCGAGCCAGTGAATGTCGTAATTACCCGCGGCAATGTCGTCGTTGCCGACCAGCTCCCGGAACAGCGGCAAGGTCGTATTGATGCCGTCCACGACGAACTCGTCAAGCGCGCGGCGCAGGCGCATCATGCACTCCGTGCGATTGCGTCCATGCACGATCAGCTTGCCGATCAGGCTGTCGTAGTAGGGCGGAATCCGGTAGCCGGAATACACGCCGGAATCGACGCGCACGCCGAGACCGCCGGGCGTATGGAAGTAGGTGATCGTGCCAGGAGAGGGAACGAAGGTATGCGGATCCTCGGCGTTGATGCGGCACTCGATGGCATGGCCGTGGAAGCGCACTTCCGACTGCTTGAGGGACAAGCCTTCGCCGGCGGCGACGCGGATCTGCTCGTGGACCAGGTCGATGCCGGTGATGGCCTCGGTGACCGGATGTTCCACCTGGAGACGGGTGTTCATCTCGATGAAATAGAACTCGCCGTTCTCGTAGAGGAATTCCACCGTACCGGCGCCGGCGTAGCCCAGCTCGGACATGGCGTTAGCCACGATCATGCCGATCTTGTGGCGCTGTTCCTCGGTGATCGCGGGGGACAGGGCCTCCTCCCACACCTTCTGGTGGCGGCGCTGTAGCGAGCAGTCGCGCTCGCCAAGGTGGATGGCATTGCCCTTGCCGTCGCCCATCACCTGAACCTCGATGTGACGCGGTTTTTCGAGATACTTCTCGATGTAGACCGCGTCGTCGCCGAAGGCTGCACCGGCTTCGGAGCGGGCTGTCGAAAGAGCCTCCGCCAGATCAGCCTCGGAGCGGGCAACCTTCATGCCGCGGCCGCCGCCGCCGGCGGACGCCTTGATGAGCACCGGATAGCCGATCTCTGCGGCGATGCGCTTGGCCTCGTCCTCGTCACGGATGGCGCCCTCGGAACCAGGCACCACGGGAATGCCGAGCCGCTTGGCGGTGCGCTTGGCCTCGATCTTGTCGCCCATCAGGCGGATATGGTCGCCCGACGGTCCGATGAAGGTGATGTTATGTGCGGCGAGAATGTCGGCGAAACGCGCGTTCTCCGACAGAAAGCCGTAGCCCGGATGGACTGCATCCGCGCCGGTAATCTCGCAGGCGGCCACGATCTGCTGGATGTTGAGATAGCTTTCGCGCGAGGAGGGCGGGCCGATGCACACGCTCTCATCGGCGAGGCGCACGTGCATGGCGTCGGAATCGGCAGTCGAATGCACGGCGACCGTGCGAATGCCGAGTTCCTTGCAGGCCCGCAGGATGCGCAGTGCGATCTCGCCGCGGTTGGCGATGAGGATCTTCTGAAACATTACGCAGCGTCCCGATTACTCGATTATGACGAGAGGCTCGCCATACTCGACCGGTTGAGCATCTTCCACCAGAATGGCCGTCACGACGCCGGCGCGCGGGGCGGGGATCTGGTTCATGGTCTTCATGGCCTCGATGATGAGCAGAGTCTGGCCCTTCTGCACGGTATCGCCGACCTTGATGAACGGCTCCGCGCCGGGCGCCGGCGCGCGGTAGGCGGTGCCGACCATCGGAGAGGGGACCGCATTCTTCAGGTCCGGACCGGCGCTTTCGGCAGGCTTGGCGGCCGGGGCGGCAGCAGCGGCCGCGGCAGGCGCTGTGACCGGAGCGGCGGCAGCCACGGGAGCGGCGGTGACGGTTGCCTGCACGGGCTGCACCTGACGGGCAACGCGGATCTTGAGATCGCCTTCCTCGACCTCGATCTCGGTCAGTTGGGTCTCGTTGAGGATCGCCGCAAGGTCGCGGATAAGCTGCTGATCAATACCGGATTTCTTCATCACCGTGTCTTTCTTTGTGTCTCGTGGCGCCTCGTCGCTCACAGGCGTGCCGCCAGCGCTTCGATAGCCAGCTCATATCCGAACGAGCCGAAGCCGCAGATCATGCCTACGGCTGCAGGGGCTATCATCGACTTATGACGAAAGGGTTCGCGTGCGTGGATGTTGGAGAGATGCACTTCGACAAGGGGCAGGGGGCTGACACCCTTGATGGCATCATGCAGGGCAATCGAGGTATGGCCGTAGGCGCCAGGGTTGAGGATGATGCCAACGGCCTGCGTCTTCCAGGCCTCGTGGATCCAGTCGACCAGAACGCCTTCGTGGTTCGACTGGCGGAACTGAATCTCCAGCCCAAGCGCCTCAACGCGCGTGCGACAGCGCTGCTCGATGGTTTCCAGCGTGTCGCTTCCATAAATGCCAGGCTCCCGCTGACCAAGCAGGTTCAGGTTGGGGCCGTTCAGAATATAGATCTGCCTTGCCATAGCGACTCCAGGTGCGAAGCGCCCTCTATAATTCGCTTAGCCGCGAACGGGAAGGGCGCAAGAGCATTCCTGCGCTGTCCACAGCAGTGTATTTGCATTTTTATAACGATTTATTGCCGCACGGCGGCAATCTTTTCGCGCAAAAACTCTTCACCCATGGCGCCGGGGACGATCTCGTTGCCGATCACGTAGCCGGGTGTGCCGGAAAGCTGGAGCTGTTCGGCAAGCTGGTAATTGGAACGCAGTTTCTGATCGACCCGTGGATCCTGCATCGCCTTGCGCAGTTCCTTCTCGTCGACGCCGAGGCTCGTGGCGACCTTGATGGCGCTGTCCTCCGTGGCCCGCTCGTTGCTGCCGAGCAGCTTGCGGTGGAATTCGGCGTACTTCTCCGGAGCGATGAGGTTGACGGCAATGGCGACCACGTGGGCCTTGTGCGAGTCCTCCGACAGAATGGGGAATTCCTTGAGGACGAACCGCAGGTTCTTGTCCTTGCTGACCAGGTTGTCCATGTCGGCAAGCGCGCGGCGGCAGAAGCCGCAGTTGTAGTCGAAGAACTCGACCACGGTGACATCGCCTTCCGGGTTGCCGATGACGGCATCGTCGGCGGCATGGAAGAGTTCTTCAGCGTTCAGCGAGATGGCATCGCGCGCCGCCTGCCGCTGCGCCTCCTCCTGCTTGGTCTGGAGCGCCACCTGGACCTGCAGCAGGATCTCCGGATTCCTCAGGAGGTAGTCCTTGACGATGTCTTCGATCTCGGACCGCGTGAAACCGGTCTTGGCATCGTCGGCCAGCGCGGCCGTTGAACCGGAGGCGCCAAAGGCAAGGAGGGCCGACAGGAGGGCCGCATTGACAGTCTTCTTCATCTTGCGTTCCGCATCTTGGACAGGTTCCGATATAGATTAACGTCTTTGTGGCTTAAAATTGATAATGTCCTGCGCACGGATCCAATCCGGCGAGCCTCTCTTCAACTTTGCTTGAGCACGAAGAGCAAAGGATTTTGCATCCTGATAGGCGCCAGCGTGGAAGCGCTCTTCGGCGGTTGCAAGCTCGGCGGCGCCGACATCGCCGAGACGTCCGTAGGCCTGGGCGAGGAACCGGTAGCCGTTGACGTATTCGGGCTCGCGTCCCAGTCCTGCCTTGAGTTCGGTCACCGCCCTGCGGATCTGCTGAGGGTCGCCGGTTGCCAGCAGCGCCTGGCCATGGGCCACCTGGATAAGACCGACGCCAACTGAATTGCCGGCCATTTTCACCGCTTCGGCGAAGGATTTCGCGGCCTCGGCGGGGCGGTTCGCCTTCATGAGGATTTCGCCGCGCATTTCCCGGAAATAGGGGTTGCGGGGCTGGGCGGCGATCAGGCGGTCGATCTTGGCCAGCGCATCACGGGGGTTGCCGCGCAGATAGGTGGAGATCGCATCGGCATACTGTATGGGCAGACCGGAGCGGTCACGGAAAATGCGCGCCGCAGCCGCCGGACCGGCCGTATAGGCGGCAAGCTTCGCGCGCATCAGGTCATGCCTGAGCTGCAGTTGCGGAGGATCCTGCCGGTCGAAGTAGGGGCTCTTGCGCACCAGCTCTTCCAGGTTGGCGATGCGCTCGCGCGGCACCGGGTGGCTGAGCTGATAGGGATCGACGCGCACACCTGCCAGCGCCATGTCGCGGCTCATCCGGTCAAAGGTCTTGAGCATGCCGTGCCCGGACTGTTTCGTCTTGTTCAGATAGTCGATCGCTGCGCGGTCGGCGGTGATTTCCTCGGTGCGCTGGTAGGCTAGCAGGTTGCGCCGGGCAATCTCTGCGCCGCCGAGCGCAAGACCGGGGCCGGCCTGGCCGAGGCCCTCCGCGCCGACGGCTGCGCCCGCTACGCCCGCGCCGATGCCAAGCAGCATGGAGACGACGGCCATCGTCTGGGCGCTTTCCAGCTGCTGACGCAGGCGGTGTTGGTGGCCGCCCGCAAGGTGGGCGACCTCATGCGCCAGCACGCCGATGATCTCGTTGGGGGTCTCCGCCTGAAGCAGCGCTCCGCTGTGCACGAAAATGCGCCGGCCGGCAACGAAGGCGTTGAAGCTGTTGTCGTTGACGAGCACCACCTCGATGCCGGAGCGGCTGAGGCCGGCGGCCTGCAGGATCGGCCGCACGTACTCGGCCACGAGGGCCTCGATCTCCGCGTCACGGACGATATTGACCCGCTGAGCCCTGGCCGGCGTGGCGCCGACGAGGGCGAGCACGGTCAGGAAGGTGACGAGCAGACGGCTGAAGCGCGACCTGGCGAAGCTTTGCAGAGACATGAAGCGATTCCGTGCAATGCGTTCTGGCAACGCGGGCAGATTGGCAATGCGGGCAGATTATTGCAACACGCAGGCAAAGGCGATGCCTGATTTGAAGCGATGCCCGGCATGCACCTCCGGCGCCGGGGAGAGTGTCTTTTCAGTCAGGCGGCGCCGGGAGTCCAAAATGCGGATGGCCGGAACATGTCCGGCCATCCGTGAGCAATCTTCGGTAACTTCGGGGCCTAGAAGAAGCCCTTGCGCTGCCACCAGCCGGTCTTGCGCGGAGTCTGCTCGAGCGGCTCGGACGAGATGATGACCGGTTCGCTCGGGGCCTCGGGAGCGGCCGTGCGGCGGCGGCGTGTGCGCTTGGCCTCAGTGGCTTTGGTCTCCTGAGGCTCCTCCTTGGCTTCCTCCGCTGCAGTGGACGCGGCCGGAGCCTCTTCGGCCGCAGGCTGAGCTTCCTCGACCTTCGAGCCGGTAGCCTCAACCGCAGGGGCGGTTGGTGCGGCGGCCGGAGCAGCCTCGGTATCGCTCACCTGGACGACCTGTTCCACATCAGCGGCAGCCGCCTTGCGGGCACGCGGACGGCGGCGCGTCTTCGCCTTGGGTTGTTCTTCGGCGGATGCAGCCTGTTCCGGCGCGGCCTCCTGCGTCACGGCAGGCGCCTCCTCCGCGACGGGAAGCTCGGCGGCAACGGGTTCAGCCGGCTGATCGGCAGGCTCGATGGCCGCTGCCTCGCTCTCCACGGTATCAGGAGCAGCCTTGGAGGAAACCGTCTCGTCCTCAACTGCAGATTCGGATGAAGCGTCCTGGGTCTCCGCGGCCGCGGTAGCGGCGCGATTGCGGCGGCCGCCGCGCTTGCCGCGCACGCGCTTGCGCTCGGGCTTGGCAGCGGCTTCAGCGTCAGCGGAGACAGGCGCGGCTTCGTCGGTGCTCTCGGCGCCGGTTTCAACGGCAGTTTCAGCAGTCTCGCCGACCTCGGCAGGCTCGGCGGACACGGTCTCAACCTCGGCGGCTTCGGCCGGGGCAGGGATGTCTTCACCGGCAACGGCATCGCCTTCAGCCGAAGACTCACCTTCCGCCTGAATCTCGCCGGCCTGGGCTTCTGCCGCCTGGCCATTGTTGCGGCCGCGACCGCGACGGCGGCGCTTGCGGCGGCGCTTGCGGCCGCTGCCGTTGCCCGTGCCTTCCTCGCCGTTGGTAGCTGCAGGCTGGCTCTGCGTCTCGGCTGTCGTTTCAACCTCGGCGGCGATAGCCTCCTCGGCGTCGACGGTCTCATCGGGGAGCTCTTCCAGATCCTGGATCTGGTTCGGTTGGATGGCCGTGCTGACCGGACGGGCGGAAGCCTCGCCCTTCACGATCGCATAGTGCTGGTGGCCGAGGTTGTTGTCGGTCTCCACGGTGATCGAGACGCCGAAGCGTTCCTCGAGCGCGATCAGGCTCTGCCGCTTCTGGTTAAGCAGGTAGAGGGCCGTCGAGGCCGGCGTGCGGACGATGATGTTGTTGCGATTGTTCTTGAGCAGATAGTCCTCGATGGCGCGCATGACAAGCAGTGCCAGTGACGAATCCGAGCGGATCTGGCCCGTGCCATGGCAGTGCGGGCAGGGCTGCATCGTGCTCTCGAGGACGCTCGCGCGGATGCGCTGGCGGGACATCTCCAGCAGGCCGAAGTGAGAGATGCGGCCCACCTGGATGCGGGCGCGGTCGTTCTTCAGGCACTCCTTGAGACGCTTCTCGACGGCGCGGTTGTTCCGCGGCTCCTCCATGTCGATGAAGTCGATGACGATGAGACCGGCGAGGTCGCGCAGGCGCAGCTGGCGGGCGATCTCCTCGGCCGCTTCGAGGTTGGTCTGGAGCGCCGTATCCTCGATCGAGTGCTCCTTGGTCGAGCGGCCCGAGTTCACGTCGATGGAGACGAGCGCCTCCGTCTGGTTGATGATGATGTAGCCACCGGACTTCAACGTCACCTGCGGCTGCATGATCTCGTCGAGCTGCTGCTCGACGCCGTAACGGGCGAAGAGCGGCTGCGGATCCCGGTAGGGCTGCACGACCTTCGCGTGGCTCGGCATCAGCATGCGCATGAAGTCCTTGGCCTCGCGATAGGCATCCTCGCCAGCGACCAGGATCTGGTCGATCTCCTTGTTGTAGAGGTCGCGCACGGCCCGCTTGATCAGGCTGCCTTCCTCGTAGACCAGCGCGGGCGCAATGGACTTGAGGGTGAGGGTGCGGACGCTCTCCCAAAGACGCATCAGGTAGTCGAAGTCGCGCTTGATCTCCGGCTTGGTGCGGTTCTCGCCCGCCGTGCGCAGGATCACGCCCATGCCTTCCGGCACGTTGAGGCTCTTGACGATCTCCTTCAGGCGCTTGCGGTCCTGCGGATTTGTGATCTTGCGGGAGATGCCGCCGCCGCGCGCCGTGTTCGGCATCAGGACGGAGTAGCGGCCGGCCAGCGACAGGTAGGTCGTCAGAGCGGCACCCTTGTTGCCGCGCTCTTCCTTGACCACCTGGACCAGCATGATCTGGCGGCGCTTGATGACCTCCTGGATCTTGTACTGGCGGCGCAGCGGGGGGCGGGGACGAGAATGCACCTCATCCAGCACATCGCCGGCGCCGACCGTGTCCACCTCGGACACCACCTCGTCGCTGTTGACCTCCTCCGAGACGACGTCGCCATTGGCGCTCGCAGCCACGCTGGAGCCGTTTGCCGACTCGTCTTCCGAGACGGCTGCATCCTTCTTGTTGCTGTTGCGACGGCGCTTGCGTCCCGATGAAGAAGACTTGGAACCGTTTTCCTCGTCATCCTCGCTGCGGTTGGCTTCCATCTCCGCCTTCAGCAGCGCCTGACGGTCAGCGACAGGGATCTGATAGTAGTCCGGATGGATTTCGCTGAAGGCCAGGAACCCGTGCCGGTTGCCGCCATACTCGACGAAGCAGGCCTGAAGTGATGGTTCAACGCGCGTCACACGCGCCAGGTAAATATTTCCTTTGAGTTGCTTCTTGTCCTGAGATTCAAAATCGAATTCCTCGACTCTGTTACCCCGGATGACAACAACTCGGGTCTCCTCCGGATGGGAGGCGTCTATAAGCATCTTGTTGGGCATGAAATTCGTTCCTTCCGGTATAACCCGGCCGCCGGACAGCGGAGCGTCGCCGCACTGTCCTACGAATCAAGGGAATTGGACCGGATGACTGATTTTGTGCCGGCAGGGGCCTGGAGGCAGCAGGAAACAGAGCCACCGCATATCCGATGCGGCCTATCGTAAGGGCTCCTGCTACTCTCTTAGCCATTGCACCGCCTGGCAGTACCGTTGCTACCTGAGACCGGAAGACCGGCCCCGTTTCGATTGCTCCTCGAGAGCCAGCGTGGCACCGCAGTGCCAGCCGTTTTCCTCACACTCAGGCTCAGGCCTTGCAGGGCCCACACCTGGAAGAAATTCCTTGAGCCGTTAATCCGCGACACTTCCAGGTCTTACAGAACGCGCCTACTGGATAAAACGGGCAAGCATCTGCAAAGGCAGGATGTCACGATAACTCACGCTGCTTTTATGATGCAGCTCACTTGATGGCAACCCTATTTCGTTCTCGATCGCAATAGGCGATACCCTGCCATCAAGTGGCCCAATCATGTAGTTACGCGGCATGAGCCGCAGCGCGCGGGTAATAGGGGACATTAGCCGGCATATGGTGAAATCATCGGTCAGTGTTTTTTGTATCGCGTGGCGCCAGGCATGCGCCCTGGTTACCCTTCTGGCTGTGGTTTTCGTCGTGATGTCAGGTCATCCGGCTCGCGCCGAGGGTGACGGTGATTCTCTGTCGCCGGCTCCCGCGGCAGAGCCGTTGCGGATGGAAGACTACCTGATTGCCGGGGACGACACGCGCGTCCGGATCATCCTGCATTTCAGCGAGAGGCCCGATTTCTCCTGGTTCCTCCTGCGCTCGCCGCACCGTCTTGTGGTCGACCTGCCGCGAACCGATTTCGCGTTCGCGGAGGATACCGTCCTGAAACGCGGACTGATCCTGGATGTCCGCTACGGGTCCATGACCGACGAGCAGTCCCGCATCATCTTTGCCGCGAAGGGGCCGTTCGGCGTCGAGGACGTCGCGCTCATCGAAAACGAAGGGAAGGGCGGCTACCGCCTCGTCCTGGACCTGACCTCGGCGTCCGAGGCGGACTTCGACAGGGCGATGCTGGAACGCATGAACGCGGCCCTGTCCGCCACGACCGGGGCGGAAGGCGAGGCGGCCGCCGCCGATGCCGGGACGAAGGACGAGGACAAGCGGTTCACGGTGGCGATCGACCCAGGTCACGGCGGCATCGACGGCGGGGCGCGCGGACATTCGGGGACGCAGGAGAAGGCGATCACGCTGGCCTTCGCCCTGGAGCTGCGCAAGGCTCTGGAGGAGTCCGGGAAATACCGGGTCGTGCTGACGCGCGACCGCGACGTGTTCCTGCGGCTCGACGAACGGGTGCGGATCGCGCGCGAGCAGGGCGCCAACCTGCTTATTTCCATCCACGCCGACGCGATCCGCCTGAAGGATTTTCGCGGCTCCACCGTGTACACGCTGTCCGAAAAGGCCTCAGACGCGGAAGCGGCCGCGACGGCAGCACGCGAGAACCTTTCCGACGAGCTCGCCGGCATCGAGGCAGAAGAGATCCGCAACGATGTGGCCGACATCCTCGCCGACCTCATGCGGCGGGAGACTCATGTGTTCTCGATCCAGTTCGCCCGCACGCTGGTGAACGAGATCTCCGACACCGTTCAGCTGGTGAACAATCCGCTGCGCTCGGCGGGCTTCCGCGTGCTCAGGGCGCACGACGTGCCGTCCGTCCTGCTGGAGCTCGGGTATCTCTCCAATGCGGAAGACGAAAAGCAGCTGCGCGATCCGGAATGGCGCGCCAGGGCAGCGCGCGGCATTGTCAGGGCCGTCGATCTGTTCGCCGAAGCCAGGGCGCGCGCCGGTGGATGATCGTAACGCCCACCGTTGTGACAAAATCACAACGAAGGAGACCTTTTGCCGTCACGATCTCGTCAATTTTTTTTGGGCGCCCCATTTTGCTCACATGTGCGAGAAATGATGGTTATTAGAATCTAATGATGGTTATTAGAATCTACTGTGGAAACGTCACAATCGCGCTATATGGGACTGGGCGAAATGGGGCAATGCGGAGCGGGGGTTTCGGTGGCCGGAACACCACCTGTTAGAGAAACGGTCTGCTTTCGAAGCAAACCATTGTTTCTGAAATATTCCGGGCCGGAGAAGCGGTAACGCTGGAGAGCGCATGATACGCATAATCGGATATTTTTTCAGTATGGGCATCGTGCTGGCGCTTCTGGCAGCGGCAGGTGTCGGCCTTTATGTCGGCCATATCGCGAAGGATCTGCCCGATTATGAGCGGCTCGCCCGTTACGAACCGCCGGTAACCACCAAGGTTCATGCCTCGGACGGCCAGCTGATGGCCGAATTCGCGCGCGAGCGCCGTCTGTATCTCCCCATCCAGGCCATTCCGGACCGCGTCAAGGCGGCCTTCCTGTCGGCCGAGGACAAGAACTTCTACAACCATCCCGGCATCGACGTCACCGGCCTCATCCGCGCCGTCATCACCAATGCGCAGAACCTCGGCAGCGGCCGCCGTCCGGTCGGCGCTTCGACCATCACGCAGCAGGTGGCGAAGAACTTCCTGCTCACCTCAGACCAGACCATAGAGCGCAAGCTCAAGGAGATGATCCTCTCGTTCCGCATCGAGCAGGCTTATTCCAAGGACCGGATCCTCGAGCTGTACCTGAACGAGATATTCCTCGGCATGGGCGCCTATGGCGTCGCTGGTGCCGCGCTCACCTATTTCAACAAGTCGGTGGACGAGCTGACCATCGCGGAAGCCGCCTATCTCGCCGCGCTGCCGAAGGGCCCGTCCAACTATCATCCTTTCCGCCACGAAGCCCGCGCCATCGAGCGCCGCAACTGGGTCATCGACCAGATGCGCCAGAACGGCTTCATCAGCGAGGAAGAGGCGGAGCAGGCGAAGGCCCAGCCGCTCGGCGTCAACCCGCGCGGCCGCGGACCCTATCTCTTCGCTGCCGACTACTTCACGGAGGAAGTCCGCCGAGAACTGATCGCGCGCTATGGCGAGGATGCGCTGTACGAGGGCGGCCTCTCGGTCCGCACCACGCTGAACCCGCAGTTGCAACTCTACGCGCGTTCCGCCCTCCAGAAGGGCCTCATCAAGTATGACACGCTGCGCGGGTTCCGCGGCCCGGTCGCCCGGATTGACATGACCCTCGGCGACTGGGGCGAGGAGCTGAACAAGATTTCGGAACTCAGCGACGTTCCCGAGTGGCGTCTGGCGGTGGTTCTGGAATCCGGCAAGAACGGCGTGACGATCGGTATACGCCCGCAGCGCGACATCGCCGGCCGGTTGCCGTCGGAGCGCGAAAAGGGCACCATTGCCCGCGCCGACATGGAGTGGGCGCTGCGCCACGTGGTCGACGGGAAGACCGTCAAGGCCAGCTCGCCGGCCGAAGTTCTGAAGCCGGGCGACGTCATCTATGTGGAGCGAAAGGCTGAGGGGGGCTCGGAGTGGCGCCTGCGCCAGATCCCGCAGATCGGCGGCGCAATGGTCGCCATGGACCCGCATACCGGCCGCGTGCTCGCGATGGTCGGCGGCTTCTCCTTCGCGCACTCGCAGTTCAACCGCGCCACCCAGGCGATGCGCCAGCCCGGGTCTTCCTTCAAGCCGATCGTCTACGCTGCGGCGCTCGACAATGGCTATACGCCGGCGTCCGTGGTCATGGACGGACCGCTGACCATCCAGATCGGCAATCAGGTCTGGGAGCCGAAGAACTACGGCGGCGGCTTCGGCGGCCCCTCCACGCTGCGCGAGGGTATCGAGCGGTCCCGCAACCTGATGACGGTGCGCCTTGCGCAGGACATGGGCATGGACACGGTGGCCGAGTATGCCGAACGCTTCGGCGTCTACGACCACATGCCGCGCCATCTCGCCATGTCGCTCGGCTCGGGCGAGACGACCGTGATGCGCATGGTCTCCGCCTACGCGGTCATGGCCAACGGAGGTCGCTACATCGAGCCGTCGCTCATCGACCGCATCCAGGACCGCTACGGCCGCACCGTCTACAAGCATGACAACCGCCAGTGCCTTGGTTGCAACGCCGAGACCTGGCAGGATCAGCAGGAACCGGAGCTGATAGACGAGCGCGATCAGGTTCTCGACCCGATGACCGCCTACCAGATCACCTCGATGATGGAAGGCGTGGTCAAGCGCGGCACGGCCTCGACCCTTGCCGACCTCGGCTACCCAATTGCCGGCAAGACCGGCACTACCAACGAGGAAAAGGACGCCTGGTTCATTGGCTACACGCCGAACCTTGTCGTCGGCGTCTTCCTGGGCTTCGACCAGCCCAAGCCGATGGGTAAGGGCGCGACCGGCAGCGGCCTCGCAGTGCCTGTCTTCCGCGACTTCATGGTCGAGGCCCTGAAGGGGGAAAAGCCGGTTGAGTTCCGCGTGCCGGAAGGCATGTCGCTGATCGCCATCGACCGCAAGACAGGCATGCAGGCCCGCGCGGGCCAGCCCGGCACGATCATCGAGGCCTTCAAGCCCGGCACCGGTCCTGCCGATACCTACTGGGTGATCGGCGATTACCAGGTCTCCGAGCGCGCCCGCGAGATCTCGCCCCAGGCGGGCGACGCCATCAGCCGCGGCGCGGGCGGCCTTTTCTGAACGCTCACACGCTTGCCTCCTGATCCGGCTCCACGGGGCCGGGCAGGGGGTTCCTGCGTGGGCAGCCACTGGACGTGTTCCGCGGAAAGCCCCGGCGGGATCGGCCCCAACCGTCCTTTACAGTCGTGACCCCGGTCCTTATGTTCCGCCACGACTCAAACCCACCCTGGTCTGTTCGACGCGCAACGCGGGAACTGAACTCCGGAGAGAAAAGAAGAATATGCGCACCGAAACGGCAAACCTTGTCAGCGAAATCAAGCAGGCCCTGGACCTGCTAAGGGGGTTTCTTTGACTGGGATGAAGCAGTAAAGCGGCTCCAGTATCTCAATTCGCGCGCCGAAAGCAGCGACCTGTGGAACGATCCCCAGGAAGCCCAGAAGCTCATGCGCGAGCGCCAGACGCTCGAGGATAACATCAATGCCATCAATGGCTTCGAACAGGAGCTTAATGACAATGTTGAGCTGATCGAGCTCGGCGAGATGGAAGGCGACGACGCCATCGTCCAGGAGGCCGAGCAGGCGATCCGCGACCTGCGCAGACAGATCGCTGACCGGCAGATCGAGACGCTGCTGTCCGGCGAGGCCGACGGCAACGATACCTATCTCGAAATCCACGCCGGCGCCGGCGGTACCGAAAGCCAGGACTGGGCGTCCATGCTGATGCGCATGTACATCCGCTGGGCCGAACGCCGCGGCATGAAGGTCGAGACGCTCGAACTGCACGAGGGCGAAGAAGCTGGTATCAAGTCGGCAACGCTGTTGATCAAAGGTCACGCCGCCTACGGCTGGCTCAAGACGGAGTCCGGCGTTCATCGCCTGGTGCGCATTTCGCCCTTTGACAGCAACGCGCGCCGGCATACCTCCTTCGCCAGTGTCTGGGTCTATCCGGTCATCGACGACAGTATCGAAATCAACATTCCCGAGTCGGATGTCCGCATCGACACCTACCGCTCGTCGGGCGCAGGCGGCCAGCACGTCAACACGACCGACTCGGCCGTCCGCATCACGCACATTCCGACGGGCATCGCGGTTTCCTGCCAACAGGAGCGCTCGCAACACAAGAACCGCGCCAAGGCCTGGGAGATGCTGCGCGCCCGGCTTTACGAACTCGAGCTCAAGAAGCGAGAGGAAGCGGCCAACGCGACCGAAGCCTCCAAGGGCGAGATCGGCTGGGGCCACCAGATCCGCTCCTACGTGCTGCAGCCGTACCAGCTGGTGAAGGACCTGCGCACGGGTGTGGAAAGCCCAAGCCCGCAAGATGTACTGGACGGCGACCTTGATGAGTTCATGAAGGCGGCGCTGTCACAGCGGGTCACGGGCAACGTGGCCGAGGTTGCGGATCTCGACTGATCCGCAACCATGCAAGCAGGGCGCGATACGGTATCTTTACGACCTTGCGGGAGAGTTCCGTCGGTGCGGTTTCAGGTTTGATGGAGACCGTGTATCCGACCGGGCGAAGCGGTTCCGGGACGTCGGGCACAGGGGTTCCGTTCCAGGCCGCGACAAACAGACAGTTCGAGCGGGTTTCCGTAAAAATCCGAACCGCTCTAGAATATGCTGGCGCGTCCTTGCCTGACGAGGGCAAGTCGAAGAAGGGATGAACAAGCATGTGCGGCATTGTGGGGATACTTGGTAGTGCGCCCGTGGCGCCCTTGATCGTTGATGCCCTGAAGCGGCTGGAATACCGCGGCTATGATTCCGCGGGGGTCGCGACCATCGAGAACGGCCATCTGGACCGCCGGCGCGCGGAAGGCAAGCTCAGGAACCTCGAGCAGTGCCTCCAGAACGCACCGCTGGCCGGCACGATCGGCATCGGCCACACCCGCTGGGCGACCCACGGCGTTCCCAACGAGACCAATGCCCATCCGCATTTTTCCGGCGACGTGGCCGTCGTTCATAATGGCATCATCGAGAACTTCGTCGAGCTGCGTGATGAGCTGGCTGCCGACGGCTACGAGTTCCAGACGCAGACCGATACGGAAGTCGTCGCCCATCTGGTCGCCCGGGAACTCAAGAAGGGCCAGCCGCCCGAACAGGCGGCCTTCGCCGCGCTCAAGCGCCTGAAGGGCGCCTTCGCACTGGCCATCATGTTCGGCCGCGACGACGACCTGATCATAGGCGCCCGCAATGGCCCGCCGCTCGCCGTGGGTTACGGCGAGGGGGAGATGTTCCTCGGCTCCGACGCGATTGCGCTCGCGCCGTTCACCGATGCGATCACCTATCTCGAGGATGGCGACTGGGTGGTGCTGCGCCGCTCCGGCGCTCACATCTACAACATGGAAGGCGAGCCGGTAGAGCGTCCGCGTCAGCAGTCCTCCGCCACGGCCTTCCTGGTCGACAAGGGTAATCACCGCCATTTCATGGAGAAGGAAATCCATGAGCAGCCGGAGGTGATCTCGCACACGCTCGCCAACTACCTCGATTTCGCCACGGGCGGCGTGAAGCTCTTCGAGACGCCGATCGATTTCGCGAAGATCGACCGGCTCTACATATCCGCCTGCGGCACCGCCTATCTGGCGGGTCTCATCGGCAAGTACTGGCTGGAACGCTACGCCCGCCTGCCGGTGGACATCGACATCGCCTCGGAGTTCCGCTACCGCGAGCTGCCGATCGTGCCGAACAGCGCGGCGCTCTTCGTCTCCCAGTCGGGCGAGACGGCGGACACCCTGGCGTCGCTTCGCTACTGCAAGAACGCAGGCATTCCCATCGCCGCCATCGTGAACGTGCGGGATTCCACGATTGCCCGCGAAAGCAACGGCATCTTCCCGACGCTTGCCGGCCCGGAGATCGGCGTGGCCTCCACCAAGGCGTTCACCTGCCAGCTGTCGATCTTCGCCTCGCTGGCCATCCGCGCCGGCCTGGACCGCGGAACGCTCACCCGGGAAGACGCGGCGGCGATGGTCCGTTCGCTCTCCGAGGTTCCGGGGCTCATCCGTGACGCGCTGAAGCTCGAGAGCCGGATCGAGGCGATTGCGCGCAAGCTGTCCGAGGTGCGCCACGTGCTTTACCTCGGCCGCGACACGAACTATCCGCTGGCGCTGGAAGGCGCGCTGAAGCTCAAGGAAATTTCCTACATCCATGCCGAGGGTTATGCCGCCGGCGAGCTGAAACACGGCCCGATCGCGCTCATCGACAAGCACATGCCGGTGATCGTGCTGGCGCCGTCCGACCGCATCTTCGAGAAGACCGTCTCCAACATGCAGGAAGTGGCTGCCCGCGGCGGCCGCATCATCCTGATCACCGACGAGGAGGGCGCAAGCCGCACCTCGCTTGACAACATCGAGACGATCATCATGCCGAAGGTGCCGGAATTTGTGGCTCCGATCGTCTATGCCCTGCCGATCCAGCTGCTGGCCTACCACACGGCCGTGGCAATGGGCACGGACGTGGACCAGCCGCGCAACCTCGCAAAATCGGTCACGGTGGAATAGGCGGCCTGGCGGAAGTCGGCCAGCCTTCCAACGGAAGCCGGGACGAACCGATTGCTCGCGCGGGGAGTGGCGGTCGCCTTTCCCTTCGATTCCGGGCCATGGGGAAGCCGAGCCACCGGAGCACGGTTATCTCCCAACGCGATTACAGTGTTGTTTTGGCAACGATTTTGTGAATCTTGCCGGAATGGTTTTACTTGCCCTTTGATCTTGGTCAGGCGACGCGGTAGAGCAGTTCAGGAAAAGTGGGAACCGGCTTTCCGTCCGGAACTGCTGCCAGACAGGTTCTGGAAGCGGTTCAGGGTTTCAGCAAGATCCGAACTGCGTGGCTACCGCCAGGTGTGATGCTCCCTTGCGGCCACGAAACGCACCGGCGGCGGGGAATTTCAATTGACGTGCGGAAACGGTTCCGCGGCCCGTGTCAGGTAGCCTCAACGGAATGCCTGCAGAGATCCATGTCCAGCGGGGAGAAGGCCATTGACTGAACCGCACGACCAGGCAACGGAAATGGTAGCGGCGGGACAGGTCTCCACCGGGATCTACAATGAGGAGGGGGCTGTCTCCTCCTCCTTCCTTGCGCATGTGGCGAACGCGATCGCCGCCGGGGACACCGAGACGCTTCTTCGCGATGTCGGTCACCTGCACCAGTCCGAAATCGGCGACCTTATCGAGGCCCTGGATCCCGAGCAGCGCCGCGAGCTGGTCAACCTCATGGGCGAGACCTTCGATTTCACGGCGCTGACCGAGGTCGACGACTCGATCCGCCGCGAAATCATCGAGGCGCTTCCCAACGCGCAGATCGCCAAGGCCCTCCAGCTACTCGACTCCGACGACGCGGTCTACATTCTCGAAGACCTGGCCCCCGAGGTCCAGGACGAGATCCTCGCCCTGCTGCCGTTCACCGAGCGCGTGCGGCTTCGCCGCTCGCTGAACTATCCGGAAGAGACGGCGGGCCGCCGCATGCAGACGGAGTTCGTGGCCGTTCCGCCGTTCTGGACGGTCGGCCAGACCATCGACTACATGCGGGAGTCCCGCGACCTGCCGGACAGCTTCTCGCAGATCTTCGTCGTCGATCCGACCTTCCGGCTGGTGGGCGCCGTCGATCTCGACCGCATCCTGCGCACCCAACGCGCGGTCAAGATCGAGGAGATCATGCGCGAGTCACCCCATGCCATCCCGGCCACCATGGACCAGGAAGAGGCCGCGCAGATCTTCGAGCAGTACGACCTGCTATCCGCAGCCGTGGTGGATGAAAACCACAGACTGGTCGGCGTGCTCACCATTGACGACGTGGTGGATGTCATCACCCAGGAGGCCGAGGAAGACCTCATGCGCCTTGGCGGCGTCGGCGACGAGGAGCTTTCGGACTCGGTGCTGGCGACGAGCCGTTCGCGCGTGCCCTGGTTGATGATCAACCTGGTCACGGCCTTTTTCGCTGCCTCCATCATCAGTCTCTTCGACGACACCATTCAGGCCGTCGTGGCGCTGGCGGTGCTTATGCCGATCGTTGCAGGCATGGGCGGCAACGCGGGATCCCAGACCATGACCGTGACCGTACGCGCGCTCGCGACGGGAAACCTTGGTTTGCACAACGCCGCCCGCGTCATCCGACGCGAGATTGGCGTCGGTCTCCTGAACGGCCTGATCTTCGCGACCCTGATCGGCACCGTGGCGGGCCTGTGGTTCGACAGCGTGACCATCGGCGGAATCATTGCGAGCGCAATGGTCGTCAACATGTTCACAGCCGCACTCGCCGGGATCCTGATCCCGATGCTGCTCGACCGTCTCGGCATCGACCCGGCCGTGGCCTCCGCCGTTTTCCTGACGACCATCACGGATGTGGTCGGCTTCTTCGCCTTCCTGGGTCTCGCAACCTGGTGGTACGGACTTCTCTGAGACGATTGCCAGGCGTACCCGTAACGGTTTCCGGAGCTGCGCGCGGAACGGTCACCCCTCCTACTGCGCGGCCACCACGCGCGGGCTCCGGACATTGCCGGACAGGATCAGCAGCATCAAGGCAATGTTCAGGATGTTCCAGGCGATTCCGTTGAGGAAGGCGGCGGTGTAGGAACCGGTGACGTCATAGATCCAGCCGGACATCCAGCCGCCCAACGCCATGCCGACCACGGTCGCGAGGATCACCAGGCCGACGCGCTGTCCTGCCTCACGAGCGGGCAGGTATTCGCGGATGATCAGCGCGTAGGTGGACACGATGCCGCCCTGTGACAGGCCAAAGATCAGCGAGACGATATAGAGCGACGTCAGGCCGTCGAAGGGCAGGTAGAGAATCAGCGCAGCGCATTGCAGCGTGGAACTCACCAGCAATGTCCGCACACCGCCGATCCGGTCGGACAGGAGGCCAAAGGCGAGGCGGCTGAAGATGCCGCCGAACAGCATCAGTGACAGCATTTCAGCGCCGCGCGCGACACCGAAGCCAAGATCGACGCAATAGGCGACGATGTGCACCTGCGGCATCGCCATCGCCACGCAACAGGCGATGCCCGCCAGGGCGAGGATGAGCTGAAGCGTCCGCGGCGCGAAGCGGGTGGCGAGCCTGGGCTGGTTGACCTCCGCCGTATGCGCGAGCGGGGGCCTGGCCCTCAGCAGCAGCGCGAGCGGGATCATCAGGCACATGCAGACGATGCCGATGGTAAAGAACGCCGTCCGCCATCCGGAGGCCGACATGATCGTCTCGATGATCGTGGGCCAGACCGCACCGGCGATGTAGTTGCCGGTGGCGGCCGTGGCCATGGCGATGCCGCGCCGGCGCACGAACCAGTGCGATATGTCCGCGATGATGGGACCGAAGCCCGATGCCGCGCCGAGTCCCACCGCCACCTGCAGAAGCGCAAAGGTGGTGTAGGACATGGCGTAGGACGACAGGAGGTAGCCACCTCCGAGCAGAAGGCTGCCCATGAGCAACGGAACCGTGGTGCCGAAGCGGTCGACGTAGCGGCCGATGAAGGCGTTGCCCAGCCCGAACCCCACCATGGTCGTGCCGAAGGCGAGCGACACATCGGCCCGCTGGACTCCGAAATCCGCCTGCACCGCCGGCAGCACGACGACCATGGACCACATGCCGACACCGCAGACAGTGCCGAAAATCAGGCAGATGCCGAGACGTATCCAGGCGTGAATGTCATCCGGCCGACGCTGTTCGGCCAGTTCGTGGCTCTTCTGCAGCATGGTTCCTCCCTTGGCCTATGGATAGCCCCGGGCGGAGAGAAAAGCCAGTCGGGCGATCCGGGGGGGCGGGGGAGGTTCCTAGTCGCCTGTTTGGGCGAGCAAACCGGAATCAGCATTGACGGCGCTGCAGGCGTCGTTTCCGTAACGGCGTGGTTCCGACATGTGTACCTGCGGACAATCTCCGCATCGAAAACGGCGGGCACCGGGCCCGCCATCTTCATGTCCGCTCAGCCGGATTACCAGGTCAGCTTGCGTAAGCCTCCACCGGCGAGCAGGCGCAGACGAGGTTGCGGTCGCCTGCCACGTTGTCCACGCGGGAGACGGGGGGCCAGTACTTGCTGGCCCAGTCCATGCTGCCGGAGGGGAAGGCCGCCTCGGCACGGCTATAAGGATGGGTCCACTCGCCGGCTAGCAGCTCCGCCGCCGTGTGCGGGGCGTTGACGAGCGGGTTGTCATCCTTCGGCCATTGGCCGTCGGCGACGCGCTTGGCCTCTTCGGCGATGGCGATCATGGCCTCGCAGAAGCGGTCGAGTTCTTCCTTCGGCTCGGACTCGGTGGGCTCGACCATCAGCGTGCCCGCCACCGGCCAGGACATGGTCGGCGCGTGGAAGCCGAAGTCGACGAGGCGCTTGGCGACGTCCTCGACGGTGATGCCGGCCGTCTCCTTGAGCACGCGCGTGTCGAGGATGCACTCGTGCGCCACGCGGCCGTTGCGGCCCTGATAGAGCACAGGATAGTGGTCCTTGAGCCGCTCGGCGATGTAGTTGGCGTTGAGGATCGCATGCTCCGTCGCCGCCTTCAAGCCCTTGCCGCCCATCATGCGGATGTACATCCAGGTGATCGGCAGGATCGAGGCGCTGCCGAACGGCGCGGAGGCGACCGCCTTGCCGCTGCCCAGCGACACGTGACCTGGCAGGAAGGGCTTAAGGTGCGACTTCACGCCGATCGGGCCGACGCCGGGACCGCCACCGCCATGCGGGATGCAGAAGGTCTTGTGCAGGTTCATGTGGCAGACGTCGGCGCCGATGTCGCCGGGTCGGGCAAGGCCCACCAGCGCATTGAGGTTGGCGCCGTCGAAGTAGATCTGGCCGCCGTGCTCGTGCACCAGCGAGCAGATGTCCTTCAGACCTTCCTCGAACACGCCATGCGTCGACGGATAGGTGATCATCAGGGCTGCCAGGTTGGCGCTGTACTGCTCCACCTTGGCCTTGAGATCATTCTGGTCGATGTCGCCGTGGTCCGTGCAGCGGACGACCACCACCTTCATGCCTGCCATGGCCGCCGAGGCGGGATTGGTACCGTGGGCTGAGGAGGGGATCAGGCAGATGTCGCGGTGCGTCTCGCCCCGCGACTGGTGGTAGCCGCGGATGGCGAGCAGGCCCGCATACTCGCCCTGGCTGCCAGCGTTCGGCTGCAGCGACACGGCATCGAAGCCAGTGATCGTGGCAAGCCAGGACTCCAGGTCGCTCGTAAGCTTCCGGTAGCCTTCCGTGTGCTCGGCAGGCGCGAAGGGATGCAGGTTGGCGACCTTCGGCCAGCTCACGGGCAGCATCTCGGCCGCGGCGTTCAACTTCATTGTGCAGGAGCCGAGCGGGATCATGGCGCGATCGAGCGCGAGATCCTTGTCGGCGAGGCTGCGCAGGAAGCGCATCATCTGCGTTTCCGAGCGGTTGGCGTGGAACACCGGCTGGGTGAGGAAGCCCTTGCCGCGCGGCGTGAACTTCACGTCCACCTGATCCGGTACGGAAACGCCAAGCAGCTCCGCAACCACCTTGAGGTCTTCCTCGGTCGTGGTCTCATCAAAACTGATGCCGACGGTGTGATCGTCCACCTTGCGAAGCAGGTAGCCGCGCTCTTTCGCATTTTCTATCAACGCGTTGGCGTCAGATTTTAGCGTAATGGTTACGGTGTCGAAGATGGCGTCGCCGGCAACTTCGAGGCCGGCGACCTTCACGGCGGCAAGCAGACGCTGCGCCAGCCGGTGGACCCGCTCGGCAATGGCCGTGAGGCCCTCGGGACCGTGCCAGATGGCATAGGCAGCGGCCATATTGGCGAGCAGGGCCTGCGCGGTGCAGATGTTGGAGGTCGCCTTGTCGCGGCGGATGTGCTGCTCGCGGGTTTGAAGCGCAAGACGATAGGCCGGGCGGCCGTGGGCGTCGACCGACTGACCGACGATGCGGCCCGGCATGATGCGCGTCAGACGGTCGGAGACGGCGCAGTAGGCGGCGTGCGGGCCGCCGAAGCCCATCGGCACGCCGTAGCGCTGCATGGAGCCAACAGCCACTTCCGCACCAAGCTCGGCCGGAGACTTCGACAGGAGCAGGGCGAGGGGATCGGCGACGAAGATGACGATCGCGTCGATCGCCTTGGCCGCCGCAATGATCTCGCCGTAGTCACGGAACACGCCATAGGTGTCCGGCCACGAAATCACGACAGCGAAGGTGTCATCGTCGACCGCGCCGGTGTCGACCTCGATGCCGAGAGGATCGGCGCGGGTCTCGATCACGTCGCGCGTCTGCGGATGCAGCTCGCCGGCGATGACAACGCGGTTGCGCTTGGAACGGTGATGGCGCCAGGCGATGCCAACGGCCTCGGCCGCGGCGGTGCCTTCGTCGAGCAGGGAGGCGGAGGCGACCGGCAGGCCGGTAAGTTCCGTCACCAGCGTCTGGAAATGGAACAGCATTTCCAGACGGCCCTGGCTGATCTCCGACTGGTAGGGCGTGTAGGCTGTGTACCAGGCCGGGTTCTCGAACATGTTGCGCTGGATGACCGCCGGGACGTGGGTGCCGTAGTAGCCCTGTCCGATCAGGCTCTTCATCACCACATTGCGGTTCATCTGCGCGGAGAGCTCCGCAAGGGCTTCCGCCTCGCTCACCGGCGCCGGAAGATCGAGCTCGGCTTCAAAACGGATGGATTTCGGTACGGCCTGCGCGATCAGCGTTTCCATCGAGGGGACGCCGAGCGCGGCAAGCATGGCCTTCACGTCCGCATCTCGGGGACCGATATGACGGGCGAGGAAGGATGGTTTGGTGCCGTTGGTCATGTCTGCTTCTCGTGAAAGAGGGGAAAACCGGCCCGGGCAAGGGGAAGGGGAGTCCGCGCCGGCCGAAACCTCAGAGCGTTGCCTTGTAGGCGTCTTCGTCCATCAGCTCGTCGAGCTGGGCTGGATTGCTGAGCTTCATCTTGAACAGCCAGCCGTCACCCATGGGGGCGGAGTTGACCAGCGCCGGATCGCTCGAGAGCGCGGTATTCACCTCGGTGATCTCGCCGTCCACCGGCGAATAGACGTCGGAAGCGGCCTTCACCGACTCCACGACGACAACCGCATCGCCCTTCGTGACCTGGCGGCCAGTCTCCGGGAGCTCCACGAAGACGAGATCGCCGAGCTGCTCCTGGGCGTAATCCGTAATGCCGACGACGGCGACGTCTCCCTCGAGACGGATCCACTCATGGTCAGAGGTGAAGTAGGTCTTGCTCATGCTGCCTTATCCTTTGCGGTAGCGGTGTGGCGTGAAGGGAAGGGGGGCAACCTGCAATTCGAGGCGGTTGCCGCGCACTTCCGTGAAAAGGGTGGTGCCGGGCTCGGCAAGTTCCTTCGCGACATAGCCCATCGCGACCGGGTGGCCGACGGAGGGGCCGAAGCCGCCCGAGGTGACACGGCCGACCGTGTTGCCGACGGCGTCGAGGATCGGAGCGCCGGCGCGCACCGGCTGGCGGCCGACCGGCTTCAGGCCGACGCGCTTCTCCTTGGCTCCTGCCGCGATGATGGCGCGGAGCGCATCGGCGCCGATGAAGTTGCCCGACTCGCGAACCGGCTTCGGAATGGCCCAGAGAATGCCGGCCATCACCGGATCGGTGGTCTCGTCAATGTCCTGGCCGTGCAGGCAGAGGCCGGCTTCGAGCCTGAGGCTGTCGCGCGCGGCCAGGCCAATCCACATGGCCCGCTCGTCGGCGAGGATCTTCGCGACGAAGGCTTCCGCCTCCTCAATCGGCATCGCCACCTCGAAGCCGTCCTCGCCGGTATAGCCCGAGCGCGAGGCGAACCAGCCGGGTCTGGGTTCGGTGGCGGTCATGAAGGTGAGGGTGGAAAGATCGAGCCCTGCGTTCGTCAGCACCGACTCGGCGTCCGGCCCCTGGAGCGCAATCAGCACGCGGGGCAGGGCTTCAATCGTGACGTCGAAATTGCCCGCGTTGGTGCGGAAATGCGCCTCATCCTTCGCGGCATTGCCGGCGTTGGCGACCACCATGAAGCGCGTGGGCGAAAGCTGGGTGATGATGAGGTCGTCGATAATGCCCGCCTTGTCGTTCAGCAGCATGGTGTACTTGCACTTGCCGATGCCGATGGCGGACGCATCGAGCGGGCAGACGAAGGAAAGGAACGTGGCAGCCCCGGCTCCCTCAACCAGAAACAGCTGCATGTGGGAAATGTCGAACAGTCCCGCCTTCTCGCGCGTGTGAAGATGCTCCTTCATCACGCCAGCAGGGTAGGTGATGGGCATGTTCCAGCCGGCGAAACCGCCGAACTTCGCTCCAGCCGCGATGTGAAGAGCTTCGAGTGGCAGGTGCCGACCAGTGTCAACGTTGCTCATTTAGCCTCCAGAGTCACACTCATGGCGTCGAATGACGACATGTCGAGTGCCCCTCTGTCGGAAGCCTGAGAGACTCGCATCGAAGCGAAACGCGTCCGATGCTTACACCTTCGGCGCGGAGACCCGTGTCTCCGACTTTCCAGAGTGTCTAACCTGCCTACGGTTCCTTTGCCTGAGAGATTTCCGGGCGCTTCCCCTTCGGCGGCAGCTCAAGGCTGCTCTCTCCCGCAGACAGGCGGGCCTGATCGGCCCACGACGCGCGTAACTTAGCCAAGTTGGATGGAAATGTCACCATATGGCGGGCACTTGGAACGGTAACTTCGCACAACAAACGTATCCGCTTTATTGTCGACGGGCTTCCGCAGGCGGTGTTCGCGCAGGTTTTCCGCCTCATGATCGCTCCATTTCGGCGTTAACCATAACGGGTGAGGGCGGTGAGGGCACGTTGCACATCTGTCCGGCGAAAGCGGAAGCAGAGTGCCGGACAGCGAACGGAGAAACGCCCATGACGCTCGCAAAGACCACCGTGTGCCTCTGGTACGACAAGGACGCAGAGGAAGCGGCCAACTTTTATGCGGAAGTCTTTCCGGACGGCCGTATGGTCCGGACGTATCGCGCGCCGGGAGATTATCCATCCGGCCAGCAGGGCGACGTGATCATGGTCGAATTCGTGGTCGCCGGCATTCCGTGCATCGGGCTCAATGGCGGCCCAACGGTCCAGCACAACGAGGCGTTTTCGTTTCAGATCTACACCGAGGATCAGGAGGAAACGGACCGCTACTGGAATGCGCTCGTCGCCAACGGCGGCGAAGAACGGGAGTGCGGCTGGTGCCGGGACCGCTGGGGCATCTCGTGGCAGATCATTCCGCGCACGCTGATGGAAGCCATGGCCGCTGGCGGCGGCGAAGCGCAGCGCGCGTTTCAGGCCATGATGCAAATGCGCAAGATCGACGTCGCCGCTATCGACGCAGCACGACGCGGCTGAGCAGGAAGGCTCCGTGCGCTGGAAACAAGGACATCTTTCAGGCTACCGAAGAAACCTTTCAGGCTACCGAAGAACCACGACCTTCGCTCCGGAAGATCCAGCAGGGAAGCCATGTAGCCGTACGCGAAGACAGCGAGAAATCCATCATTCCAAAAATCGCATAATATAGATTATGGAACTGTTGTGTGGATGCAGGTGCGGGCAAATGCGGTTCCGTCCGTCTTAATCCGCTTCAAGAACCTGGTTTGCCGGCCCAAACATGCACGGGAAGCGCGCCGTTTGCCGGATGCGACGAAAGGCAAAACGACGCCGGAGTTTCATTTGACCTCAGCCTTGTAAGCGGCGAACCAGAAGCCCGCGCACAGAATGAGCGACGCTGCGAGGATCGCCGCCAGCACAGCACCGTATCCGCCGCTGGCCTGCCAGATAAGCGCCGCGATCAAAGGCGCCGCGGCCTGCATGATGTTCATCGGCGCCACGAGCGAGCCGTTCACAGAACCGTAGGCTTGCCGCGTGACCATCTCCGGCACGGAAAGCCCCCGGACGATCGTCGCGATCCCGTTGGCTGCGCCGTAGACAGCCGCGATCCCGGCAAGAGCGATCACTTGCGGCGGCGCATAGGCAAATCCGATGACCGTCAGCGGAAAAATTGCCATGATGACCGATCCGACACGGCGCACGGGCGCTCGCGACGCGATGGTGCTGACGATCACCCGGCCGGCAACCTGAGCCGGACCGATGACCGCCAGGACCGTAACCACGCCCGAGGCATCCAGACCGCGCTCGAGCAGCAGCGGATAGAAATGGTAGGTCAGTGACGAGAATGCCGCCGCATAGGAAATCCAGGCGATCATCAGACCCCAGTACGCGGGCTTCTTCATCGCCGAGGCGACGGCCGCGCGCCCCGTGACAGGACCGGCGGGATCGGTGCTAAGAATGCGGGCTGCAATATCCCGGCCCGGGTCGATGGCGAAGAAATAGAGACCGCCGCAGATGAAGATGTTCACGGCCGCCATCCAGAGCAGCGCGCCGCGCCAGCCATGGGCGTCGATGAGCAGCTGGATCACCGGAATGAACACGGTGCTCGCGAAGCCACCCCAGAGCGTGAGGACAGTGATGCCCCTGCGGGCCTCCAGCGGCCCGACCCGACGCGCGATGACGGCGAACGCCGGCTCGTAGAGTGTGGCGGCCTGCATACAGCCCAGAAGCGTGAGAACCGCGTAGAACGCGGCAATGTCCGTCACCTGCGACCAGGCGGCCAGCAGAAGCCCTGCCGTGACAGACGCGCTGGTCATCAGCGCGCGTCCGTGGCCCCTGTCGATCGCCGCTCCCACGGGATAGGCCGCGACGCCCGCCAACAGCATGCCGCAGGTGGCGGCGCCGTAGAGCTCCGTCTTCGTCCAGCCGAGATCGGCCCGCATCGCCTCGGCGATAACCGGAAAGCCGTAAAAGAGCGTACCCCACGAGCAGATCTGCGCCGCGCCGAGCGCGCTGATGAACCGGTGCAGGTTCCCCGCACCCGAAGCCGTTGTCGTATCGCGTTCCGGCAGCATGGGTCCTCCCTCACCGAAGCCGGCGCTGCGGCCGGGGGAGCGCCTCTGCCTTCCGGTCGGTGGCCACGAGCGGTCGCCTGCCGCGGGCCGCCAGCGCGGACGCGTGGGAAATCGTCATGCAATCTGCTCCCTGGTTCGGGCTGGGAGCCCCCTGCCCTTGTCCCTGTCCCGGCGGACCCGGCCCTCCCGCCTGGCCTGACGGCGATTCACCATGGAATTTGATCCGGTTTGTCCCGGGGCCTGCAAGTCAAATCGCTTCGGGGCATTGGCTTTCCGCTTCGGCTATGGGTTGAAATGTCCGCGGTGGAACACGCAACAGCGCACGCGACCGGCCGGGCGGAACTCTGAATCGCCCGCGATGACGGACGCCGGTGACGCGCACACCGATCCCAATCGCAGCGGCCAAGCAAAGTAGCTGGCTAACGGCATTCATTGCGCGTTCATCGGCTTTCCGATAAGCTAACAACTATCAACATGGGGAACCGTCATGAAGAAGGCCCTTTCATCCTTCCTGGTCGCCACGATGCTGGTTGCAGCAGCATCGCCGGCTCTGGCGCAGAGCAAGCACCATCGTCCGCCATTTCCGCCCGGGCCGCCTCCGGCGCACCATCCGCGGCCTCCCTATCCGCCCCCGCCGCCACGTCCGCCGCATCCCCCGCGGCCACCGCATCATCACAAGCACGACGCCGGCCGGGATCTGGCGATCGGAGTGCTGGGCGCAATTGCCGGTGCCGCCATTGCGGGCGCGGTGAACTCCAGCAACAATCCGCCTCCGCCGCCGCCGGGCCAGTATGCGCGCCCGGGCGAGCCGTGGTCTCCCGAGTGGTACCGTTACTGCTCGCAGAAGTACCGGTCGTTCGATCCGCAGACGGGCACGTACGTCACCTATGGCGGAGAGCGCCGCTTCTGCGTGATGCGATAGGCGGGAAGATACCGTCGATTGAGGGGCCGGCCTGTCCGGCCCTTTTCGTTTGCCTGGGTGAGGCTTGCACAGATCCGCCCCTGCCCCAACAAGAAAGCCGTCGGAGCGCTTCCGGCGGCCGTGGCATGGCCTCGATGGCGTTTTCCCGTCAGTGGTGCGTCTTCATGATCTTTTCGAGGAAGCCGAGCAGCAGCGCCGAGACCACGAAGGTCAGGTGCATGAGCGTGACCCACATGAGATGCGTGGAGTCGTATTTCTCGGCATCGAGGAAGATCTGCAGCAGGTGGATCGAGGAGATGGCGACGATGGACGAGGCGACCTTGATCTTGAGGCTGCCGGTATCGAGCTTGCCGAGCCAGGAAATCTCCTCGTTCTCGGCGTCCTCGAAGCGGCCGACGAAGTTCTCGTAGCCGGAAATCATGACCATCACGATCAGGCCGCCGACCAGGGTGGCATCGATCAGACCCAACATCGCGAGAATCATGCTTTCCTCGTTGTACTCGAAAAAGTGGGCGGCCACCTTGCCGAGCTTGAAGAGGAAGGAAACGGCGTAGACGCCCAGCGCGACCGCCAGGCCGATGTAGAACACCACCAGGATCCAGCGCGCGGACAGGATGGTCCGTTCGATCAGCAGTTCCAGAGCTTTCATTGTTGTCCGTGTGCGTGAGGCTTGCGAAAGACCGGCAAAATTTACATGAGTCTCGATCCGGACACAGCGGCGTCTTCGAGCGCGGAACGATTGGTCGCGGGTAAGCTGCCGCGACCTGCAGGTGTCAGCGGCCAGGGCAATTCAGATCTTGAGGAAAACCCTGACCGCTCTCAGCCATGTATTTCTCGGAAGTTCCAGACGGAGACCGGTCCCCACCTTTCCGCGACCGCGCTAGGACGCGATTTCCGCGACAGCGGCGCCGGCGGCCTTGATGAGCGCGTTAGGCTCGGCCTGGAACACGGCGTCGTGCGCGCCGGCGGCGGCCCAGACGAACTCGTACTCGGTCAGGCCCTTGTCCGCATAGCGGCGGACGGTCTCCGGATGGCCGAGCGGCGACACGCCGCCGATGGCAAAGCCCGTCTCCTCACGGATGCGGCGCGGATCGGCACGCGAAAGCGGCTCTCCCACCAGGGTCTGCGCCTTGTGCAGGTCGAGCATCTTCGAGCCGCGCACCATGAACAGATAGAGCCTGCCCGACTGTTCCCCCGCGAAAACCAGCGACTTCACGATCTGATCCACCGCGCAGCCGCACTGCTGGGCGGCTTCCTCCGCGGTCCGGGTGGACTCGCCCATGCGCTTCACCTCGATGGGCAGTCCGGCGGCGTTGGCCGCGGCAATGACACGATTGATGCTCTTCGACACGGGTTCCCCTCCCTGTTGTTCAATCAATTGGATGGAATGCAATCAGATGGAATGGTGGTTTCGATCACCAGGCCGTCGTAGGCCGGTTCGACATGATCCGGCGTCGCATCCTGCACGGCCCGGTAGTCCAGCGGCACGTGCATGTGGGTAAGCACGGCCCGTTCAGGCTTCAGCCGCTCGATCCACTCGAGCGCTTCCTTCAGCGACAGATGGTTCGGGTGCGGTGCGTATTGGAGCGCGCCGATCACCAGCAGTTCAAGACCTTGCAGATGCGGCAGGGACTGCGGGTAGAAATCGTTGATGTCCGAGCAGTAGGCGAACGGCCCGATGCGGAAGCCCAGGCAATGGATGAGCCCGTGCTGATGCGGCAGGGGCAGGAAGGTGAGCGGCCCCCCGTCCCCGTCGATCGTGAACGGCACGTAGTGCTCGATCCGGTGCCCGGTGAGGATCGGTGGATAGTCGCTGCCTGGCGGTGTCTCGAAGCAATAGCCGAAGCCCTCGATAAGACGCGCCATGGTCGCGTCGTCCGCATAGACATCCATGCGCTTGCGCTGCACCTGAACGTAGCCGCGCAGGTCGTCGATGCCGTGGATGTGGTCGGCGTGCGGATGGGTATAGACTGCGGCATCCAGCCGCTTCACGCCGGCGCGGATCATCTGTTCGCGGAAATCGGGGCCGGTGTCGATGACGACGGTGGTCTTTGCCCCATCCGGCCGGATGCGCTCGACGAGTGCGGAGGCGCGAAGGCGCCGGTTGCGCGGATTGGACGGATCGCAGGCGCCCCATTCGCCCGTGATGCGCGGCACGCCCGGCGACGAGCCGCACCCGAGGATGGTGAGCCGCAGTCGGTCGGACATGCTCAGATTTCCCTCGCGAGCTCCCTTGGAACCTTGGTGAACAGGCGGAAGAAGTTCTCTGTCGTGATCCGCGCGATCTCTTCCGCCGTCACACCGATGGTATCGGCCAGCACGGCCGCCGTCTTCGCCACGAAGGCGGGTTCATTGCGCTTGCCGCGGAAGGGAACCGGCGCAAGGTAGGGCGCATCCGTCTCGACCAGAAGGCGATCCGTGGGCACGGTTTTCGCTATATCCCTGATCTCCTGCGAGTTCTTGAAGGTGAGGATACCGGAGAAGGACACATAGCCGCCAAGCTCGACGCCCCTGCGGGCAAGCTCTGGCCCGGAGGAGAAGCAGTGCAGGATGAAGGGGAAGGCCCCCTTCCCCGTTTCCTCATCGAGGATACGGATCACGTCCTCGTCCGCCTGGCGGGCGTGGATGACGAGCGGCAGCCGGGTTTCCCGCGCTGCCTCGATGTGGGCGCGAAAGCCCTGGGCCTGCAGGTCGCGCGGAGCCTTGTCGTAAAAGTAGTCGAGACCCGCCTCGCCGATGCCGACCACCTTCGGATGGCTAGTGGCGATTTTCACCAGCTCGCTCGCCGGAATGCCGGCCTCCTCCTCCGCGTTATGCGGATGGGTGCCGATCGTGCAGAAGACGTTTTCGTAAGCCTCGGCGATCGCGCGGATGCGGTCGAACTGGCGCACGCGGGTCGAGATCGTGACCATCAGCCCGACGCCAGCCTCACGGGCGCGACCGATCACCGCGTCACGCTCCGCCTCGAAGTCCGGAAAGTCCAGATGGCAGTGGCTGTCGACCAGCATCATCCCTCAACCCCCGCCGCCGTGTTCTCGACCTCCACATAGCGCGGGAAGATCGGTTGCGGGCTGGGAAGCGCGGTGCCGGGCACCAGCATGCGGTCGGTCGCGATTTCGGCGAAGCTGCGCTTGTCGGCGGGCACGGCGAGGATGTCGAGCAGCCTGGCCGCCGCGTTCGGGATGAAAGGCTGGCACAGAATGCCGACGCGGCGCAGCACTTCAGCCGTGGTGAAGAGAACCGTGCCCATGCGGGCGGGATCGGTCTTGCGCAGGGCCCAGGGCTCCTGCGCGGCGAAATAGCGGTTGGCCTCAGACACCACATCGAAAACGGCGTTGAGGGCGACGTTGATCGCCTGGCGGTCCATCGCCTCGCGGGCGGTGGCGAGCGCGGCTTCGGCCTGGTCGAGGATCGCCCTGTCGGCGTCGGAGAAGGCACCGTATTCGGGCACCTTGCCCTCGCAGTTCTTTGCGATCATCGACAGCGAACGCTGCGCAAGGTTGCCAAGGTCGTTGGCAAGGTCGGCGTTGATGCGGTTGACGATCGCCTCATGGCTGTAGCTGCCGTCCTGGCCGAACGGTACCTCGCGCAGGAAGAAATAGCGCACCTGATCAAGGCCATAATGCTCGACGAGCTTGAACGGATCGACCACGTTGCCGACGGACTTCGACATCTTCTCGCCGCGGTTGAACAGGAAGCCGTGCGCGTAGACGCGCTTCGGCAGTCCGATGCCCGCCGACATCAGGAAGGCCGGCCAGTAGACGGCGTGGAAGCGGACAATGTCCTTGCCGATGATGTGGACGTCAGCCGGCCAGAAGCGCCAGCGTTCAGCGTTCTCGTCGGGGAAACCGGCGGCGGTGATGTAGTTGGTGAGCGCGTCGACCCACACGTACATGACGTGCTTCTCGTCGCCCGGTACCGGCACGCCCCAATTGAAGGTGGTTCGCGAGATCGACAGGTCCTTGAGGCCGGACTTGACGAAGCTGATCACTTCGTTGCGGCGCTCGGCCGGGCCGATGAAGTCCGGGTTTTTCTCGTAATACTCGAGCAGCTTGTCCTGGTACTTGGAGAGGCGGAAGAAATAGCTTTCCTCCTCGTTCCACTCGACGGGAGAGCCGAGCGGCTCGCGGCGGATGCCGTCCTCGCCCACGGTCGTCTCGCTCTCGTCGAAATAGGCCTCCTGGCGCACCGAGTACCAGCCACTGTAGCGCGAGAGGTAGATGTCGCCGTTGGCGGCCATGCGGCGCCAGATCTCCTGGCAGGCCTTGTAGTGCCGCTCTTCGGTCGTGCGGATGAAGTCGTCGTTGGAGCCGCCAAGCATGGCGATCATCTCGCGGAACACGGCGCTGTTGCGGTCGGCCAGCTCCTTCGGCGTGATCCCTTCCTTGTCCGCCGTCTGCTGCATCTTCAGGCCATGCTCGTCCGTGCCCGACAGGAAGAAGACTTCCTTGCCGTTCAGGCGCTGAAAGCGGGCGAGCGTGTCGCTGGCGATGACCGTGTAAGCGTGGCCGATGTGCGGCTTGCCGTTGGGGTAGAAGATGGGCGTGGTCAGATAGAAGGTATCGCGTGCCATAGATTACGTCCAATACTGCTCTTAGCGCCCAGATAGCGCACTGTGATCAAGATTGCCATGCGTCGCGTGCGGCGCGTTTCAGGCGGCTTTCGCGTCCTGCATGGCCTGATGAAGCTGCCGAAGCACGTTGAGCGCATGCTGCTTGCGGTCGAGGTTGAACGTGTCCGCGTCCCGCATCCGCTGCGCGAGCTCTTCCCACAGCCGGGCAAATTTCTCGGCAAGCAGCACCTGGTTCGCCTCGCCTGCGCGTACCGCCGCACTGGCCGCGAGGTCAAGCACCAACTGATTGAACAGATCGTACTGCACCTGGGAATCCCTTCCGGCGAGCGCATCCGCCAGCCGGTGGCTGGCCACGACGTCCAGGCGCGGAGCGCGCAGGATGTCCTGGATGGCCGAGGCAATCTCCAGACCGCCGAACTGGGTGAGCAGCACCGCCTTGCGGACGCTGCCCTCCGCCTGATCGATAAGGAAGGCGCGGGCCTGCGGATCCTCGGGCGCCGGTGCGCCCAGGAGGCCCAGCACCCGTTCGAGCAGAGCCGGTTCCAGTGGCTTCAGCCGGATCACGTGGCATCGCGAGCGGATTGTTGGCAGCAGGCTTCCCGGGGAATGGGTGACCAGCACGAACAGCGTGCGGGGCGGCGGCTCCTCGAGGTTCTTGAGCAGCGCATTGGCCGCGCTCACGTTCATGTCGTCGGCCGGATCGACGATAACCACGCGCCAGCCGCCATCAGGCGGCGTCATCGAGAGAAAGCGGCCGATCCTTCGGATCTCTTCCACGGTGATGGCAGTGCGGAACTGCTTGTCCTTCTCGACCCAGGGGCGCGACAGGTGCAGCAGTCCCGGATGGGCGCCACGCACGGCAAGCCGGAAGGCCTGGCTTTCCGTGTCAATGCCGGGCATCTCCGGCGCAGCCAGCGGATCGGGATGGCGGAACAGGTAATGCGCCAGATGGAAGGCGAAGGTGGCCTTGCCGATACCACGCGGGCCGGTCACCATCAGCGCATGGTGCATCTTGCCGCTGCGGTATGCGGCGGCGACCAGCCGCAACGCGTCCTCGTGCCCGAAGAGATGCGGGTTCTCCACCGGCTCCGGAATGTCGGTCAGGGAGTCGTACTGTTCCGGCGCAAGACGCTCATACATCGGCATGTCTCTTCTGCTTGCGATGTTTCCGGGGCCCGGGGCCTTTGCCGCCCTCTTCCGCCAGATGCCAGCGCTTCTGCATGGCCTTCTGCACCGCCTCAAGGACGTATGCGGCGACCGCATCCGCGCTGCGGCTCGCGTCGATCACCACGCAGCGTTCCGGTTCGGCTTTGGCGATGTCGAGAAACGCCTTGCGGCGCTTCTGGTGGACGGCGAGCGTGTCCTTCTCGAAGCGGTCGACGCTGCCCTCCCCCCGCCGCGCCGACGCGCGCTGGAGGCCAATCTCCGGATCGATGTCTAGGATGACGGTCAGGTCCGGCATCGTGTCGCCGACGGCGGCCCTCTCCAGCGCGGCCAGGAAGGATTTGCTCAACCCTTTCGTGGTGCCCTGGTAGGCGCGGGTGGAGTCGATGAAACGGTCGCAGAGCACCACGGCCCCCTCTTCCAGCGCCGGACGGATCACCTGCTGGACATGGTCGAGGCGGGCGGCCGCGAACAGCACCGCCTCCATCTCCGGGCCGAATGGCTCGGCAGCGCCCGAAAGCAGCACATGGCGCACGGCTTCCGCGCCGGGCGAGCCGCCCGGCTCACGCGTCACGACGACCCTGTGGCCCTGCTGCTGCAAATGCTCCTGCAGGCGGCGAATCTGGGTCGACTTTCCTGCGCCCTCCCCGCCTTCAAACGTGATGAAAAATCCCCGCAAGCTGACCGTCCGGTGTTTGCTGTCCTGGACCTCTTATAGCACCGCGCGGAGCGAGGTCCACCGAGGTTGAATCGGCTGAAGTCTAAAGCAGTTCACACATTTCCGAAACGCTGGTCGCGGGATGACCTCGGCGGTGAGGCTGGGCGGAGAGCCGGTTTGAACAGGGCCTTTCGGAATTTTACTGGTGACATGGACTTCGTTCGTGGCCGGTCGCTGTTACCCTCACCCCGAGCCCGTCGAAGGGTTAAGGATTCAGGGCACCGAATGTTCTTCGTTTTCCGACGCCTTATCCCTCGACAAGCGCATCCGTCGACACGCTCACGATGGAGATGAGGCGAAGAGCATTCGCGGCGCGGCGGGTTTCGATGAACCCGTCAAACGGTCAAAACCGGCGGCAATACAGTTCGCCGACGCCATAAGTCGCTTTGAATTCATACTGTTAAACAACGAAATTAAGATGGCGTCTTAGCGACAGCCTTCATCTTTGCTTCCACGCGGTCCCAGGAGAGCTGCCGCAGCCAGCCGACCAGCAGCTCGGCCACGGCGCCGAAAGCACGCTGGCTGAGCGTGCCGTACTCCACCGTTTCGGCGGCGTAGAGGTCGGCGCGGCTGCTCAGCGTGTCGCCCACCCAGACCTGCAGCTCGCCGACCACGTCGCCCTCCCGAATGGGGGCCGGCAGCGGACGCTGGTAGACGATCCGGACATGCAGCGCGGACTGATCATCAACCGGTGCAAGCACGGACACTGCATCGCCGACCCGCAGGCCGACCGTCTTCTTCTCGCCGCCATAGACGTCCGCCTCGCCGACCTTCTGGTGGGCGGCGAACATCTGCCGTTTGGTGAACCCATCGAGAGCCCACTGCAGGAGCTTGCGCGCTTCCTCGACACGCTCGGCTTCGGTCTCGAGGCCCGCGATGGTGGCAAACACCCGCCGTTCGCCGTTGCTGGCGGATGCCACGACTGAAAAGCCGTAGCCCTCGGCGAAGCCGGTCATCAGGCCGTCCGCGCCGATGTTGAGGTTGATGAGCGGGTTCTTGTTGCGCTGGAAGATCCTGTTCCACTCGAAGGCCGGCTGGGAGAAAAGCGCATATCGTTCCGGATAGGCCCGCCACAGGTGCATCGCGAGCGCGGTCATGTCCCGCGCGGTGACATGATGGCCTTGCGCCGGCAGGCCGGTCGGGTTCACGAAATGCGTGTTCTTGAGGCCCAATTCCTTCGCGCGTTCGTTCATCGCCTGCGCGAAGGCTTCCTCGGAACCCTTCATGCCTTCGGCGAGCACAATGGCCGCATCATTGGCCATCTGCACCGTCAGGCCCTGCAGCAGATCGGCGACGGAAACGGAGGACTTCACCTTGGCGAACATCGTGGCCGTGCGGGACGGCGCGCCGCCCGTGCGCCAGGCGTGTTCGGAGACCTGGAATTCGGTATCCGGCGAAAGCCGACCCTCTTCCAGCGCATGGAACACGATCTCTGCTGTCATCAGCTTGGCGAAGGAGCCCGGCGGAAACGGTTCGTCCGCCCCGCGGGAAAGCAGCACCAGGCCGCTGTCGGCGTCGACGATGTGGATGCGTTTCGCTGTGGTTTCGACGAGATCAGCCTGCGCGATCGATCCTGTTGCAACGACCAGCAAAGCCGCGATGGCAGTGATGCGGAACAACTGGATGCCTCCCACGCACTTGAGAAATCAAGCCTATGCCGAATCGAGGCAGCTCACAATATAGGGATTGGGTTGGAGCGGATCACTTTCCGGTGGCGGCGACAGCCACAATTGTGTTGCGCATCGTGCACCGACAGGCCTCCGGGACGGATGCGCCCGCGCTGGGCCGCGGTCTGATCCCCGTCCGATGCCTCCCGGCGCCTGACCGCTGCGCCCTACTCCCGAACGATGAAGGCGTCCGTGGCGCCCGCCGCCCAGGCGGCTCGCAGCGCATCGTCAATGTCGATCCCCTCGCCCCTTGCAAGCGTAAGGGCCACCTCCGTGGCACCGGCCGGCTCGACTTCAATGCGGCCGTAGTGCGAGAGCGACTTCACAACAGCCTCCGTCTCGCGAATGGAGGACCAGACACCGAGGTTGACGTACTCCGCCTTCCCTGCGCCAGAGGCAAGGTTGGCGGGGGCCTGTTGCGCCACCGGCGCCTTCTTCTCGGCAAGGATCGGCTCGAACACGCTGAAGGCCGCGCTCACGCGCTGCTCGGCATAGGACAATGCGGCGACCGCGTAGGTTTCGGGACGCATCTGCGGAATGGGCGCGGACGCCGGAAGGGCAATGCCCACGTCCGACGGCTGCTGGAACGCGGAAAACGCCGGATCCGCCTGCGCTGCCACGGGCGCGGAATTGATGACTGCCGAGATCGGATCGGCAACTGCCCGCGCCTGCGCGGCTGGGGTCGGTGTGGGGCCGTTCATGGCGAGCATCACGCCGGTCGGCAGGCCGTCCGACGGATCGGGAGCGCGGCCGCCGGGCCGGTAAGACGCCATCAGGAAGGCGTCATCCTGGCCGTGCAGCGGCGCCGGGCCAACATATTCGACCTTCACCTTGGCCGAACCCTTCTGATGGAAGCCGAGCAGCTCCGCGGCGCGGCGCGACAGGTCGATCAGGCGGTTCTTCTCGAACGGGCCGCGGTCGTTGATGCGGACCACCACCGACGAATTGTTCTCGAGATTTGTGACCCGGGCATAGCTGGGAAGCGGCAGGGTCGGATGCGCCGCCGTCAGGTGAGTCATGTCGTAGATTTCACCATTGGCGGTCAGACGGCCGTGGAACGCATCGCCATACCAGGAGGCGACGCCGACGGCCTTGTAGTTCGGATCTTCCTTGGGGTGAAACCAGTTGCCCTTGATCTTGTAGGGCTTGCCGACCTGGTAGCGGCCGCCGCCGCGTGGCAGTTTCGACTTTGCGTGGGCGACGCGCGGGCTCGCCTTCACACCATATTTCGATTCAGGAAAATATTCCTTGCTGCGGCTGGAATGCTTGCCGCCGCTGTTGCCGGAACAGGCCGCGAGCGATGCGGCGAGGAGTGCGATGCCGATGAGTCTTGCGTGCGACAGGATTGAGCTCTGCCGTATTGCCGTCCCCATTGCCTTCCCTCTCTCGTCAATCGCCTAAACGAAATCTGCCTTGATGGTGCTGCCCCGCAGTTCGGCAGTACGGTCGGCCTTCCCACAAATTGATTAGCACCGTGTAAACCCAATGTGGCCGTAATCTGGCAAAAATGTGGGCGCGCGCCTAGTAACCTTTTTAAACGCGATGCAATCGTTCGGAAAAGTCAGGCTTCAATGTGTCTCCGATCAGTTCGGAAAGACGTTATAGCACAAAGGGATATTCTGTATTCTTGAGATGTTTCCTGATCCTTCGATTTTGTTAACCATGTTGCATCTTTATGGGCGCCGACGCGCGTCACGCCGGCCGCCATCGCATGCTCGTCCGGTCTCGATTTCCCCGTGTCGGGCAACAGGAGACCTACCGAGCCGAACCGTCGTCAGCGAGCATACTTCGGTTCGTAGTCCAGCCCTTCACGAATACAGTATGCGTGCTCGCATACGCCCAAAGCGCGCGCTTTCGCGGCCGGAATGTTATAGTTCGGATTGTTCCGAATCTCTGCCATGAGATGTTCCGGCATCAGAACGCTCACCGCAAATTTGTTCGCCTCCGTTTCCTGAGACGGACCAATTTCTCGGTTGCGATAGACGCCGTCGCAGCTGCTACGGTAAGCCCTGTTGTCCTCAATGCCCTCGCCGATAAGATGACGATGCAGCATGTAATGCCCGAGCTCGTGCGCGATGGTGAACCGCTGGCGGGTTCTCGGATGATTGGCATTCACCACGATCCGGAAGCGATCATCGCCAATGCGTTCGATCATGCCGGATGTTTCAGGGCGGAGATTGGCGTACGAGACCTTCACACCAAGAGCATTGGCAAGGCCCTCAACATCCACGGGCGCATGCGACTTGAACTTGCGGATCAAGGCGAGCTGTTCAGAATACCGCATCATTCTTCATCACCATGCTGTGTCGCTGCCACCCGGTCCGCAATCTCACCGTCCAGTGTCTGGCCCAGTTCGTGGTACGAGCCAATGATAGCAGGCAATTCGGCCAGTAGGTAACGATTAGTCACCCGTTCCGCTATCTCCCGCGCGGTTTCGTCTGCCTGCTGTATTGCTGCCAGCCTGGCGTGATGTTTCACGCGTATGTAGGCAATGACGCCCGAAATACTGATCAGGACGACGACGCAGGAAAGCGCAACGGCGGTCATCGCCATCAGGAACGAGCCATGCTCAATGGCACCGCCAATCGTCCAGTCTATAACCCTCGCCCCATCCAAGTGCGCACCGTGCCCGCCGAGTCCTCGCCAGTCTACCTGCAGCAATGCAATTTTCAATACACCATTATTGCGCTAAGCACTCAGCATAGATTGTGTTTTGCAGGGATCGTAAGCTTTCCGCGCTTTCAGGAAAGCCGTACAGATCGAATGTTCGAGCCATCCGGGAAAATGGCGGAGGGGGTGGGATTCGAACCCACGGTGACATCGCTGCCACGCCGGTTTTCAAGACCGGTGCCTTAAACCGCTCGGCCACCCCTCCAGACGTTTTCTGCTTGTCCCGGATTTCCGATGTTTCGGCGCCCGGGAGCACGCCTGAGAATCCAGGAACAGATGCGTCGGAACTTCGCCTTTAGCGCCGCGCGACGCGCACTGTCAACGGGGAACGCAGTCCGCCGCAAAGTCCCGCCGCTGCGATCCCGGTTACAGCGCCATGCGCGGCAAGCGGGCGGTGAACATCGGGTTGCGGCATCGTTCGCGCAGTCGCGTTTAGTGAAGCAACCTTCTGATGGCTACGTTCGCGATCATCACGGATGGGGTTGCCGATGAAGAAGCAGTGCGCACCCCACCCCCAGCCTGGGCTTCCTTACGCCCTGCGGAGCAATGGAGGCGGTGTCCGCGGGCACGCTCGCAACCGTCCAGGGCATGAGCTCAGATACTGCTTGAAAAGCGTGACAACAACGCTGCCGGAGGCGGAGACCGTTTCAGACTCCGGTCAATCGAATGGCTGCGAGACAACAGCCCTCCCGAAAGGTACCTCGCGCCGGATGGCACCTGCCGTTTGGGCAGGGCCGGACCGTCGCCGCCCTGGGAATATTTCTGCCCCAGAAAAGAAGGAGGGGTTGCCCCCTCCTCCGTCCTCCCCCCCATCGATCGGCGTGACGCCTTAGCGGTACGGGTAGCCCGCCTTCTCCATGTCGGAGGCGTACTTCTTGAAGATCTCCACGACGCGCGCGGCGCGCGGGCTCTCCTGGGCGACCTCGTCCCAGAAGCTCTGGGCATCCTTGACCACCTGCGCCCACTCCTGCGACGGAATTTCGGTGAGCTCCATCTTCTCGCCTTCGACGCGCAGCTTCGCCTCGCCGCCCCAGTACCAGATCAGGCGGTAGTAGTGCGACTGGTCGATCGTGCTGCGGTAGAGCTGCTGCAGGTGCGGCGGCACCTTCTCCCAGCTCTGGGTGTTGACGTAGTAGGAACCGAACCACGCGCCGGTGATCGAGTTGGCGAGCGCGTATTTGCAGATGTCGGCCCAGCCCATGGCGTACATCTCGGTGAAGCCGCACCAGGCCACGCCGTCCAGGTCGCCCGTGCGCAGCGCGACTTCCACGTCATCCCAGGGCACCGTCACCGGGATAAGGCCGTAGCGCGACAGGAAGCGGCCAGCGGTCGGCACGCCGAACACGCGCAGGCCGTTGAGGTCGGCGAGCGAGCGGATCGGCTTGTTGACCGTGAAGATGTGGAGCGGATCCCAGGCACCGGTCGAGAGGTAGGTCACGTTCTCGATGTCGGCATAGGCTTCCTTCCAGATCTCGTCGAGGCCGTAGTACATGAACATGGCGCCGACGTCCGGGCTGAAGCGGCTGGCAAACGGGAAGTAGCCGCCGAAGACGGAGATGTCGACCGGCGCGGCCATCGTGGCCTCGTCCGACTGGATGGCGTCCAGCGTGCCGTTCTGCAGAGCGCGGAACAGCTCCGAGGTCGGCACGAGCTGGTCGGCGTAGTAAAGCTCGATCTCCATCTCGCCATTGGCAGCGGCGTTGAACGCGTCCACCTGGCGCTTGATCACGTGCTCGCCGAGCGACGGTCCGGCGTAGGTTTGCAGGCGCCAGCGGATCGGAGCCTGGGCGCGGACGATCGCCGGGGTGGCAAGCGCGGCCGGAGCCGCAAGGCCGGCGGAGGCCAGGAACTTGCGGCGGGTCGCCAGGATCCTTTCGGACGGCGACATCTTGGAAGTGTCGTCAGTGTTGTTGGTCATGGTAGCCTCCTTTGGAGCATCAGCCTCGGAAATAGCTTGGCAGCCAGGTCGCGATCTGCGGGAAAATCATCAGCAGGACGATGCAGAGCACCATCATCAGCGCGAAGGGAATGATCGACCGGTAGATGTCGATCAGCGTGATTTCCTTGGGCGCCATGCCGCGCATCAGGAACAGGTTGTATCCAAAAGGCGGCGTGACATAGGCGATCTGGCAGGTGATCGTGTAGAGAATGCCGAACCAGGCCATCTGGTGGTCGATGCCGAGATCGAGGCGCTGCACCAGAGGAATGTAGAGCGGCGCGACGATCACCAGCATGGCGGTGTCGTCCAGGAACATGCCCATCACGATGAAGCTCAGCTGCATCAGGATGATCACCGCCCAGGGCGACAGCTCCCAATTGTGAATGAAAATGTTCTCGATGGCGCGGACAGCTCCGATGCCGTCGAACACGGCGGAGAAGGCCAGCGCGCCGAGCACGATCCACATGAACATGGCCGTGACGGACATGGTCTCGTGGGCGGCCTCGACCAGCAGCTTGAAGTTGAGCCGGCGCTTCCAGGCGGCCGCCACCGTCGCGGCCGTGGCACCCACGGCGGAGCTCTCCAGCAGGTTCGTGTAGCCCATCACGAACAGACCGATCATCAGCAGGAAGATGACGACCGGGGCAATGCCCGCCTTCAGCAGAAGAATCTTTTCCCTGAGCGGCATGTTGAGCTCTTCGTCGCTCAGCTTCGGCGCCAGCGACGGATTGAGCTTCACGCGGACGTAGACATAGATGGCGAAGACAGCCGCCATCATCAGGCCCGGAAGCACTCCGGCAAGCCACAGTTCGGAAACCGGCTGGCGCGCGATCACCGAGAACAGCACCATCACCACCGACGGCGGCAGAAGGATGCCGAGGGTCGAGCCGCCCTGCACCACGCCGGTGATCAGCACCTTGTCATAGCCACGCCGCAGCATCTCCGGCAGCGCGATGGCCGAACCAATGGCAAGACCCGCGACCGAAAGGCCGTTGATGGCACTGATGATGACCATGAGGAAGATCGTGCCCATGGCCAGCCCGCCGGGAAGCTTTCCGCACCAGACGTGCATCATCCGGTATAGGTCTTCCGCGATGCCGGACTTGGCCATCATGTGGCCCATGAAGATGAAGAGCGGCAGCGTCAGCAGCGCGTACCAGGAGAACAGCTTGAAGACCGCGTTGAACGGCAGTTCGGCGGCGGAGTTGCCGTAGAGCGCAAGCGCGGAAGCGGCGGCCACGGCGCCGATCATGGCGAAGATGCGCTGGCCCGTGAGCATGAGGACAATCATGCCCGCGAACATCACGAGGGCGATTGCTTCGGGGCTCATCGCGCGTCTCCTTCGCGGATGCGCAGCACGTCACGGAAGAAGATGGCAATGCATTGAAGGATCATGAGCGCGATGCAGACATTCATGAGAACCTTGATGGGAACCAGCGACGGGGCCCACAACGAAGGGAGGCGCTGGTTGGTGATCCAGGAGTAATGCAGCGAGGAAATTCCACCCCACAGCAGGACGCCGAGGTAAAAGATCACGATCCAGATCGTGATGGAGTCGATGATCGCCCGCCCGCGCGGTGAGAGATGCGAATAGATGAGGTCGAGCCGCACATGCCCCTCGTCCTTGAGCGTCTTGGGCCCGGCGAGGAAATAGAACGCGGCTAGCGTGAACTGCGCCGTCTCCAGCGTCCAGTTCTGGACCTTCCCCAACGCCTTGTCCGAGAATACGTCGAAAAGCAGAACGGCGATCATCACGTAGATGAGGCACATGGCGAACCGGCCGATCCATTCAGCCAGACCGTCCATGACGCGTATGTAACCCTGAACCAGCGACTTCATTTTTCCGGCAACTTTTCCCTTCCGCCTGCCTTTCGGCTAGATGAGCTTGACGCGAGCGCGGTCGAGCGCTGCCTGAAAGGCATCGCCCGGTGCCCGGTCACTGATGAGGGTGTCGATCTCCTCCAGCCGACACACGCGGTGCAGAGCCCGCTTTCCGAATTTCGCCGATCCGGCGACGACGATGGTCCGTGAGGCCCGCGCGCACATAGCGCGCGCCACCGCGGCCTCGTCGAAATCGGCATCCATCGCCCCGGCTTCCGCGTCGAGCGCGGCCACGCCGATCACGGCATAGTCGGCCTGGAACTGGGCGATCTGCTCCAGCGCCATGGGCCCGACGGTTTCGCCATTGTCCGGTGCGAAGATGCCTCCCAACAAATAGACGCGCGCCTGCCCCCCACCCAGAACGCGCGCGATGTGCAGGGAATTGGTGATGACCGTAAGTCGCTGCACATCTGCCAACGCCTTGGCGCATGCCAGCGTCGTGGTTCCTGTATCGATGAATACGGTATCTCCGGGAGAAATCAGGCCGCGCAACTTGCGGGCAATCAGCGCCTTTTCGGCCGACTGCTCCGACATGCGCTCCTCGAAACTGCCTTCCGCCTGGAGGCGGAGACGGCGGGCGCCGCCATGGACCTTCTGCAGGGCACCGGTGGCCGCAAGCTGGGCCAGATCGCGGCGAATGGTTTCGGCAGAGACTCTGAAACGCTCGGCCAGTTCCGGAACGGAGACTTCGCCGTCGCGCTCGACGCAAGCCAGAATCTCAGCCTGTCTGTCGCCCGGCTTCACAGCCCGCACTCCCATTTCGTCCCGTTCCCTTTTTCTCTAGCTAGGCCCGGAAAACGTGACCGTGTCAACATGAAAGTAGGCAAAACATGCCTGTTTGCATGAAAATAGCGGGCAAAAATTGACTATTCGGTCATTTTGGAGCATGACTGCGCTCATCAACAGGAGTGACCTGCATGCCGGACCAGCCTCTAACCGGTCGATTCGACGTGGCCGTCATTGGCGCCGGCGTCGTTGGCTGCGCGATCGCACGGCGCTTTGCCCTCGCGGGGGCGCGCGTGGCCGTGATCGAGAAAGCCCCGGACATTCTCGACGGCGCCTCCAAGGGCAATTCCGCCATTCTGCACACGGGTTTCGACGCCCCTCCGGGGTCGTTGGAGCACGCCTGCATCCGCGCGGGATACCAGGAGTATCTGGAAATCCACGAACGGCTGGGCCTACCGGTCAACCGCTGCGGCGCGCTGGTCATCGCCTGGACCGAGGAAGAGGAAGCCGCCCTCCCCGGCCTGATCGAGAAGGCGCACAAGAACGGGATCACGGACATCGAGGTTCTGGACCGGCAGGCGCTGCGCAAGGCCGAACCGGAACTGGGAGAGAATGCGCGCGCTGCCTTCCGCGTGCCCGGTGAATATTTGATCGACCCGTGGTCGGCGCCCTTCGCCTATCTGCTGCAGGCCGTCGAGAACGGCGCGCAGCTCATGCGCGGCGCCGAGGTCACCGGGGCGCGCCGGGAGGATGACTGGATCATCGAGACGACCCGCGGCGAGGTGCGCGCCGGACTGGTGATCAATGCCGCCGGCCTGTTTGGTGATCTCGTGGACGAGAAGTTCATCGGTCGCCGCGACTTCCACATCAAGCCGCGCAAGGGCCAGTTCGTGGTCTATGACAAGCCGGCAGCCGCGCTGGTGAACCACATCCTGCTGCCGGTGCCCACCGCCATCACCAAGGGCGTCGTCGTCTGCCGCACCGCGTTCGGCAACCTTCTGGTGGGCCCAACGGCCGAGGACCAGGACGACCGCCTGCATGCAGAGCTCGTTCCCGAAACGCTCGAAGCGTTGAAGAAGCGTGGCGAGGAGATCGTGCCGGCGCTGAAGCGGCACGACGTGACGGCCATCTATGCGGGCCTGCGCCCCGCCACCGAACTCAAGGAATACTGTATCAAGGCGCACGAGGGCCTCTCGTACATCACCGTGGGCGGCATCCGCTCCACGGGCCTGTCTGCCGCGCTCGGCATTGCCCAGCATGTGGAGAAGCTTGCGGCGCTCGAATTCCCGCCGCCCGCCCACCCGGTGTGGTCGAGCGTGCGCAACATTTCGGAATTCCTCCCGCGCGACTGGCAGAAGCCCGGACACGGCGGGATCGTCTGTCACTGCGAGCTCGTCACCCGGCGGGAGATCATGGACGCGCTGTCGGGACCGCTGCCCGCCCGCTCACTGGCGGGGCTCAAGCGCCGCACGCGCGTCACCATGGGCCGCTGCCAGGCCTTCTTCTGTTCGGCGGAGCTATGCCGCCTGACGCGCGATCATTTCGACCAGCCGATGTCGGAGATTGTTGAATGATCCTGCCCTCCGAGGTTGATGTCCTGGTGATCGGCGCGGGCCCCGCGGGCCTGGCCGCCGCCACGGAACTTGCGCGCGACTTCAACGTGCTGGTCGTGGACCGCGAGAAGGCGGCGGGCGGAATCCCGCGCCACTGCGGCCATTATCCGTTCGGCATGCGCGAGTTTCACCGCGTGATGAAGGGCCCGGACTACGCCCGCGCCCTTGCGGCACGCGCAGAGGCCGCGGGTGTGCGCTTCGCGCTCGGCGTGAACGTTGTGGCACTCCACCCCGGTCCCTCGGTCACGGTGACGAGCGACGAGGGCGTGACAACGATTTCCGCCAGGCGCGTGCTTATAGCCACGGGTGTGCGGGAAAGCTCCCGCGCCCAGCGGCTCATCGGCGGCACCAAGCCGGGCGGCGTGGTCAGCACCGGCGCGCTGCAGGGCATGGTGTATCTCGAGCACGCGCGCCCGTTCCGCCGTCCGGTGATCCTCGGCACGGAACTCGTGTCCTTCTCGGCGATCATGACTTGCGCCCATGCGGGCATCCGTCCAGTGGCGATGGTCGATTCCCGCCGCGCAACGGCGGCGCGCTGGCCTTCATGCCTCTATCCGCGCATCAAGGGCATTCCGCTTTATCTCTCCACGAAGCTCGTCTCGATCGAGGGACGCGAGCGGGTGGAATCCGTGATCATTGACGGCCCGAAGGGCCGCAAGCGGATCGAGACCGACGGCGTGATCGTCAGCGGCCATTTCCGCTCCGAATCCACGCTCATCGTCACGAGCCATCTCGCCCGCGATCCGGGTACGGGCGGCCCGGCCGTGGACAGCGCCGGCCGATGCTCCGATCCTACGTATTATGCGGCCGGCAACATGCTGCATCCGGTGGAGACGGCGGGCTGGTGCTGGTCGGAAGGCCGGCGGGTGGGCCTCGCCATTGCGAGGGATCTGAAGAGCGGGCTGCCTGCGGAGCGGGCGCCGGTCACCGTCGAGAGCGACGCGCTCGCCTGGGTCGTGCCGCAGTTCGTGAGCCCCGAGCAAGCCCTTGACCGGCTGCAGCTCAGGGTCAATCGTCCGGTGAACGGCCGTCTGTCGGTTCGGGTGGATGGCCGCGAGGTGGCATCGCGACGCATATGGACGCGACCCGACCGGCGCATCACCCTGCCCATGCCATCAGTTACAGGTCAGGTCAGCATACATCTGGAGGAATGATGCGAGTCCTCGCCATCGATCAGGGAACGACGTCCACCCGTGCCTTCGTGGTCGATGGCGGCGGCAACCGGGTTGTCCACGCGGTTGAGCACCGGCAGTTCTATCCCGCGCCAGGCCATGTGGAGCACGATCCGGAGGAGCTGATTGCCAATATCGAGGCCTGCATCGCGGCCGCCGGCGAGGTGGATTGCGCCGGCATCGACAACCAGGGCGAAAGCTGCCTTGCCTGGGACGCGGCGACCGGCCGCGCCATCACGCCCGTCATCGTCTGGCAGGACGACCGCACGGCGGACGCCTGCGAAGCGCTCAAGGCAAAGGGCCTGGAGTCGCTGGTGCGCGAGCGCGCGGGCCTGCCGCTCGACCCCTACTTCTCCGCTTCCAAGCTCGGCTGGATCATGGAAAACTGCGCGGAAGCCCGCGAACTGGCCGCCCAGAGCCGCCTGCGGCTCGGCACCACGGACGCCTTCTTCCGCGACCGGCTCACCGGCGTCTTCGCCACAGACCCGACAACGGCCTCGCGCACGTCGCTCATGAATCTCACCACCTGCAGCTGGGACCCGGAACTTTGCGAGATCTTCGGCGTGCCGCTGGAGGCCCTGCCCCCGATCCTGCCCACCTGCGGCGAGCTGGGCACGCTGAAGAATGGCGCGAAGCTCACGGCAAGCATCGTGGACCAGCAGGCAGCCCTGTTCGGCCATGGGGCGCGCCTGCCCGGCCATGCGAAGATCACGTTCGGCACGGGCGCCTTCGCGCTGGCGCTCACCGACCGTCTCGAGGGCGGCTCTCCGCTGCTGCCCACCATCGCCTGGAGCGAGAGCAACGGGGCCACCATGTACGCGCTCGACGGCGGTGTCTATTCCGCATCGTCAGCCGTCAACTGGGCGAAGAAGCTCGGGCTCTGGAGCACCACCGCCGAGCTCGACCATTTCGAGCGCGAGCCGGCGGTCTCGCGCGGCCTGGTCTTCGTGCCGGCGCTTTCGGGCCTAGCCGCGCCGCACTGGGACCGTTCGGCGCGCGGCGCCTGGATGGGCCTCGGCCTCGACACAACGCCCTCCGACATGGTGCAGGCGGTGCTGGAGGGCGTTGCTTTCCGCGTGGCGGAAGTGATTGCCGAGATGGAAAAGTCGGTGGCCATCCTGCCGCCGATCAGCATCGACGGCGGCATGAGCCGCAATCCCTGGTTCTGCCAGTTCGTGGCCGACGTTCTCGGACGGCCGGTGCGCGTCTCCGACGAACCGGAACTGACGGCGCTGGGCTGTGCCCAGCTTGCCGCCCGCGGCGCGGGCCACGACCTGCCCTCCGAACCCGCCGGCCGGATCATCGAGCCGCGACCGATCCCCGCCGACTGGTTCGCCACATTCGCCGCCGCCAGAGACGCGGTCCAGGGTTATAGGCAGAGAGGCTGAGGCGAAAGCCTTCTCTCTCGCCCCTCGCGAAAGCGGCGCGGCGGCCATCATTGTGCATTGCACAAAATGCAAGACTGCGTTGCACAAATGTCTATGGATTCACGCCGGAGGACGAAGTATCTAAGCCGTGTTGACTGTTTCTCCTCCTCCCAAACAGGCAACGACATAAATGCAGTAAATTCCTCCTCCTAAGCTGCATTCAGAAAAAGCCCGCCATCCTCCTCCCTGGCGGGCTTTTTCTTTTCTTTGCCTGAATTTCCCCGGGCCATCGCGAGCCGGGCGTTCGCCTCCTTCGATCGTGCTTTCATGACACGATCAGCATGCGGCCTTTGCAGGTGATGCAGAAATAAGATGTTCGCGGGAAAGCGCTCCAACCTGCGCAGCCCCGTCGCGGGGCCGATCCTGCCTGGCGGTCACCCGCCAGAGTTCGCCGGGCGGCATCGTGTTGGGCTGCTCGCAGAAAAGCCTGCCGCCACGCGGGCCCGCGCGCCGCGGGATAGCGCAGGTCTTCAAGTGTTGCAGCCAACGGGCAAGAAACTCCGTTCGCTTTTCGCGAACAGCGTGTAGAGTAGCAGCACGCTTTACCGTCCGGAGCACGGTTACAATATTGGCCGAACGATTCCGTCGGTGGCGGAAACGGTTTTCGCTCCGGAACCGCGACACGGCAGACAGCTGGAGCAGCGCCGAGCTTCCAGATCAACTGCTCCGAAGGAGGACCAGGCCATGCAGCTCACCGGCATCCACCACCTCACGGCGATCACTGCCAATGCGCCGGCCAACAAGCGCTTCTATACGGAGACGCTGGGGCTCAGGCTCGTCAAGAAGACCGTCAACCAGGACGATGTGAGCGCCTACCACCTGTTCTATGCGGACGGCCTGGCCACGCCCGGCACGGACCTCACCTTCTTTGACTGGCCCATTCCGCCGGAGCGGCGCGGCACCCATTCCATCTGCCGCACGGGTCTGCGGGTCGCCGGCGAACGGGCGCTCGAGTACTGGGCGGAGCGGTTGCGCAAGGCCAGGCTGCCGGTGGGCGACATACACGTGCTCGACGGCCGGGCGAGCCTCGACTTTGAGGATCCGGAGGGACAGCGCTTCCGCCTGGTCGATGACGGAGGCCAGGGCGAATCCCATCCGTGGGAGAAAAGCCCCGTGCCGGCGGAGTTCCAGATCCGCGGTCTGGGCCCGATCACCATTTCGGTGCCCAAGAAGGGGCCGACCGAGCGGGTGCTGACGGAACTCATGAACATGACCGAGGTCCGCGAGTACCCCTCGCCCGATGGCACAGGCACCGTGCATGTCTACCGGATGGGCGACGGCGGACCGGGAGCGGAGCTGCACATGGCCGTCCAGCCTGGCCTGCCCTTCGCGCGGCAAGGCGCGGGTGGCGTGCATCACGTCGCCTTCCGCACGCCGACCCCGGAAACGCTGCATGACTGGACGGAGCGCGTGTCGGGGTTCCGCGTCCCGAGCTCGGGCGAGGTCGAACGGTTCTACTTCCGCTCGCTCTATTTCCGCGAACCCGGCGGCAACCTGTTCGAGATCGCAACCGATGTGCCCGGCTTCACGGCTGACGAACCGCTGGAGTCGCTCGGCGAGCGCCTGGCGCTGCCGCCGTTCCTCGAGCCCCGCCGGTCGGAGATCGAGGCGGGACTGAAGCCGCTGGAGTGAGGAGTCCCCGCCTCAGCCAAACCAGGCCTCGGCGATGAGCTCGAAGGAGCGCAGCCGCTTCCGGTGGTCGAAGACGTCGGAGACGATAATGAGCTCATCCGCGCCGGTTTCCTCCACAAGCGCCTGCATGCCAGCTTTCACCGTCGCGGGAGAGCCCACGATGGAGCGCGCGAGCATCCGCTGGACCTGCGCCTTCTCCACCTCGGTCCAGTAGGTCTCAATGTCGTCGATCGGCGGCTGGCTCAGGCCGCGCGCGCCGCGGAAGATGTTGGTGAACGACATCTGCTGGGTGGTGAACAGACGTCTTGCCTCCTCGTCCGTCTCCGCTGCAACAATGTTCACGCCAACCATCGCGTAGGGACGGTCGAGCTGCCCAGACGGCTTGAAGCGGCTGCGATAGAGCGCAAGCGCAGGCAGCAGGTAGTCCGGCGCGAAATGGGACGCGAAGGAATAGGGCAAACCGAGTTCGGCAGCGAGGACGGCGCCGAAATTGCTGGATCCTAGGATCCAGAGCGGCACATGGGTACCGGCAGCGGGCACCGCCTGGATGCGCTGGCCCTCCTCCGCCTCGCGGAAATAGGCCTGGAGCTCGAGCACGTCCTGCGGGAAACGCTCGGCCGCCTCGGGCGGGCGGCGGATCGCGCGCAGCGTCAGCTGGTCGGTGCCGGGAGCCCTGCCAAGGCCCAGGTCGATGCGGCCGGGGAAGAGATGGGCGAGCGTGCCGAACTGCTCGGCGATGATATAGGGCGAGTGGTTGGGCAGCATGATGCCCCCTGCCCCCACGCGGATCGTCTTCGTTCCTTCGGCGATGTGGGTGATGACGATGGAGGTGGCAGCGCTGGCGATGCCCGGCATGTTGTGGTGCTCGGCCACCCAGATGCGTTTGTAGCCCCAGCGCTCCGCGTGCACGGCCACGTCCCGCGCATTGTCGAGGGCCTCTCTGGCCGTTGAACCTTCACGAATGCGGGCTAGATCGAGGATCGACAATGGAATCATGGCGTGCTCCGTCCAGGCGTTACCCCAGCCAGATATGTACTGAAGTGGAATTAGACAACGGCGGATGGTCGCCGCGCGCCCGGACAGATCCTCGCGCGGGCCGCAGTGAATGGCGCGGAGGCCCGCCATCTTCCTTTGCGACCGGACACCAGACAGACTGTCGTCAAAGAGATCGAGAATTTCGACAATATTTTGCCAGTTTTTATGAGTAATCTGAACGTCTATATTAATTCAGTATTTGAGTGTTCAGATGAGTGCTCTAGTCAAAAGATTTATTTTACCATGCCTTTATTGCGCCGCCTTTGGAACGCTGACGGCATGTTCCACCATCGCCCCCCACCAACGGCTGGAAATGGATCGCGCCCATTGCCGCATGATCGGTTTCCCCGACAGGTCGATCCCCATGGCCGAATGCGTGCAGCGGCGCGAACTTGACCGGAGCGCGGACCGCCGCGCCCGCGAGGAGGCGCTGGACCGGTGGATGTACGACCGACCCTACCGACACTGGCGTTACCATCCCTGACGCTACCATTATCCCCTTCAGCCGCACGAGCGGATCCACCGCTCCTGGTAAAGCTGGCGCGCCCCGGATTGCCCTCGCCCGCGAGGGCAATCGATTGGGCACGCCTACGGTGCGTTGCCGATCTTCGGGCGCTATCGAAGCTGCACGGAAGCGCCGGCCGCCTGCCCTCTCGGTCGCCGGCCAAGACCGGATTTTCCTGAAGCGGTCTAGAAGCGGTAGCCAATCCTCACGCCGGTGGCCTCCGCCCCGTTGTTCGGATCGCACAGGCCCGCGTTAGAGAAATGGTCCAGATAACCCTGGACGGTCCAGTGGTCGGAAATGTCGTAGCCGATGGCCGCGCCCAGATGAAACAGAACACGGCAGCCGAGCGCCTTGTAGGTGGCAGGCGTCTTCAGATCATCGGCGGTGGTAACGGCTCCGCCGAGGCTCGCGCCAACATATAGCCGGTCCGTAAGGCGGAAGTCCCAGTTCAATCCGCCGTAGAAGAAGTGGACCGGATCGTCTGCAATTGCCGCGTCGAAACCAAGGTACGGGCGTGGCGCGCCGATCGCGCTCAGAAATTCGGGCGAAGCGAAGACAAACTCACCATTGATCACAGCACCGTTGAAATCGTCCGTCGAGAACGGGCCGCGGTCATAGGCCATCACTCCAATCCGGACTTCGTTGAAGCCGGAATGAATGCCGGGTCTGAGAAAGTCACCGCCCCACAGCGGCTCGCCGGAAACAGTGGACGCGCCGGACATGAAAAGCGCTGCGCCCAGTATCCACGATTTACCCGTCACGACAGTCTCCCGACTTACGGCAAACGATATGGACGTACTCAATACCCGGTGATTCCTACATCAGCTTACCGTTATTCTTGGAACATGTTAATCATCCAGGCGTTAGAACCGGAGTGCTGGGTCCAGCCGCAAGGTCACCACGCCACTATCGGCATTGGCCGCTCGACAACGAAGGGAGACCGCATGCCTGACCGCGCCCAAGCTCCGCTCGCTCCCGCCTCGCTAACGCGCATGGAACGGAAAGCGCAGAGAACGGAAGAGGCTTACCGCGCGATCGTCGCCAAGGAAAATGCCGCCAGGGAGCGCAAGACGGAACGTCTGAGACAGCTCCGTCTCGCCCGTGAAGCCGCCGAGGCGGCCGAAAGGCAATCCACACAGCAGCCGAAGCGCGGCGTATCCGGGAAGGCTGGCGCTAGAAAAGCCGCCAGCGCGAAAGCATGATTGAGGGAGCACTGTCAGCAGCACGATCCTCGGGGCTGGGATCCGCGTGGCACCAGCTTCCACGCGGCGGCGGGTCGGAGCCTTTTGCGCGTTCACCCGTTTCCGCCGCCTGTCGATGAAGCTTTCGCAAGCATTTCCTGAAGCGAACGGTCCTGCCGGGCGAGTTCCATGTCCTTCTCCTTCACCGCCTGATAGGTCGGCCGCGACGTCACCCGGTCGAGATACGCAGAAAACACGGGCTTGAGCGGCAGCGCCTTCAGCACATTGGCGGTAAAGTCGATGCCCGTACCCCATATGATGTCGGCCAGCGTGAAGCGGTCGCCAGCGATGTAGGGGCGCTGCGTGAGGATGCGCTCCAGGTTGGCGACCATGTCGTCGAAGGTGCCGAAAGGATAGTCGTTGCTCGCATACGTGAGCCCCTGCACTTTCGCGCAGATCACCGGGTCGAACACCGAGTCGTGGTAGACCAGCATCATGAGATAGGTCGCACGGTCCGGGTCGCCTGGCTTCGGCGCAAGGCCCTTTCCGTTGAAGTTCTCTCCCAGATAGAGAGTTATCGCGGCCCGCTCCGTCACCACGGTGCCGTCGTGAACGATGGCCGGAACCTTCTTGCTCGGCTGGATGCGCCGGTATTCCTCGGGAGCGCCCTTGCGGATGTCGACCAGCTCCATCTCATAGGGCACGCCGAGTTCCTCCAGCAGCCAGAGAACCGAGAACGAACGCGACCATGGAGCGTGATAAAACTTGAGCATGTCAAACCTCCAGATTGGCATGCCACCATAGCAGAAGGCTGCTGACACCGGCGTGTCAGCAGCCTGGCAAGGGTTCGGACGCCGCTGCCTTGCGCGGCTGAACCGGTTGTTACGGAATGAGGATCGTCGTGCCCGACGTGCGGCGGCTTTCAAGGTCGTCGTGCGCCTTGGCGGCCTCCTCCAGCTTGTAGCGCTGGTTGATCACAATCCTGACCGCGCCCTTGCGCACCACATCGAAGAGTTCCTCGGCTGCAGTGTCCAGTTCCTTGCGCTCCGCAATGTAGTGGAACAGCACCGGACGGGTGGCGAACAGCGAACCCTTCTGCTGGAGCAGGCTGATGCTGAAGGGAGGAACCATGCCGGACGACTGGCCGAAGCTGACGAACATGCCGAGCGGCCGCAGGCAGTCGAGCGAGGCCGGGAACGTATCCTTGCCAACGGAATCGTAGACCACCTGGCACATCTTGCCGCCGGTGATCTCGCGCACGTGCTCGACGAAATTCTCCTCGCGGTAGTTGATGACATGATCGAAGCCGTGCGCCTTGGCGAGCTCGATCTTCTCGGGTGAGCCGGCAGTCCCGATCACGGTCGCGCCGAGGTGCTTGGCCCACTGGCCGAAGATGAGGCCCACGCCGCCGGCAGCCGCATGGTAGAGGACGATGTCGCCAGGCTTGACCGGATAGGTCCGGCGCAGCAGAAACCAGGCGGTCAGGCCCTTGAGGGTCATGGCCGCGCCCCTTTCGAAGGAAATGTCATCGGGCAGCTTCAGCACCCGGTCGGCCGGCATGACGCGCTGCTCGCTGTAGCCGCCGCCATTGCCTCCGCAGTAGGCCACCCGGTGGCCCGGCTTGAAGTCCTCGACGCCCGGTCCAACCTCCAGCACCACGCCGGCACCCTCGTTGCCGGGGACGAAAGGCAGCGTCACCGGATAGAGGCCCGAGCGCATGTAGGTGTCGATGAAATTCACGCCGATCGCCTTGTGCTCGATCAGCACTTCGCCCGGCCCGGGCCGCGGCTGCTCGATGTCGACCAGTTGCAGCACCTCCGGGCCACCGGTTTCCGTCATCCGGATTGCCTTGACCATGTTCATCTCCCCCTTCGACCAAGTTGCGGCCACATCTGCATGATGCCGCCGATACAAAACAGATAGATGCCGGTGATGGCAACGCCATAGCGAACCCAGGCGTCAGCCTGCAGGTTCTGCAGCAGCGCGATGATTCCGAGGATGCTCCAGACAAGGAACACCGTCAGGTTGATCGTGCGCAGGCGCACGACCCGCACCGGATGGATGAAGTGCATCGGAACAAAGGTCATGACCGCCGCAATGACGACCACCGCGAAGGCCGTGTATTCGCCGACGCCGATCACGAACAGCGAGAAGACCACCATGTTCCAGACGACCGGAAAGCCCTTGAAGAAGTTTTCCTTCGTCTTCATGCCGGTGTCGGCGTAGTAGATCGCGCTGGTGATCACGATAATCGCGGCGGAAAGAAACGACAGTTTCTCGCCCATGAACCCGCTCTGGTAGAGCGCATAGGCCGGAATGAGCACGTAGGTCACGTAGTCGATCACGTTGTCCAGGAGCTCGCCGGACCAGTTGGGCAGGACCTCCTTCACCTCGAGCTTGCGGGCGATCGGACCGTCGATACCATCCACCAGCAGCGCGAGCCCCAGCCACCAGAACATGGCCGTCCAGCGCATGTCGCTCGCCGCAACGAGTGACAGGAATGCCAGGAAGGAACCGGACGCGGTCAGGAGATGAACCGAAAAGGCTTTCGCCTTCGGCGCCGTGACTTTTTTCTCTTTCATGAAGTTACCCGCGCAACGTCGGCAGAAGCTGCCTGGCCAAGAATTCCGTCTCTGGTCGTCATGCCTGCGTCTCCCGGCGCACCGAACCGGATCCCCACTGCTCAACTCATGTTCGCCAATAGCACGTGCTTAACCACGGATCAGCTTTGACTTGCAACCGACTTGCGGTTTCCGGCGGTAATCCACGTCTTCTGCCCTGCGGCGACGCTTTTCTTGCTCCCTTCGTGCGGGCTGCTATATCTGGTTGTGGGGTTAACGTGAGTAGTACTGTGACCGCAACAGAACAGAACAGAATCGTCGTCGTGGGCACTGGCCCGGCCGGTCTTGCAGCAGCCTTGGCACTGGCACAGATCGGAGAACCCGTAACCCTTGTCGGCCCGGATCCACGGCTCGATGACACGCGAACGACGGCGCTGATGCGCCCGGCGATCGAGTTTCTGGACCGACTTGGCGTCGGGGACGCGATTCGCGCCATATCCGCGCCGCTCGTCACCATGCGGATCGCCGACGGCACCAACCGCCTTATCCGCACGCCGACGGTGAACTTCCACGCGAGCGAGATCGGCGAGGAGTTCTTCGGCCTCAACATTCCGAACGCGGGCCTGAACGAGGCGCTCGGCAAGGCCGCAGCCGCGGAACCGCGCATCACCTGGCGACGCCAGTTCGTCAGCCGCTGGTCAACGGACACGGGACGGGTGGAGATCACGCTCGACAACGGCGATGTGGTCACGGCCGACCTTGCCGTCGCAGCGGACGGGCGCAAGTCGAAGGGCCGCGAGGCCGCAGGCATCACGGTACACGTGAAGGATTTCCACCAGAGCGCGCTGGTGCTGAATTTCGCCCACACGCGCCATCACAACTTCACCTCGACGGAGCTGCATACCGAACATGGCCCCTGCACGCAGGTGCCGCTGCCGGGCGGCTTCCGTTCGAGTCTCGTGTGGATGATGCGAAGCTGGGACGCGGAACGGCTCATGGCCGTCGACGACGAGGAGCTGGCCCGCCGCCTCGAAGAGCGGCAGCAATCATTCCTCGGCCGCGTCACCGTCGAGCCCGGCCGGCAGCTCTATCCGCTGGTGTCGATGCTGCCCAACCGCTTTGCAGCCCGTCGCATCATGATCGTCGGCGAGGCTGCGCACATGTTCCCACCCATCACCGCGCAGGGCCTGAACCTGGGCATTCGCGACGTGATGGACGTGGTTGACGTCGTCCGCCGTTTCCCCGATGATCCCGGCTCAGAGGCTGCCATGCGCGCATATGACATGCAGCGCCGTCCGGATATCGTCGCCCGCACGACGGCGGTGAGCCTCATCAACTTCTCGCTGCTGTCGTCGTTCCTGCCGGTGCAGATGGCCCGCGGCGTCACGCTCAACCTCCTCGACGCCGTTCCGTTCCTGCGCGGTATTTTCATGCGCGAGGGCATGTATCCGGGCAGCGGCTTCGCATCTCTCCTGCCCGCCCGCACAAGGAGAATGGCCCCCTGACCGAGCGCATCCATGCGGAACTGCAAGGGAAGTGATGAGGCTGTACGATGAAGAACGTCAAGACAGCTAAGTTTTCGATCGGCGATGTGGTGAAGCACCGCCTGCTGCCGTTCCGTGGCGTGATCTTCGACGTCGATCCGGAGTTCAACAACACCGAGGAATGGTATCAGGCAATTCCGGAAGCGAGGCGGCCGGCCAAGAACCAGCCCTTCTACCACATCCTCGCGGAAAACGACGAGACGGAATACATCGCCTATGTCTCGGAACAGAACCTTCTGCGGGATGATTCCGGCCTGCCGCTGCGCCATCCGCGCATCCTCGACGTGCTGATCGAAACGCCGGACGGGCGCTTCCAGCCGCGACCGCGGTTCCTGAACTGACGGCGCCTGAAGGCCGGCTACTGCCCGCAACGAATGCCAATGCCGGAACGGCGCCGAGCGGCGCTGTTGCAGAACATGAAAAAAGGGCCCGCGAGGGGCCCTTTTCGCATTGGAACCATGAGCTGCCCGGCTTACTGAGCCTGCTTGGCGCGCTCCTGCGCTTCCTTGAGCTTGCGGGCGAACTCTTCGTTGTTCTTGTTGACGAACTCCTCGAGCTTCTGCTGGCGCTCGTTGAGATCGTCCTGGCGCAGCGGCTCGCCGTCATAGGCGGCGGTGAAGCCCTGGAGCGTGATCTTGATCGGATTCGGCTGGTTCTGGAAGTTGACGGAGGTAAGCGTCAGCTCCGAACCACGCTTGAACTGGTTGACGAGGTCGTCCGTCAGCTGCGTCTCGGCAAGGCAGCGGTCCGGCAGGCAGATCGCGTAGTCGATCTTCTGGGCCGCACCGCCGTTGATCTGCATGCCGACGCCGGGCGGAATCAGGCGGCTCGTGGGAACCACGATCTGGATAAGACGGCGATTGACCTTGCCCTTGACCTCGATGAGGTTGACGGCGGTGAGGAGCTGGCCATTGTCCGCGCGCGCCATGTACTGCACGTTGCAGATGTCGACGTCGTCCTGCTTGGTGCACGCTTTGAACCAGCCGTCCGGAATCTGCGCTTGCTGTGCGACAGCCGCACCCGATCCCGCGAAGGCGGAGCCGAGCACGCCGAGAAGCACGAGAGCCGTACGGCGGGCATTCTTTTTCAGGCTCATCATTTCAAATCCTGTCCTACCCCAAATTCAGCCAGCTAGGCCGCGAATGGATGCTCACTGTCCTCCGAATGCGGCGACAGCAAGGCTTAAGCGCCGTTTACAATGCCTCATCCGGCAAATCCAGTGTTCATTTCAGAGACGTGGTGCTCTTTTCCCACATAAGCCATGACTGAATTCACAAAGGGCTTGCACTGCCAGGGGATTGGGCCGAGCCTTCTCACCGAATCGCGTCGAGAGAGTAGAGATCAACGATGCTGCGAGCTGCCCTTCTTTCCCTGCTTGTTTCCGCCGCCGCTGTCGCTGCGCCGGCATCGGCAGAGCCTCGCCATGGCATCGCGATGAACGGCGAGCCAGAACTTCCGGCGGATTTCACACACTTTCCCTATGCCAATCCAGACGCGCCAAAGGGCGGGGAGATCACCTATTGCGTGGTCGGCACCTTCGACAACATGAACCCGTTCATCCTGCGCAGCATGCGCACGACCGCGCGCGGCATGACCGACACGGTGTTCGGCAATCTGGTGTTCGAGCCGCTGATGCGCAGGAACCAGGCGGAGCCCTTCTCGCTCTACGGGCTTCTCGCCGAAAGCATCGACATCGACGATGAACGGACCTATGCGGAGTTCACCCTCAACCCGAACGCCCGCTGGTCGGACGGCAAGCCGGTGACGCCGGAAGACGTCATCTTCACCTACGAGACATTCGCGGCCAAGGGCCGACCGCCCTACTCGTCCCGCATGAACAAGATCGAGAAGATCGAAAAGACGGGCGAGAACAAGGTGAAGTTCACCTTTAACGACGAGGCCGACCGCGAATTTCCGCTGATCGTCGCCATGACCCCGGTCATTCCGGCTCATGCCTTCGATGCCGCGACCTTCGACCAGACGACGCTCAAACCCCTGACGGGCAGCGGGCCCTACGTGGTCGAAAGCGTCGATCCGGGCCGCAAGGTCATCTTCCGCCGCAATCCGGACTACTGGGGTGCCGACGTGCCGTCGATGCACGGCTTCCACAACTACGACCGCATCACGATCGAGTATTTCCTGAACGCCAACTCCCAGTTCGAGGCCTTCAAGAAGGGGCTCTGCTCGGTGCAGCTCGATCTCGATCGGCTGAAGGTCGAGCGGGACTTCGACTTTCCGGCGGCCGAGGACGGCCGGGTGGTGGTCGAAACCTTCGAGGACCGGGTCCCGCCAACGGTCATCGGTTTCTTCTTCAACACGCGCCGGGAGATCTTCGCCGATCCGCGCGTGCGCCGGGCGCTCTCCATGCTCTACGACTTCGCGTGGGTGAACAAGAACGTCTATGGCGGGCAGGCCGCCCGCACCCTGAGCTTCTGGCAGGGCTCGGACATGTCGGCCCTCGGCCGGCCCGCGGACGAGATCGAGAAGCGCCTGCTCGCCCCCTACATGGACCGAATCCTCCCCGAGGTCATGGACGGGACCTACGGCAAGGAGGCGCTGGAGGACGGTTCAGTCAGCCGCGAGACGATGCGCAAGGCGCTCGCTCTTCTGCAGGAGGCAGGCTACCGCCTCAATGGCAAGACGATGCTCGACCCGCAAGGGAAGCCCTTCGCTATCGAAGTGATCATCGCCTCCGGCGAACAGGAGCGCGTCGCCATGGCGCTGCAACGGGTGCTCGAGCGGCTTGGCATCGCGCTTTCCATCCGCGTGCTGGACGACGCGCAGCTACAGCAGCGCAAGCAGACATTCGATTTCGACATGATGATCGCCTCGGTCGGGGGCACCGCTTCCCCCGGCATCGAGCAGATCTACCGCTGGAGTTCGATCTCGGCCAACAGCGAGGGATCCTTCAACTATGCCGGCGCGGCGGATCCGGCGATCGACGCCATGATCGACACCATGCTGCGGGCCCGGGACAAGGAAACCTACGACGCAGCGGTGCGCGCCCTAGACCGACTGCTGATTTCGGGAGCCTACATGATCCCGACGCAGCACAATCCGAAAAAGTGGGTGGCCCACTGGAACTATCTGCAGCACCCGGACGTCCAGCCGCTGACCGGCTATGACCTGTCAGCCTGGTGGCGCAAGCCGTGAAGCGGCCGGAAAACATCCATGACAAGGCCGTCGCCCACGGGTATCGCGGCACGGATCAAAAGGAACCTCACATGACCACACCCATCACCGTCCAGGTCTATTCCGACGTCGTCTGCCCGTGGTGCTTTCTCGGCATGCGCAATCTGCTCGACGCCTGGCCCCGCGTCGGGCACGACGCCATGAAGGTGGAATGGCGACCGTTCATCCTCGACCCGAACATCCCCGCCGGCGGCGTCGACCGCCAGCAGTACATGCTCTCCAAGTTCGGTTCTAAGGAACGGATCGACGCCGCCCATGACCGGCTGCGGGAGATGGGCGCGCAGGTGGGCCTTGCCTTCGATTTCGACGCGATCAAGGTTTCGCCAAACACCCTGGACGCCCACCGCCTGATCCACTGGGCGGGCCGCCACGGGCCAGAGAGGCAGTCGGCGCTCGTCGCGCGCCTGTTCCGCGCCTATTTCCAGGAGGGCAAGGACGTCGGCAACCGCGACGTGCTTGTCCAATGCGCCACCGACGCCGGCATGGACGCGGCACACGCCCGCGAGTTGCTGGAAACGGACGCGCACCGCAAGGACGTGCTGGAGGCCGTTGCCGCAGCACAACGGATGGGCATCACGGGCGTGCCCTGCTTCATTCTGGAGAACCGCTACGTGATCTCGGGCGCGCAGCCCGCCGAGGTCTTGGAGGATGCCATCCGCCAGGTCGCCGCACTCAAGGAACGCGGCAAGCTAGACAAGGATTTTTGAGGGGCTGGTTGACCTTCCCTTCTTCCCGCTGAGCCCCTCCCCTCGTGCTGAGCCTGTCAAAGCACGGGGGAAGAAGACTGGCATCGCTGACAGGCGAGCCGCCAGCCGAGGCATGACGGACCGGCCTCACGGTTCGACAGGCTCACCATAGGGCCGATCGATCCAAACCCGGAAGATGCGTCTGACGCCCTACGCCGCCTTCTTCTCCACGAGACGCACCAGTTGCATCATGATGGTGGCCGCACCGTTGAGGCGCTTTTCGGGCGTCGCCCAGTCGCGGATGAAGACCACGCTCTGGTCGGGGCGGATCTTGGCGAGCGTTCCCTGCTGGCCGATGAAACCGACCAGAGCCGCAGGCTCGGGGAAGGTCTTGTTGCGGAACTGGATGACCACGCCCTTCGGACCCGCATCCAGCTTCTCGACATTGGCCTTGCGGCAGAGCGCCTTGATGAAGACGATCTTGAGCAGGTGCTCGACCTCGGTCGGCAGTGGCCCGAAGCGGTCAATGAGCTCGGCGCCGAAGGCGTCGATCTCCTCGGCCGTCTCCAGTTCGCCCAGGCGACGGTAGAGCGCGAGGCGAAGATGCAGATCGGGCACATAGTGCTCGGGGATCATCACGGCCGTGCCGACGGTGATCTGCGGCGACCAGCCGGTGTCGATCGCCTCGCCCGTTCCGCGCAGCTCGGCCACCGCCTCTTCCAGCATCTGCTGGTAGAGCTCGAAGCCGACTTCCTTGATGTGTCCGGACTGTTCGTCGCCAAGCAGGTTGCCCGCGCCGCGAATGTCGAGGTCGTGGCTCGCAAGCTGGAAGCCCGCGCCAAGCGCCTCGAGCGACTGCAGCACCTTCAGTCTGCGCTCGGCCATCGGCGTCAGCTTGCGGTTGGCCGGCAGCGTGAAGAGCGCATAGGCGCGCACCTTCGAGCGGCCGACGCGGCCGCGGATCTGATAGAGCTGCGACAGGCCGAACATGTCGGCGCGGTGGACGATCACGGTGTTGGCAGTCGGAATGTCGAGGCCCGATTCAATGATCGTCGTCGACAGCAGCACGTCGTACTGGCCGTCATAGAAGGCGTTCATGATGTCGTCGAGCTCGCCACCGGCAAGCTGCCCATGGGCGACGGCCACCTTCAGTTCCGGCACGTGCTCGGCCAGGAACTCGCGCACCTCCGCCAGGTCAGAAATGCGTGGCACCACGTAGAAGCTCAGGCCGCCGCGGTAGCGCTCGCGCAGCAGCATCTCGCGGATCACCAGCGGGTCGAAAGGCGACACGAAGGTGCGCACGGCCATGCGGTCGACCGGAGGCGTGGCGATGAGCGAGAGTTCGCGCACGCCGGTAAGCGCGAGCTGCAGCGTGCGCGGAATGGGCGTGGCCGACAAGGTCAGCACATGCACGTCCGTCTTGAGCTCCTTCAGCCGCTCCTTGTGCTTGACGCCGAAGTGCTGCTCCTCGTCGATGATGAGCAGGCCCAGGTTCTTGAACTTGATGGACGAGCCCAGCAAAGCGTGGGTGCCGACCACGATGTCGACGGTGCCATCGGCAAGCCCCTTCTTGGTCTCGGCAAGTTCCTTAGCGGAGACGAGGCGCGAGGCATGGCGGACAGTGACCGGCAGGCCAGCGAAGCGCGTGCTGAAGGTCCGGAAATGCTGGCGGGCAAGCAGCGTCGTCGGCACCACGACGGCGACCTGATAGCCCTCCATGGCGGCAACGAAGGCCGCGCGAAGCGCCACTTCCGTCTTGCCGAAGCCGACGTCGCCGCAAATCAGCCGGTCCATGGGGCGCCCGGCGCCGAGATCTTCCAGCACCGCGTCGATGGCGTTTTGCTGGTCATCGGTTTCCTCATAGGGGAAGCGGGCAGCGAATTCGCCATAGAGACCGGGTGCCGGCACCATCTTCGGCGCGGGCCGCATGGCACGCTCGGCAGCCGTGCGGATGAGCTGGCCAGCCATCTCAAGCAGGCGCTTCTTGAGCTTGGCCTTGCGGCTCTGCCAGGCCCCGCCGCCCAGCTTGTCGAGCGTGACGTCGGTGCTGTCGGAGCCGTAGCGGGAAAGAAGATCGATGTTCTCGACCGGCAGGAACAGCCGGTCGTCGCCCGCATAATGGATCTCGAGGCATTCGTGCGGCGCACCGGCGGCGGTGATCGTCCTGAGGCCCACGAAACGGCCGATGCCGTGATCGGCATGGACGACAATGTCGCCTGCCGAAAGCGCGCTCACTTCTGCAATGAAATCAGAAGCTTTTCGCTTTTTTTTCGAGCGGCGGACAAGGCGGTCGCCGAGAATGTCCTGCTCGGCGATGACAGACAGGTCGCCAGCGTCGAAACCCGCCTCGAGCGGCAGGATGCCGACACCCGCCTGGCCCTTGGGGAGTTCCTGCAGCGCCTTGAGCGTCTCCACGCGGACAAGATTGCCGAGCTTGTGTTCGGTCAGAACCTGCACGAGACGGTCGGTCGAGCCCTCGCTCCAGCCGGCAATCAGCACCTTGCGGCCCTGCGCGCGCAGTTCTCCGATGTGGCGCACGGCCACCTCAAACACATTAATATCCGGGTTTGCGCGTTCCTCGGCGAAATTGCGGCTCGGCGTGGCGCCCGCATGGAGGACGGATGCCCCTGCTCCATCCGGTGCCGCAAAGGGCGTCAGGCGCAGGAACACATGGCCGTCCAGTCGCTTGGCGACCTCGTCCGGCGCAAGATAGAGGCCGGACGGTTCGACCGGCTTGTAGGGTACCGCGTCGCCGCCCGTGGAATCGGATTGGCGTTTGCGCGCCTCGTAATGGTCGAGAATGAGCTCGTGACGCTCATTGATCGCCTCCTGCGCCAGGTGGTCGAACACGATGGGCGCATCGGGCAGATAGTCGAACAGCGTTTCCAGCCGCTCGTGGAACATCGGCAACCAGTGTTCCATGCCGGCGAAGCGGCGTCCCTCGGTGATGGCCGCATAGAGCGCGTCGTCGCGCGAGGGCGCGCCGAAGGCTTCGATGTACTTGCGGCGGAAGCGGCTGATCGACTCGGGCGTCAGCATCACCTCGCTCATCGCCTGCAGGCGGATTTCCTTGAGCTGGGAGGTGGTGAGCTGCGTATCGACGTCGAAGGCACGGATCGATTCCAGCGTGTCGCCGAAGAAGTCGAGGCGCATGGCCTCCTCCCACCCCGGGGCGAAGAGGTCGAGAATGCCGCCACGCACGGCATACTGGCCGACATCGCGCACGGTGGGGACGCGCTCAAAGCCGGCCATTTCGAGCTGCTGGATCAGCGCCTCCATGTCCACCTGATTGCCCGGCCTGGCGTGGAAGCCCTGGTTGGCAATCTGCTCGGCGGGCGGCATGCGCTGCAGAAGCGCGTTGGCGGAGACGAGGATCACCGCGCGGTGCGGGCTCTTGCGCAGCGCAGCCATGGCGGCAAGAGCGTCGATGCGCCGCGCCGCGGCCTCGGTGCTGGGCGAGACGCGGTCATAGGGAAGGCAGTCCCATGCCGGGACTTCCAGCACCGGCAGCGCCGGATCGATGAAGCGTAGCGTATCGGCGATTAGCGGCAGCCGCTGCCCGTCACGCAGTACGAAAACGAGAGGGCCGTCCGGGGCAAGCTCCGCCGCCAGACGCGCGACGGCGAAGGCTTCGTAACCGTCGGTTACGCCGTCGACCAGCACAGGTCTGGAAAGATCAACTTTCTGGCCGAGGAGCCTGATGGTTCCGTTCATGCGGTCTGCTGTTTCGCTGGCAATTGAGGCGCAGTCACGCTGCCGAATTCACGAATGCGGGCAAACAGCGGCGTGTCGAACTCCGCCGGAACGGCCTCCGCGCCCGTGATCCAGTTCAGGAGCGTGATATCGTTGATCTCCATCAGCTTTTCAAAGGCGTCGAGCTCGGTTTCCGTCATGCTGGCGATGTATTCGTCGGCGAAGCCGCCGAACACCAGGTCCATCTCCCGGATGCCGCGCCGCCATGAGCGGATGAGTATACGGCGTCTGCGCTGGTCGAGTTCTGCGCTGGAGCGCGTTGTTCCTGTCATGGCTACCCCTTTCCCTGGTGGATAGCGCGCATATAGCGCGTGAATTATCGCCTGTCAGCCTCACCCGGGCATTTCCCGAACGTGTCGCGATGGCTAAATTGAAGCATGCGCCCGACCATCCTTGATCCGCTTTTCGCACCCGCGACCAGCCTTGACGGCGTTGGCAGCAAGATCGCCCAGCTGTTCGCCAATGTCGTGCCCGCCGACCTGAACGGCCGGGCCGTGCGCATCAGCGACCTCATTTTCACCCTGCCCCATTCACTGATCGACCGGCGGAATCGCCCGGGAATCGCACTTGCGCCGCATGGCGGGATCGTCACGCTGAAAGTGACGGTTTCGCGACACGAACCGGCTCCGCGCGGCAACAAGCGGGTGCCTTACCGTGTCTATGCCTTCGACGAGACGGGAGAGATCGCGCTAGCCTTCTTCCACGCGCAGTCGGCTTGGCTGGAGCGCCAGCTTCCGGTGGGCGAAGAGGTGCTGATTTCAGGCCGCATGGAATGGTTCAACGGGCGGCCGTCGATGGTCCATCCGGACTACATCGTACCCTCGTCCCACGCGGACGAGCTGCCACCGATCGAGCCCGTCTATCCCCTGACAGCGGGGCTCTCGCCCAAGCTCCTGCGCCGGACGATCCAGCAGGCAGTCGCGCGCATCCCGGATCTGCCGGAATGGCAGGATCCGTCAGTAATGGCGAAACTCTCCTTCCCGTCGTTCCGGAAAGCCTTCGAGATCCTGCACAACCCCGAGGGGCCGGAGGACATTTCGCCGGAGGGGCCCGCCTGGCGCAGGCTCGCCTATGACGAGCTGCTGGCGAGCCAGCTGGCGCTCGCGCTGGTGCGGGCCAAGGCGCGGCGGCTTTCAGGCCGGCCGCTCACCGGCGACGGCAGCATCACGCAGAAGATCCTCGACGCCTTGCCCTACGAGCTCACGCCTTCGCAGCGACGGGCGGTGAAGGAGATACACGACGACCTGGCAAAGCCCGAACGCATGCTGCGCCTGCTGCAGGGCGACGTGGGCGCGGGCAAGACGGTGGTGGCACTGCTCGCCATGGCGCGTGCGGCGGAGGCCGGCGGTCAGGCAGCCCTCATGGCACCGACCGAGCTGCTCGCCCGCCAGCATTACGCATCAATCGCCCCGCTGGCCGAAAAGGCAGGACTGAAGACGGCAATCCTCACCGGCCGCGAGAAGGGCACGGAGCGGCAGGCCGTGCTCGACGGGCTCGCCTCGGGCGAGATCTCGTTCGTAGTCGGCACCCATGCGCTGTTCCAGGAGGCCGTCACCTTCCGCGACCTGGTGCTGACAATCGTGGACGAGCAACACCGGTTCGGCGTTCACCAGCGACTCGCCATCAACGCCAAGGGCGACGCCCCCGACATGCTGGTGATGACGGCGACGCCCATTCCGCGCACACTGGTGCTCTCCGCCTTCGGCGACATGGACGTGTCCCGGCTCACCGGAAAACCCGCCGGGCGCAAGCCCATCCGCACCGTCACCATGCCGGTGGACCGCTTGGGCGAACTGGTCGAACGGCTTCGCAAGGCGGTTGCAGAGGGTCAGAAGGCCTACTGGATCTGCCCCCTGGTGGAGGAGTCGGAGGAGCTGGAACTGACCTCGGCGGAAGACCGGCACCAGTCGCTGGCGAAGGTCTTCGGGTCGCAGGTGGGGCTGGTCCACGGCCGCATGGCAGCGAAGGACAAGGATGCGGCGATGCAGGCCTTCCGGGCCGGCGAGACGCGGATCCTCGTCGGCACGACGGTCGTGGAGGTGGGCGTCGACGTGCCTGATGCCTCGATTATCGTGATCGAGCATGCCGAGCGCTTCGGCCTCGCGCAGCTTCACCAGCTGCGCGGGCGCGTCGGTCGCGGCGACCAGCCGTCCTCCTGCGTCCTGCTCTACAAGCCGCCGCTCGGGGAGACGGCCCAGCGGCGCCTCGCCATCATGCGGGAAACGGAAGACGGCTTCCTGATCGCGGAGGAAGATCTCAAGCTGCGCGGCGAAGGCGACCTGCTCGGCACCCGCCAGTCGGGCACGCCCGGCTTCATGGTGGCGCGGCTCGAGGTACACTACGATCTGCTGGAGACCGCCCGCAACGACGCGCGGCTCGTGCTGCACCGCGACCCCGACCTGCAAACCGAACGGGGGCGGGCGCTGCGGGTCCTGCTCTACCTGTTCGGCAAGGACGAGGCCATCCGGCTGCTCAGGGCCGGATGAGGTGTGAAAACCTTCTCGGTAAAGTCGAGCAGCTCGCGCTCGAGCCCGCTCAGGAAGGCAGCCTCGCGTTCAAGCTGCCCGAGCCGCTGCTCGCTGTCCATGAGCGTTTCGGTCAGGACATGAACGCGATGTTCGAGCGCGCTGTTGTCGGGATCGCTGTCCAGCGCCTCGAGCGCAAAGGCTGCGGAGCAGCGCGCCTTCTCGCAGCGCAGGCGCTGCGTGCTTGCCTCGCGCTCCACCTCGGCGCGCATCTTCCGGATGAGCCGCAACAGCGGAACGAAGCGCGCCTGGTCAAGATCCCACGCGGACGTCCCGATACGGAAGCTGAACATCGTCTTGCCCTCCTGCCCTCCCGCGCAGGATAGGACGTCCTTTCCGCGCCGCTCATATGGCAAATCGGAGGATCAATGCGTGGGGTCCCCCATGCTTTCAGCGGATACGCCGATTGGAGGATGCGACCGTCTGCGCGCCACCCTTTCGGAGAGGATGGAGAGAAGCCTTGCGTCCTGTTCCGCCAGCGCCTCCTGAAACAAGGCGACGCTCGTCCGTATCCGTGCCTGAAAGTAGTGATAATCGCGCCGCAAGCGCTGGAATTTCTCGATCAGGGCATCGGTCGCGAACATTTCCACGGTCTCGCAGTAGTCGCCGAGCCCGGTCCCGAGCATCACCTCGGTGTTCTTCGGCGCATATTCGATCGAGATCGAGGGCCGGCCCATCTTCAGGGCGCAAACGATGCTATGGTAGCGCGTCGCCACCACGATATCGGTCCTGGAGATCTCGCGCATCAGGTCATGAAGGGAGCCGCATGGCCCCACCTGGATGCATTCAGCCGCATTCCTGCCCGTGTAGGCCCGCATCATGCGAAGCATGTCAACCGCGGCTCGCCTGTCGCTTTCCTGTCCGATAAGGATGCGGATGTGGAAGCCGTTCCGCACCAGCCAGGCGGAGAAGAAGGCGACCTTGCTGATGTAAGTCTGGTAGATCGCGTCGGCCTCCTGGCCGCGACCATACCACCCGCGACAGTCCATCACCCCAAGGCCGAGCGTGAAAGGGCTCCCTTCCCGTTTCGGCACTTCGGGAACGGTTAGGCCGAATACCACGTCCGGACAGATCGGGTCGTTGCGCGTGTCGATCCCGTGAACGGAGACATATTCCCTGGAGAAGCCGTCCCGGTACGACCGGTAATGTGCCCTCTTCGCGGCGGACAGCATGAGAAACCGGCTGAGCCTATTGCGGATGGGGCCCGCTCCGACGCTGGCGAAGGCGATGTGGACGCCGGCAAGCCGCGCGGCGAGGCACCACATGAAGAGCCTGAGCGGCATTTGATAGGACTCTTCGCCGAGGTCGTCGAGGATGCCTGTGCCGGGAACGATCATCATGTCCGCGCCGCGCATCGTGCGGAAAGCGTGGGCTGCGTCGGCGACAAGCCCGGGGATCCCAAGGAATATGCGGTCCAGCGTCCGCAGAAGGCCCCGTGCCCGGTTGGAAATACGCATCGGCCTTGCCTCCACCCGGAACGCTTTCCGCACCCTGTCAGGACCGGCGCAGACGCAGACCAGTTCCGCCTGCGGGCGTTCCCGGCGGAGCATGTCCAGCATGGCCTGCAACGAGCCGTCGTTGCCGATATTGCCTATGCCGAACAGGCCAAACAGCACGACGCGCGGCTTGCCGTCCCCATCACTTCTCCCGCTCCAGTTCATTGCCTTCTCCCCCGCTGTCCGCACGAGCAGCCAGTCGCCCTCGCCGGCCCTGTTGCGGCCCGGCTGTCAAAGCCTCACCGCCACCCGACCAGACACGCGACGTCAGGGACGCCGGTCTGCTGCTGGTCGGTCAAACCCAAACCGTCACATTAAATTCTTCGGCCAAACTGTTCAGTATTTTTGAAATTTCCCCGCAGTGTACGCGCAAGAGCCGGTCGCTGTCTTTCAAATGGACGTGCACCGGTTCAGAAGTCGCGTCCCTTCCCGGCGGTCCCGGCCGCCTGGCACCCGCTGGCGACGGAGAGAAGAAGGCCGCACACGGCAGGCTGACATCTGTGGCGGCCTTCTTCGCGGAGCGAAGCCCTGCGGCCCCGATACGGTTGCCGGGGCTATTTCTGTGCGGCAACATCGCGCTCCGGAAAGATCGACGGATGCTTGCCGGCGAACTCGGTGGAGGTGACCATGCCCATGACAACCATGTCCCGGGTGATGTTGCCGGCATTGAGCTCACGGACATAGGCCGAAAGACCGCCCCGGTCCGGCTCGCGCAGCAGCAGGATCCGGTAAAGCAGGCTGACATAGGCCTCATTGGTGAGGGTCTTCGTGGCGAAACGGGCGTTGAACTCGTCGGACGTGCCCAGACCCGAGACCAGGTCGTAGACATTGATCTCGCCGCTCTCAAGCCGTTCGCGCCAGGTCGTGGCGCCCTCCTTGTCGGGCCAACGGCCAAGCACCAGGCAGTAGGAATATTCGATCTGATGATCCACCAACGGACCGTCGCGCTCCCTGCTGAGTTCGCAATGGCGCGTGATCGCCGGTCTGGTGGCGGGCCCGCCAATGATGTTGCGCGCGGCGAAGTAGGCCCTCTTGGGCTGGCCGGTCCGCCAGCTGCCGTCGTCCCCCTGCACAAGCGTGACGAGTCCCATCTCGTCCTCGGGCGGTCCCCAGTAGGGTTCGTCGAACAACTCATAGATATGGGCTGCCTCGACCCGGTATTTCTTACCGAGCTCGCGGATCTTGTTCATCATCCTCGCGAGGTTCCTGGCCTGCTCTTCCTCGCCATTCTGGCTGCCGAGCGGATTGTTGAGCTCCGTCACCCAGATCGGCTTGCCGAATTCCTGCAGGATATCCAGCGCCCATTCGGGATCCTGCCCGTAGACGTGCCAGACGGAAATGTCCCAGCCGATGCCGTCGTCCCGCATGCGATGGAATGCGCCCACATGGCCCCAACCGGCGGTGCCGATGGCCCGCTTGAGCGTGGGGTCGACCGAATGCAGTCCTTCAGACATGCCCTTGAGCGCCGCGCTCACCTTCACCCAGCGCGGACCGTAGTATTCGAGCGGCCCGACGCCTCCGGCGGGGCCCCAGTCACACGGATACTGGGTACCGTCATCCCGCATTTCGCATGGCTGGATGATGGCAAAGTTCTCGAGTTCATTGCCAAGCTCGAAGACCTTGATGTCACCGCCGAAGCGGCGCGCAAGCCCGGCCGCGAAGTCGAAGCCGATCCTGTACAGCTCTTCCGGGCTCTTCTCGGCGAGGTCAAGGTCGCTAGGCGTCAGCACCGGCAGGATCTCGATCCCGTAACCCTTGCCGATCCGGACGAGACGGTCCAGTTCGTCGGCACGACCGATGTCGGGAATGTTGACGCGATAGGACTTCATGCCGAGATTGGCAACGTACCCGATCTGCTCCTCCACGCTGATCCCGGGATAAGCGGTCATCGGGTGACCATTGACGCCCCAAAGGAAGTCCGCCGAGGCGTGGCTGGTCATGCCTGCAAGCAGTGCAAGCGCACATGTGAGACGGGTATCCACGACAGCCCCCTATTGCCCAAAGATTTGCCCTGTGTCCCTGAAGGGTATTGTCCGGCCGCCGCCCCTGTAAGTTGTTCTTTCGCGCGCGTTCAGCGCCTCGCGGTTACGCCTTTCGGTGGCCCCATGCCCAATTTGTCGGGACTGACATCTCCGGAAAATTGTCGGACAGACAGGACTGGGCAGGCGGTGCGTTTGGCATACCGGAACTTTGCCGCACGCGCATTTTGGGGGTAGCTCGTGGAACGGATTCGGATGGCTCTCCTGTTCAGTACCGGAGAGCGCTATTTCTCGCTGGCAATCAATTTCATCTGCATCGCCGCCGTCTCCCGCCTGATGGACCCGGATGAAATCGGTGTCTCCGTGGTCGGCATGGCGATCATGTCGATGGCGCTGTCGGCCCGGGAATTCGTCAGCACCAACTACCTGATCCAGACGCCCAACCTGTCGCGCGAGGCAGTGCAATCCGCCTTCACCATCATGGCCCTGTTCAGCTTGGTCATGGCCGGCCTGCTGCTGGTCTTCGCCCCGCTCATCGCCGGGATCTACGAGGATCCGCGCCTGGTCCCCTATCTGCGCGTCATCGCCGTGGCCTTCCTGCTCGAGGTGTTCGCCGCTCCAACCCTGGCGCTCCTGCGGCGCGACATGGCCTTCGGCCGGATCGCGCTCATCAACATCGTGAGCAACGGGCTGTCGACGCTTCTCGTCATCGTCCTGGCCGTCATGGGCTTCGGTTACATGAGCCTGGCCTGGGGATGGCTGGCCGCAACGACGATGATCGTCGCCTCCTGCCTCATCGCCCGGCCGGAGTTCTGGATTTTCAGGCTGTCGCTCGCCCGCTGGAGAACCATCCTTACGTTCGGCGGCTACAACGGCGCCACGCTGCTGCTGCAGCGGCTGTACGAACAGATGCCCTATCTGGTTCTCGGCCGCCTGCTGTCCATGCATCATGTGGCGATCTACAGTCGCAGCATCATGCTGTGCCAACTGCCGGACAAGATCATCATCGGCGGGGCCGGCGCGGTCGTGCTGCCCGCCTTCGCGGCCGAAGTGCGCAACAGCGGAAACCTGAAGAAACCCTATCTGAAAGCCATCGCGATCATCAGCGCCATCCAGTGGCCGGCACTCTGCCTGCTCGCCATCATGGCCCGCCCGGCGGTCCACCTCGTGCTCGGCGTTCAGTGGGACGAGGTGGTGCCCCTGGTGCGCATCATCGCACTGGCCATGACCTTCTCTTTCGGCTTCGACCTCAACTATCCGATCCTCGTATCGCTGGGCGCGATGCGCGACCTGTTCCTGCGCACCGCGATCATCGTGCCGGTTTCCATCGCGGTCATGTGCGCGGCGGCGCTCGTCGGCCTGGAGGCCGTGGCCTGGAGCCTGTTCCTCATCATTCCGTTCCAGGCGCTGGTGTCCTTTCATTTCATCCGCCGCCATATCCAGATGGAGTGGTCGGAGCTCGGCCGGCCCCTGCGGGAAAGCCTCGTGGTTGCCGTGAGCAGCGCCGGCGCCGCCTTCCTCGTCAGCCGGTGGCTCCCATTCGGCCCGGGGCTGGACTTCTTCCGCCTCGGTCTCTGTGCCGGCAGCGCGCTCGCCGGCTGGCTGTTCGGAATCTGGCTGACCGGCCACCCCCTCGGCGACGAAATCCGCTTCCTCTGGAACCGCTTGCAGGCGGTTCGCGGCAGACAGATCAGCCTTGGATGACGACAGCGGACACGAACGGCTCCGCTTCGTGGAAACGACGGGCCGCGGAGGGAGGCGCGACACGTGCCGCGCCGCGACGGATACCATAGTCCCGGAAAGTTATGACCACTCCTGCAGCGGTTCCGGCCGAAAATCGGGCCGCTCGCCGGATGGTGAGCGCCGGTCAGGGCCGCTGGCGCTGGAGCATCGCTTCCTGCAGGACCTCGCGCACGCGACCGATCGGATTGTTCATCCTGAACAGCCAGTCGAGCGGAGGAAGAAGCCCCGCCCTGCCCCGCCTTTCGCGCGAGAAAGCCATGAGCTCGGCCGCGACCTGCTTCTTGCCGCGGAAGTAATGGGACAGCGCCGACCAGTAGGCATGCTTGCCAAGCTCGCGGCGAACCTGCTGCTCGAGCGCGCGCCGGCCGGGATGGACCCCGCCCTCGTGCTCGAAAAAGCTGAAGAACGCCCTCTCCCGCTCACGGAAGTCGAGCAGCTGGGCGTTGCGGTAACGCTCCGATCTCTGTTGCGCATGGATGCGGCGGATCGCCTGCACATGGGGCGTGACGGCAACGTCCCCGAAGGTCGCAAGCCTGAGCCACATCTCGAGATCGTCCGTATAAGGCAGGGTCTCCCGGTAATGGCCGGCGGCCTTCTGGACGCTGGTCCTGCGGATGACCGTGTTGGCTCCCACGATGTTCACGGGGGTGCGGCACAACTGCTCGATGAACTTCCAGCCGTCAGTGACCTGCCAGCCGTCGCCGGTGTCGTCATCATCCGCGGTTGGCGGCGGCGTCACCACCCCGTCCACCGCATGCGTCTCGATCCCATGGGTGAACGCCACCTTCCGGTTCTGCTCCATGATGCGGAGGGCCCGTCGCAGCGCGCCGGGCGCCAGCATGTCGTCCGCGTCAAGCAGAAGGAAATAATCGGCGCGGGCCCAGTCGATCCCCTCGTTATAGCTCGCGGTGGAGCCCTGGTTCACCGTGTGAAGCGAGACGTGGATCTCCGGCTGCAGTTCGGCGAGCTTTCGCGCGACGTCGGCGCTTCCGTCCGTGGATGCGTTATCGATGATGAGGATGCGCAGATCCGGCACACCCTGCGAAAGCACGCTGATCACGGCTTCCGGCAGAAACCTTCCGTACTGGTAACAGGGAATGACGACATCCACGCTAGCCATTGTGTCAGACCTCAGTTGGGTTTCATCTCCGTCTGCGCTGCTTCGGCATCGACCGTGGCCATGAGGTTGAGGTAGCGCTTGGCGACCCCCTGCCAGGTGTAGATGGCTGCACGTTTCCTGCCGTTCTCGGCCAGTGAGGCGCGCAGCGCCGGATAGCGCACAAGGCGCGCGAGCGCGCGCCGCCACTGGTCCGGATCGTCCGCATCAGCATAGAGCGCACCGTTGCCGCAAATCTCGGGAATGGCGGCCGCCTGGGAAGCGATGACGGGGCACCCGTGCAGCATCGCCTCCACGGCCGGAAGGCCAAATCCCTCGATACCCGAGGGAAACAGAAAGCAGAACGCCTCACGGAACGCCCGGGCCAGTTCAGCGTCGCTGACGCGGCCGAGCAGCCGCACGTTCGCCGGCACATGGCCGAGCACGCCTGCAACGTAGTCTTCACCGACATTGCCGGCTACCGCCAGGTCGAGCCCCAGCTCTTCGAGGGTTCCGGCAAGCGTCAGGGCGAGCTCGAGGTTCTTGTAGGACTGCGGCTGGCCCAGGCAGAGGACGAATGGCCGGCCCTGCTGCGTGGCCGAAGCCGGTTCGGCCTCCGCCCACCGTTCAGCGTGATCGCAGCCGTTGTAGACCACCGAGATCTTGTCCGCCGGCGCAATTCCGTAGGCGGCGATAGTGTCGCGCGAATGGAGGGACACGGTCGCGATCCTGCGGGCACGCCAACCGAGGATGGGCAGCACGACGCGATGCGCCCACCGAAACCCCAGCCCGTAGCTGTCGGGCACGATGAACGTGTGCAGGTCGTGGATGCACACGATCTGTCTTGCCACGGACACCGGGGCGAGATTGCAGAAACTCAGGAGCCCGCCCCTGACTTGAAACGGAAGCTGGCACTGCACCCAGAACTGCGGCAGGCGCGGCCGCGCATATTCCTGAACGACCCGGATCGGGATCGCATCCAGCCCAAAATCGGGGTCCGGCGGCCGCGGCGCGACGATCTCGAGCGACAGTCCTTCGGTAAGGGGATGACGCTGACGGACGAGCGCATCCAGCGCACGCACGGTTTCCCGGGCGTGGCGCGCCACGCCATTGGGTTTCAACGCCAGGAAATCGCCGTTGATGGTCCAGTGACGGCTAGCCCTTCCGTCCCGGACGACCGGCGCGACCACCCGCTCATGATCCGTTGTCCGAAGGTTGAGACCGGCGCTTCTGTGATATGCGGTCGCCCTCATGCGGCAATCTCCTGTTTCCCCGCCAGCAGCGAACGCCAGCGCATCAGGAAACGGTTCAGCGTGAGCATGCCGACCCGCCGCCTGATGAGCTGGAGGCGGTGTTCGCGCTCCTCGTTATCCATCCTCACAAGCTTAACCATGCCCTCGGCGATGGAGGACACGGAAAGGGGATCGACGCCCAGCGCGCCCTCACCCACGGCTTCCGTCTGGGCGCTGTCGGCGCTGACCAGGGGTATCAACCCATGGGCGCCAGCTTCGAGCGCGGTCAGCCCGACCCCTTCCAGAAGACTTGGCAGAACGAATCCGGACGCGTTCCGGTAGAGCCACCGGAGCTCCTCATCGGGCACATAGCCGAGCACCTGTATTCCCGGCGTCGTTTCGGCGAGATTCAGGATCTCCTCGGCCGCATAGCCGCGCGGCCCGCACAACACGTAGGAAAACCCCTCCCGGAAAAGGCCCGAGCGAATGAACGCGGCAACGCAACGATCCAGATTCTTGCGCCTCTCGATGGCCGCAACCGTGAGCAGGAACGGCGGCTCAATTCCGGCCGGCTGGTGATCGGGGCCTGCGCCAGTGGTATTCCGCGCATAAAGGGGAATAACATCCATGAAAGGATAGTCGCTCCCATAAAGGTGCGAGAACTCCCGGCGGGAGGTTTCCGACACGAACACCATGCCGGGCCGCTCGACCTGGATCTTCCGATAGGCCAGCTTGTAGAGCGTGACCGAGTCATGGTCGTAGAGATGAGGATGCGTGATCGGCCCCACATCGTGGCACAGGACAATATCGTCCGGACGAAGTTCGTTACGCAGCACATAAAGGGGATCCAGGTAAACCGTGGGCAGGGCCGTGGCGCGCGAACAGCACCGGGCCACATCCTCAGGGGTGAGCCTGTCCTCCTGCGCTAGCCTGCGCAGTTCCATGAGCATCGCCCAGCCAAGCACCTTGCGGGTGATCCCAACGGGTTCGTGCTTGCGGAAGAAGCGCCAGTAGCGGATGCGCGGGAACAAATCCAGCAAACCCCGGATGAGATCCCTGCAAATGTAGTAAGCACCCGTCCTGTTGATGAGCGCCAATGAGAAATCGGCGACATACGCGTTCGTCATGCCCCCCCCTTTGCAGCACCAGGCGTACCGTCTCTTTGCTTCGTATCACGGTACGAGACGTCACGCCGGTTTGCCTGCCCGATGCAATGTCTCCTGGTATAGCGGGGAAATGCTACTGGCGGTGGCCTGGAGTGCCTAGGAATCTCTTGGGGGTATCGGAGAAGGTTCGCGCCTCATCCTTATGGAGAAGCCGGTACCCCCGAAGTCGCGCGCAAGGCGGCTGCAGCACACCCGATTTATCCCATTGATGCGATCCCCGCCCCCTTCTCCCATCCGCTAGTCTGGCAGCGGGCTGCAGCGGCTCCAGGAAAGCGCAAACGGTTTTCCGTCCGGAGTCGCAAGATTTCAGCATGACAAGGCAGTTCGGGCGCGGGGGACTTTCCAATGGTATCTCAATGGACGATTAACGGGCGGTTCCTGAGCCAGCCGCTCACCGGCGTACAGCGTCATGCGCGCCAGATCCTTACGGAAATGGATGCGCTGCTGGCCGGGAACGCGGACCTGCGCGACCGCTTCGAGGTGGAACTGCTGTTGCCCCCCGACGCAGTGACACCGCCGCCACTCAAGGTCATTGGCGTGCGCCGCGCGGGGCCGTTCACCGGGCACCTGTGGGAGCAGCTGACGCTTCCCTTCCAGGCGCGCGGATGGCTGCTCAGCCTCTGCAACACGGGTCCCGTGCTGCGGTCCCGACAGATTGTCTGCATCCATGATCTAAACACGCGGCTTGCGCCGGAGAGCTACACTGCCGTCTTCCGGCTCGTCTACCGTTTGCTGATCCCGCTTCTGGCAAGGCACGCGGCACAGATCGTCACCGTGTCCCACCATTCCGCGGCACTCATGCAGGAGCACGGCATCGGCGCCGGGCGGACCATTACGGTCATACCGAATGGGCACGAGCATGCGCTTGCCTGGACGCCGCGTCACACGGAGGAGACGATGGCGGCAGCGGGTCCGCGCACAATCGTGCTGCTCGGCAGCACCGCCCCGCACAAGAACATCGGCCTCATCCTGGGCATGGCGGACCGGCTGGCACGGGAAGGTTTCAGGATCGCCGTCGCCGGCGGAGCCGACCCGAAGGTGTTCGCCCGCGATCTTGCGGCGGGTCTGCCCGACAACGTGATCGCCCTCGGACGCATCGGCGACGAGGCGCTCGCGGCGCTCCTGCGCGATTCCCTCTGTCTGGCGTTTCCGTCCCGTGTCGAGGGCTTCGGCCTGCCGCCACTGGAGGCCATGGCGCTCGGCTGTCCGGTCGTATCCTCCAACAGCACCAGTTTGCCGGAAGTGTGCGGTACAGCCGCCCTCTATGCGGACCCGGATGATGCGGACGCATGGATCGCCGCCTTCCGCCGCCTGCGCGACGAACCGGACCTGCGCCAGTCTCTGAGAGAACTTGGAATCGAACGGGCGCGCTCTTTCAGCTGGCGGGGTGCAGCCCGCCGCTATCTGGAACTTATGGCGGCAACCGCATCCGCGCCAGCGCCTTCGGCGGCCGGCGAACCGGTGCAGATCGCCTGAACCCTTCGCACCGCTTCGAGGATTCCCGCGTCGAAACGTTCCTCCGAGAAGCGTTCCGCGTTCCTCCGGCAAGCTTCCGGCCGGATCGCCTCGCCCGTTCTCTCGAAGGCCGTCACGGCGGCGATGATTGCCGCTTCCGTCTGCTCGGAAAACAGGATGCCCGTCGGGTCGCCGATGCGCCCCAGCGGACGGACGATGTCGGTCGCCCCGCCCCTGCCGAAGGCAATCAGCGGCGTGCCGCAGGCCTGCGCCTCGGCGAGCGCGATGCCGAAATCCTCGCAGCCCGCGAAGACCATGGCGCGCGCACCGGCGATAGTGTTCACATAGTCCTCGCGCTCGAGATAGCCGGTGAATGTGATGTTGGGCGCCGCGAGCTCCTTGAGCCGGGAGGACTGCTGTCCGTCGCCTACAACGACAAGCTGCAGGTGCGGCATGGCGCGGAAGGCCTTGATGACGAGATCGGTCCGTTTATAGGGCGCGAGAAAGGATGCGGTGACGTAATAGCCGTCCTTGGCAGCCCGAAAGGGCATTTCGCCAACTGCGACGGGCGGAAACACGATGTCCGCGTCACGCCCGTAGATCTTGCCGATCCGGGCGCGCACATAGCTGGAGTTGGCGAGCATGAGGTCGGGACCGTGCGCCGTGCGCGCGTCCCACATGCGCAGCCGGTGGAGCATCCAGCGCACCAGGAGGCCGCGCGGGCCGAACCCGACGCCGCCCTGCTCGAGGTAGGAGAACTGCTCGTCCCAGGCGTAGCGCACCGGACTGTGGACGTAACTCAGATGCGGCTGGTCCGGCCGCGTCAGCACCCCGCGCGCGAAGGCGGCAGACGAGGAGATGACGAAATCGTAGCGCGTCACGTCGAACTGCTCGATGAGAAACGGACAGGCCGGAAACAGCGCGCGATAGTACCTGCGCACCCCCGGCAGCCGGTTGGCGACCGAAGTCGTGAACCGGACACCGGGGAAGTGCTCGTCCTTGATGGACTGGGGCAGGAAATCGAAAAGCGTGTAGACGTCGGCGCCGGGAAAGAGCCTGCAGAGGCGCGCCAGCACCCGTTCTCCTCCGCGGAAATCCGGACACCAGTCATGCACGATGGCGACGCGCATGGCCCTGGGAAGGCCGGTCCTGACCTGCGCTGCCACCGGAGCGGGCCGAACGTCCCTCTTCAGGCTGGCCGCAGTGCGAACGGCTTGCTGCATCACTCCCCCCTGGATGAGCCGCAACACGCGTGATGGAAAGTGTTGCCTGAGCGTGCAGAGCTTCGTGCATGGCAGCATCCGCCAGCAAGCAGGCCAAAGGGTGGATCGGCCGGTCCGCAGGTGGACATTCAATCCACGAAAGGGGAAGAGAGCCTACCCATTTGGGTGGCATCCACCACCCTACCCGCCACCAATGCGCAAGCTGCACCCTCCTGCCCCGAGCCATAAACTGCAGGAAAATCACCCGGCAGGCGCGGGAGCGCCTGCGCGCGAGTGCACATCGATGACGGGGCATGCCCTTACAAGACGATAACGGGCACATCAGGCGGGGAATTGGCAATGAAGCTGGTTGTGTGAGAACGGCGGTGAGAAACTAGTCCACGGAAGCGGCGGCATGGAGCTGCTGCGGGCGGTGTAAAAGTCGTCCACCCTTTCCCTTTCTGCGACAGCAGGGAGGG